>JBAVEY010000403.1:0-4960 GCA_049587975.1 Actinomycetota bacterium | reverse complement strand
GCGAACGACCTGGCCAACGTAACTCGCCTGGCGAAACCTTGACCTCATCCAAACGCAGTAGCTCTGGTCCTGAGCCACCGCGTGCGCACGCTCCTAGCTATCCTTGACGCGTCCCTTCCTCGCGCAGCATCCCGACGAGAACCGCCCGGGAGCGTCCGGTCCTCCTCGCAGTCGATCAACAGCTCGGCGATGGTTCGGGTCGCCGGGTTGCCGTAGTAGGAGCCGATCGCGTCGGCGCGGGCGAAGTCGGGGAGCATCAGCACGTGGAGCAGCTCGGCTCGGGGAGCGGGGCCGAGGGCGTCGAGACGGGCTCGTAGACGGCGCTCAAGCTCGTCGGGTCTCATACCACCTCGTGCCGCCACTGTGCCGCCAGCTACCGCCGCAGTCGGGTTCACTCGAGTATGCGCTGGTGGCCAGTGCACTTCTGCTGACCTGCCGGAACGCTCTCCAGGGCGACTCTGCTCGACGCCGGTAGAACGTGCATCGCCGACCTGTAAGATCGCCGGCGTAGCCTACGGAGGTTCGAATCCTCCTCCTCCCATGAGCGGATGTTCGAGGATCGCCTGTTCGTCCTCGGGACTCCCAGACCTGCGCGAGCTGGTGACCGATCAGGCGCGCGGAACGCGCACATCATCTAGATCGTTCGAAGGGGTAGGCGCGAGCCGCCGGTTCGGGCCCAACGACAGCTGTTGCCGACCGCGCAGAGCCTGAGTCGAGCGGCCCAGCCGGGTAAGCTCCGGAGATGGCATCGGCTCAGACGGGCGAGCAGATCCGCAAACCTCTCGGGTGGAAGCGGATCGTCGGCTATGTGATCTCCGTCGTCATCGTGGTCGCCATCTTCTGGTGGGCGATCCCGAAGTTCGCGGACTACCGGGACGTGTGGGCGGCGATCAAGACCCTCACACCGATCGAGACGTGGTCCCTCGTCGCCGCGACGGTCTTCAATCTCGTGACCTACTGGTGGGCGAATCAGGCGGCCCTGCCCGGCCTGGGGATCGGCAAGGCCGCCGTGCTCACGCAGACGACAACCTCGGTCGCGAACACCCTTCCGGCCGGTGGCGCGATCGCCATCGGCCTGACGTATGCGATCCTCGACTCCTGGGGATTCAGCGGCACGAGCGTGGCGCTGTACGTCGGGGTAACCGGCATCTGGAACATCTTCACCAAGCTTGCCCTGCCGATGCTGGCGCTCGTGTTCCTTGCGCTCAGCGGCCATCTCACGACCACCTACATCTTGGCGGCGACCTTCGGTGTCATCGTGCTTGGCGTGGCGGTCGGCCTGTTCACCGCGCTGTTCCGGAGCGAAGAGTTCGCGATGAGGATCGGGAACCGGCTGGGTCGCATCGCGTCGTGGTTCCGACACCTCCGTCACAAGCCGCCGATCACGACTTGGGGCGAGGGCGCGGCACGCTTCCGGCGCGACACCATCGTGTTGGTCGAACACCGGTGGTTCCGCCTGAGCTGGACGACGGTGCTCAGTCAGGTCGCGCTGTTCTTCGTCTTGCTCCTGTCGTTGCGGAGCCTGGGCGTCTCCGAACAGGAGGTCTCCACCGCCGAGGCGTTCGCCGTCTACGCCTTCTCGCGGCTCCTCTCGGCGGTGCCGATCACCCCAGGGGGGGTCGGGCTGATCGACCTCGGGTACATCGGGGGGCTCACGGCGTTCAGCGGACAGGAGGAGGCCGCGATCGTTGCGGCGGTCCTGCTGTTCCGCGCGCTCACGTACGGGATCCAGATCCCGATCGGCGGGTTCACGTACATCATCTGGCGGGTCAAGTCGGACTGGCGCCGTCCCGCCGACGCGGCCGCCCAGGGCGAGCGGGCAAGCTACTTCGCGACCTAAGGCGGTCCGATCCTCCCTGCTTCGCTCGGGGGTACGCGCCGGCTCGCAGTGCGTGTGTGGGTGTCGGATCGCTCGTTTCGGGATGGCGACCGGCCACGTGCGGCGGGGCCGCTACGGCGATCCGCTCGCCGGGGCGGCGCCGGGCTGGTGCTGCGGGATCCGTCTCGTGAAGAACAGCGCGACCACGGCGATGAGCGCCAGGAGCGCCAGCGCGGCACGGAGGCCGTCCAACCGGGCCTGCTCGTTCTCATCGACGACGGCCTGGGTGACCGCGGGGGTGGCTCCCGCCTCCTCGAGCGCCGTCTCGAGGGCGGCGTCGGAGATGAAGGGAACACCGCTCGCGAGTTCCACGGTCGCCTGTGAACTGACCTGTGGCGGAACGTCTGGGTTCTCGGCGATGCCCGACAGGAAGGAGGCCGTCAACGAGGTGATCAGGACCGCGCCGGCCAGCGCGGTGCCGATCGATGCACCGAACTGGGTGGCCGTGTTCTGGAGCCCGCCGACCTCGGGGCTCTGGTCGTCGGGGACCGCCGAGACGGTGACGGCCCCGAGTTGCGAAGCGAGGCCGCCGAACCCCAGCCCGATCAACAGCAGTGGGACGGTCACGATGCTGGCGCTCGCGCCGACGTCCAGCGCGCTGAAGAGCACCACGATCCCGATCACCACCGCCACGAGCCCGACCTCGACCACCCGACGAGGCGAGGCCGAAGGGAAGAACTTGGGGACGCCCGCCGCAGCCAGGAGCATCGTGATCGACAGCGGCGTGATCTTGATCCCGGTGTCGATCGCCGAGAGGCCGAGGGCCACCGACAGGTACAGCGGGATCACGAAGAAGATCCCCATCATCACGACGAACTGGAAGAAGAACATCAGGAGCCCGCCGTCCATCTGACGGTTCCGGAGCAGCGAGGGCGTGATGAGGGGCTCGGCGCCCGCTGCGTCCAGTCGGCGGATGTGCACCATGAACAGCCGGAGCGTGACGAGCCCGCCGAGGATCAGCCAGACGACGGGGGACATCCCGAGGATCGACGGTCCGTCCTCCTTCGGCAAGATCGCTCCCCACTCGGAGGAGAAGAGCACGCCGAAGACGACGAGCCCCATGCCGAGCGCCCAGAGCAGCGAGCCGAGCAGGTCCAGGTGGGGGCGCTCCTCGACGGGCGTGTCGGCCATCCGGCGAGCGAGGAGCAGGATCCCCGCCCCGACGATCACCTCGCCGGCGAAGACCCATCGCCACGATGCGTAGGTCGTCGCCAGCCCGCCGATCAGCGGTCCGACGGCGATCGCCATCGCTCCGGCCGCTCCCACCAGCCCGTAGGCGCGTGGCCTTCCGGAGGGTGGGAAGTTCCCGGCGACGAGCGCGACGATCGCGGGCATGATCAGCGCCGCCCCGATCCCTTCCAGGATCGACCAACCGAAGATCAGCACCCCGAGGTTGGGCGACAGTGCGGTCGTCAGAGAACCGGAGCAGTAGATCACGAGCCCGATCGCGAAGGCGCGCTTGCGGCCGATGATCGACCCGATCTTCCCGCCGGTGACCATCAGCATCGCCATCACCAGCGTGTAGAGGACGATCGCGGTCTGGATGCCGGTGACGGTGGTGTCGAGATCATCGGCAACCGTCGCGATCGAGACGTTCATGACCGAGCTGTCGAGGGCCATCAGGAACTGGCCGGCGCACAAGGTGAGGAGCACGGCGCCGGCGCCCTTCGCGATCTGCTCGTTCGTCGCGTCGACCGTCACGCGGGGCACTCTAGTGTCTGCTCGCCCGCGAGCGCCGTAGGCCGGCCAGGTTGACGGGCGCCACCCAGGTCACCCGTCCGAGTAGGGACGCGATCGTGGGGATGGGGTTGGCGGGTCTGGGTGGTCGATCGGGTAGAGGATCAACCGAAGCGGCCGTAGAGATCGCTGGCCGGATCGAAGAACCCGTCGGCCGGTCGTGCGTGCGCGTGCCAGTGGTCGGGGATCCGGCGTCGCTCGGGGTCGATCCAGAATCCGTCGGGGTAGCGTTCGGCCGCGATGCGCTCCAGGCGCGCGAGGAGCCGGGACTCGAGCTCGGGTTCGGGAAGGCCGTGGGGGCGCCACACGATCATCGGCGTCCGGCACACCATGCAGTCGGTGACCCAGCACTCCCCGTCCTCGAAGTGCCAGTCGGTCACCCGCTCGGCGCGGCAGAGGAGGCAGTCCTCGTTCATGCGTTCGCGGCCACGAGCTCGACCTGGTCGCCGACGGCCACGCCGCGCCGTGCGAGCGCCCCCTGTCTGACCTCGACGGCGCCGATGAACGGCTCCTCGGGGCCGTAGGACGGGCATGGGTCTTTGGCGCAGAGGTCCATGTCGAGGATCGAGATGATCCGGCCATCCTCGTCCCAGAAGGCGATCGAGAGCGGGATCAGCGTGTCCTTCATCCAGAAGGAGCTCTCGACCGGCTCGTCCCAGACGAACGCCATGCCGTCGTATGGGGAAAGGCTCTCGCGCCCCATGAGCCCGGTCTGGCGTTCGGTCGGCGTGTCCGCGACCTGCACGTCGAGCGAGACGGCACCGGCCGAGGTCCGGATCGAGAGCTCGGCCGGCTCGTACGGGCCGGAGGTCCCTGTGGATCCGCACGCGACGGCGACCAGGAGCAGGAGGGCGGACAGGCGCATCCCCGTCATCGTCCCACGGGTCGGTGGTCCGATCGGCCCCCGGTATCATGACCCGCGCGCCGAGCAACAGGCCGGAGTAGCTCAGTCGGCAGAGCACCTCCATGGTAAGGAGGGGGTCAGGGGTTCGAGTCCCCTCTCCGGCTCGACGTCCAGGGCGTCCGAAGGTGGAAACCGCAGGTCAGGGGTGGCGGGGCTGCCGGCGGCCGGTAGACTTGCGTGCTCACCGGGGCGGGGTAGCTCAGAGGCAGAGCAAGCGGCTCATAATCGCTGTGTCGCGGGTTCGATTCCCGCCCCCGCTACGAGTCGGTCCCCGGAACCAGCGAGAGCGAACGACGGTCGGAGGAGCACACGAGATGGGCAAGAAGAAGTTCGAGCGCACGAAGCCGCACGTGAACATCGGGACGATGGGCCACATCGACCACGGCAAGACCACCCTGACCGCGGCGATCACCAAGCGCCAGGCCGAGAAGGGCCTGGCC
>JBAVEY010000402.1:0-1645 GCA_049587975.1 Actinomycetota bacterium | reverse complement strand
CCTTCCCGGAGGGAGATGGTGTCGGCCGGTTCTTGATCGCGGAGGATGGAGACGTTACGGATGAAGCCGTCCAAGATCGCCGCTTCGACGCCGCCCATGCTCTTCACTGTTCGAACATCGATCCGATCGGACGGCGGACCCTCCACCCGTTGTACCACGTCAGCGCCGCCTCACGCAGCGAGAGGTTCCGCGCCTCGCGAGCGCGCCGGAGAGCCGCTCCCACTTCCCTGGCCAGCGTGTCGAACATGATCCTCCCCAACGTGGTCGCGGGATCGATCCGGCCCTTCTTGGGGACCATCGTTGGCTTCGCGGTGGGGGTTGCCACCGGTCCCGGTCCCGAGGCGGGCGCCATGTATGGGATCGAGCAAGCCGCTTCGGGAGTCGTCGCCGGGTCCTTCGGGCTCCTCACAGGATCCGTCCTCGGGGGCGCCTCCGCGTGGGCCTTCAAGAGACGGCGCGAGCGGGAACGACGCCGGACGCCTTCGTCCCTCTCACCAGGCGAACACACGCGGAGCACCTGACCGCGTTCCCACAGATGGACATCGCCCGTCAGAGTGGTTCGCACATGCCTTGAAGAGAGCGAGCAGTTAGGCAGGACTCACGGACGGCCTCGGGGCGATATCGAGGCCGTCGTCGTCGGTCGGCACTGCCGGCAGCGTGGAGATGTATCTCGCCATGACGTATGCCTCGGCTCCGAACCGGTGCACGTAGTCGTCCCACATCTTGGCAACCACGTCGTCCGCCGTGAGTATGACCGCCATGTCGGTTCGAGTCCCATGTCTCAGATCGCCTGTGTCGACCATGGGTTCGCGATTCCTACCGGCCCGCTCGCAACAACCTCCGGCTCAGCGATCCGTCCTTTCGAGCAAGGGGAAGGATCGAGGGCATTCGCACTCGCTGAACAGGCAGCCTTCCGCTTCGCGGTCGCTGTGCACGAACTCTGAGTGGCGGCACCAAGAGCAGAAGGTGACCAGGCTGGCGTGGAGATCGACGTAGGGGACGGCAGACAGATCGAGGCTCTGCATGGCGCAACCACCGTAGGGGATCGGTGGGACGGACACATCGGCTGATCGGTGACCTTCGCCTACGTCGAAAGTCCAATCCCGCCGAAACGCTGGGCGCACCGAGAGCTCGCACCGCACGGTGGGCCGACCGTCCGAGCGGCGTTGGGCAGAGATGTCGGGCTGGTCGGCTCCGGGGCCCGCGCCCCCCAGTCCTGGGCGCTCTCCCAGGCAAGAGAGTCAGTCAAGTTCCGCTCGCACGAGCCATCCAGATCAACGACGTAGACGTCCGCGGCGTGGTCCTCACCAAAGCCCGGGGAACATAGCCGCCACGAGGGAGTCGAACCCCGGCCTGCTGATCCGCTACCCGGAGCTCACGCGGTCGGGGTAGCCGACCATCATCTGCTTCTGCTGGATCGCCGCATCCTCCACGGGGGCTCGGCCGTGCTGCCTTGCCAGGCGATTCCCTGGAGATCCCACATCGGTCAATAGCGTTCCGGATGTCGCCTGAGTCTCTCCACCTGGATGTGTTTACCGTCGAAGGCGAGTGGACATCCTTCAGGTGGAGCCAGCAGGAGGGGTGACGTGCTGCTCACGATCATCATCGCGTGGATCGCACTCTCGCTCCCGATCGGCATCATCAT
>JBAVEY010000401.1:0-3779 GCA_049587975.1 Actinomycetota bacterium | reverse complement strand
AACGACGGCACGGACTCGAGCATGGCGGAGGTATAGGGGTGCCGGGGCGAGCTGAGAACCTCATCGACGCCGCCGATCTCGACGATGCGCCCGGCGTACATCACGGCCAACCGGTCACACACTTCGGCGATGACCGCGAGATCGTGCGTCACCAGCACGATCGACATCCCGAGGTCCCTTCGCAGTCCGTCGAGCAGCCCGAGGATCTGGTCTTGGATCGTGACGTCGAGCGCCGTCGTGGGCTCATCGCAGAGCAGGAGCTTCGGATCGGTCGAGAGCGCCGTGGCGATCATCACCCGTTGCCGCAGGCCGCCCGAGAGCTGGTGAGGCCAGTGACGCGCCCGCCGACGGGGATCCGGGATCCCGACCAACCCCATCAGCTCGATCGCTCGAGCTTTCGCGTCGGCCCGGCTGAGGCCCCGGTGCACGCGCGGCCCCTCCGCGATGAGGTCACCGACACGCATCGTCGGATTGAGGGCGGTCATGGGCTCCTGGAAGATCATCGCCACGCCGCGTCCGCGGACCTCTTCGACATCGAGCTGTCGCTGCGTCTCGCCGTCGAGGGAGAACAGCAGCCTCCCCTCCACACGCGAGCCGGCGGGCAGCAGTCCCACGATCGATCGGAGCGTCAGGCTCTTGCCCGAGCCCGACTCGCCCGCGATCCCAAGAAACTCGCCGCGTTCGACCGACAACGTGACGCCGTCGACCGGGACGATCCAGGTGTCTCCCAGGCTGAGATGCACACGGAGATCCTCGATGGTGAGCAGTGGGCCGCTCATCGCCGGAACCACTCCTCCACCCCTTCACCAATCAGGCTAAGGCCCAGACCGAACCCCACCACCACGAGCCCGGGCACGGTCGCCAGCCACCATTGGTCGCGGATATACGGCTGGCCTGCCGCGATCATCGCGCCCCACTCAGGCGTCGGGGGCCGGATCCCCAGACCGAGGAACGAGAGCGCCGCGAGCCCCAGCGTCGCGATGACGATGTCGGACGGCAGGTAGACCAGGATCTGGCTCACCGCGTTGGGAAGGACGTGGAGCCAGAGGATCCGACGCCGGGGCAGCCCGGCGGCCCGCGCGGCGAGCACGTAGTCGAGGCCGCGAACGCGCAGGATCTCGCTGCGGATGAGGCGAGCGTAGGCCACCCACGCGATGATCGTGAACGCGACGAGGATCGATGGGATTCCCTGTCCCAGGGCGAAGACGAGCGCGATGATCAAGATGTAGGTCGGGAAAGCCTGGACCACATCGGCGGTGCGCATGACGGTCGCGTCGCGCCAGCCGCCACGGTATGCGGCGATCGCCCCGAGGAACGTGCCGACTATCGCTGGGAGCAGCGCGCCGAGGAAGCCTACGAGGAGGTCCACCCGCGTCGCGTAGATCAGCCGCGAGAGCACGTCGCGGCCGAGCTCATCGGTGCCAAGTAGATGCGCCGCGCTCGGCGGTGCGAGCGCGTCCAATGGGTGCTGGGCAAGCGGATCGTATGGTGCGAGCAGTGGTGCAAACACAGCAATGGAGACGTAGACGAGCACGATCGCTCCACCCACCCAGATCCTTCGTGGAGGACGCCGCCGCTCCGGCCGGAGCTCGTACTCTGGCTCGGCCTCGGCGGCACGGCGCTCGAGAACGTCGCTCACGACTCGATCTCCACCCGCGGATCCACCATCGCGGTCAAGATGTCGGCGAGCAAGTACACGGCGACGACGATGATGGCGAACAGCAGCGTGTAGCCCTGGATGGAGGGGATGTCGCGCCCTCGCGCCGCAAGCACGAGACCCTGCCCGATGCCGGGGAGCGCGAACGTTGTCTCGATCACCACGGCTCCGAAGAGCAGGAAGCCGATGTCGAGCGCGAGGATCGCGATCACCGGCGGAGCGGCGTTTCGCGCGACGAACCGTCGCATGAGCCGCCCGGGCGGTATCCCGATCGAGCGGGCGGTAGAGACGTGATCGGATCCCAACACCCCGATCACACTCGCTCGCAGCGCACGGATCTGGATCGGGGCCACGGCGATCGCGAGCGTGATGGCGGGCAGGATGATCGAATGTAGGTGCTCGGCCGTCGTCTCCCCAAAACCCCCCACCGGGAAGAGCCCAGTCGGGAGCGCGACGAGGAGGATCAAGATGATTCCGACCCAGAAGGACGGCATCGTCAGCCCGACGAGACCCACTCCTCGGATCACGTGATCCGCCGGCCGGTTCTGCTTGAGCGCCGAGATGATCCCGAGCGGTATCGATAGCAGGAGAGCGAAGAGCAGACCGAAGCCCAGGAGCCACGCCGTGACGGGGATGCGCTCCGCGATCTGGGAGGCGACGGACTGCCTGGACTTGTACGAGTACCCGAGATCGCCTTTGGCGACGCCTTTGACATAGCGCGCGTACTGGACCCACACGGGGTCGTCGAGACCGAGCTCCTCCCGCACCTCGTCGAGCCGCTGCTCAGAAGCGCGCAATCCCACGATCTGTCGAACTGGGTCTCCCGGCGTGATCTCGAGGATCAGGAAGACGAGCAACACGATCCCCAGCAACAGAGGGATGGTCAGCAGCAGCCGCTTCAAGACGAACCTGAACCTGCCCACCGCACTCCCCCTACGGGGTCAGGTCTTGCGGACGCCGTCCAAGGTCCGAACCGGCCGCCGCGTCCTCAACTGGCGAGCCAGATCGGATCGTAGTAGTAGACGCCCCACGGCGGCGAGGCGAATCCACGGACCGTGTCCCCCACGGCATCGAGTACCTGGAACTCGGTCAGGCTGATCGCCTGGGCGTTCTCGATCGCCTGATCCTGGATCTCCGTGATGATGGCTTGCTTCTTCGTCGCCGAGTCGGTCGCCGTATACGCGAACCACTGGTCCAGAAGCGTGTCGGTTTCCCAGCCCGTGAACAACCATGACGTCCCGAGGATCCACCCGACGGGATCGATGACGTCCGGTGAGATCGCTCCGTATGACCACAGGACCATATCCGCGTCCAGCCCGAACGCCCGATCGAGGAACGCGCCGGTCTCCAAGCCCGTGAGTTCGACGTCGATGCCGACCTCGGCCAGGTTGGACTGCACGATCTGGGCGACGAGATTATCCGCCGGCAGTCCCGAGTCGTAGACGAGCTCCACTGTCCCGGGATCTGGGTACTTGGATCCGCCGAGCAACCGTTTCGCCTCCTCGATGTCCTGGGCGAACGGAGGGACGCTGGGTGGCGCCCAGTTGGGCAGGTTCGGTGCGATGATGCCCTGCGGGGGCGAGCTGTAGCCGGCGAACGGGCCCCCGGCGATCCCCTCGTAGTCGATCGCGTTGGCGACCGCCCGCCTCACATCGACGTCGTCGAAGGGCGGCCTGGTCGTGTTCAGACTGAGGTGCTCCACCTGGCTCTCGGGCAACGCGACGATCGTGTCGCCGTACTGGGCAGCCGTGACCGGTGAGACGTATTCGGCGATGTCCACCTGGCCGGACTGCAGCTGGACCGCCCGCTCGTTCGGGTCGGTGATCACGTCGATCACGACCTCGTCGACGTACGGCCGATCGGGGTCGTAATAGCGGTCGTTCCTGCGCAGCACGATCCGGCCGCCCGGGGACCACTCCTCAACCGTGAAGGCGCCGGCTCCGATCGGATGCTCGTAGTAATCCGCTTCGGTGCGTCCGCCGAAGTCCTCGGGCATGACGCCCGACGCGGACCACGAGAGCACGACCGGCAGCGTCGTGTCTGGGTCGTAGAGCTCGAAGACCACCGTGCGGTCGTCGGGGGTCCTGACCTTCTTGATGCCCGCGTACACGGCCCCGAAGTT
>JBAVEY010000400.1:0-3561 GCA_049587975.1 Actinomycetota bacterium | reverse complement strand
CCCGCCTTTAGCGCCACCACCGGCCAGGTCTGGCGCCTGACGGTCTACGGATAAGGCGCTTTGTCGCGGATCGAAGGGTGAGTTGGGGCCTAGTTATGTAACTTGTCACGCGCCCCGGCGCTGTCGGCCTATGCCAGGCGGTGTGCGTGGAGCTTTATCGGCGGATCGGAGAGGGTCTGAGTCGGAGAAGGTCACGCTCGCGTGCCCCAGCGTTCACGGATGTTCCTAGAGCCATACGGGCGGAAGGTCAGGCGTGCTGAGGGGGCTGATCCGAGCTGCTGGCCCCGAGCTCCAGGTCCGCACTTGGTACCCACGGCCCGTCCATGATCACCGCCTCGTCGTCGCCCGGCCAGGGCGGCAGGGCCGTGCAGGTGAAGACAAGGGGCACATCCCCGGTGCAGCGATACTGGAAGGCAGTGCCGAGCGGGATATCGATGCACACATCGGGGATGAGCCGGGTGATGCTCTCATGGCCGTCCGTTGCCCTGCGCCAGATTTCTCCCTCGCCCGAGAGGACGAACCAATATTCGTCGATGGTCCGGAAGCGGCAGGCGCGGCCCACCATCCCCGGCGGCACGGTCGAGTGGATCATGTTGCCGTGCGGACCGTCCATCAGGTAGCGAACATAAGCCCCCAAGGGCGAGCGGCCGCGCTCGGCGGTTTCGACGATGGTGGTCTTCACGTAGCACTCCCGTCACGAGACAGGTTACGCTTGCCGGTCTTCGACTGCTGCGTGTCACCGCAGGCTCGGTGTTTCTGCTCCGCGCGGGTCGACGGCGAACCCTGCGGTGCGCGAGCGTTCGCGAATGGACCTTGGACAGTACGAATCAGGGAACGCCGGGACGGCGAGGCGCGTCGACGACCGGCTCGGGCGCATGCCACACGGCCTCGACGTTGTTCTGATGCAAGTCGTTGACGAATGCCGCGGAATACCGCTCGGAGTACTGCGTCCAGACCCCGGGCTCGCCGCCGACGGTCGCGCCGTTTGCGACGGCGGCCGCGAAGGATGCAATCCACGGCGTCCGAACCCTCGGCGGAGAACGCAACATGCGCCGCTGTGGTCACGGGCTCCCCACGGCAGATCGTGAAGTCGTCCAGTTCCTCGGCCCCGTAGGAGACACCGTCGTCCTGAACGTAGAGTTCCTCACAGCCGAGTGGGGCAAAGGCGGCTGTAAGGAGCCCCTGCTCGCGTCCAGGTCTGCCACGACGAAGAGCACGTGATCGACGACGACGCGGCGAACCGTCATTGGTTCACGTTATCAACGCCGGGCCTAGGGTCGCTACTGTCGGGAAGCCATGCGCTTACTGGACGGCTGCGCGGGCCGGGGTTGCAAGGGAGCATCGAGTGGGGCGACACCTCGCCGTGATGTCCGAGTGTGCACCAATGTCGCTTGACCCCGGCCGGAGTTGGGCGGGCCGGAGTTAGCCCTCGCTCAACGGCGTCTGGCTGAGTGGATCCACAAGGACCTCATCGCCCCGCCAGCCTCAAACAAGGAGAGCAAGTGCGTCAGATCGCGGCGAGCGCCATCCAGATCCTCGCCTCTTTGCCACGCGTAGCCTCGCGCCGAGAAGGGCCAGTTCTCTCCCAGGGCCCCACCGGCCATCGCGTCAGCCGAGTTCGTCGATGCGGAGCAGTAGCTTCTCGATGTCAGGCGGGAACGGATGCTCGCCGTGGATAGTCAGGTCCGTCAACGGATTGTCGCCGTGTTTCCCATTCACCATGCCACATTCAACCTCACACCCTGGGCCTCGAGGAAGACCTCAGCTGCGTGCACGAACGTTCTGTCCTTTGAGGTGTACGGATGAGAAGCGTTGTCCCCGGATCCCGGCGGGTGCGCTACCAGGCGTCATAACTTGTCACGCGCCCGAGCGCCCGGCGCCTGCGTGTATGCGGGCTCTACGTGGATCCTCGTTGGAGGATCGAGCGGATGACGTCCGGCAACTGGCGCCGGGGTGCGCTTGCGCCTGATGTCACTCCCGGCGAGGCATAGTGCCCGCCTGGGGGTTGTATGTCCCCCGAGTAGCTGAGCAGAACTGCGCTGGTGACAATGTCCAGTCCGGCGTGTGAGGCTTCTCCTTGACATGACGCTCCATTTTCCGACGCGTGCCGAGCGGCCCGGCGATCTGCCTCACGCGGACAGCCTTGCGGCTCCGAATCCTGCGTTCATGAACGAGGGGGCCGTCTTGAAGCAACTGTTCGGGCGCGTGGTCGCCGAGTATGCGGAGTTCCTTTTCTACGCCTGGGACGACGAGCGCGAGGAAGTCATCGGCGTCGGGCACGCGATTCCCGCGGCGTGGGATGGAGACATAGCGAGTCTTCCCGACCGGGGATTCGACGCGGTGATCGAGGCGCGATTCGCTCCGGAACCGCTGGCGCCGACCGTCCTCTGCGCGCTGGGCATCACGATCGCTCCCGAGTATCGCGGCCAGGGCCTCAGCCGCCGCATGATCGAGAGGATGGCCGAGATCGGTCGCGACCACGGTCTGGACACACTGATCGCACCCGTGCGGCCGACCCTGAAGCACCGTTATCCACTGACTCCGATCGACCGCTACCTCTCGTGGCGGCGGCCGGACCGCACCCATCTCGACCCCTGGCTAAGAACGCACGAGCGGCTCGGCGCCGACATCGTCAAGGTCGCCTCGAAATCGGTGGTAGTCACCGGCACCGTGGCGGAGTGGGAGGAATGGACGGAGATGGCGCTTCCGGAGAGCGGCGTTTACGTCGTGTCAGGTGCGCTCGTGCCGATCGAGATCGACCGTGAGCGGGACGAAGGCGTTTACGTGGAGCCGAACGTGTGGATGGTGCACCCACCCCCGCGGGCCACCAAACCCCAGGCTGGGCGAGCGTGACCTCGCTCGACGTCTACGCATAAGGAGCTTTGTCCGCGGATTCAGAGGGTGCCGTATCCAAGCGCCATAACTTGTCACGCGCCCCGGCGCGCGAAGCTGCGGGTCGTCACCGGGAACACACTGCGGAGCCATGGTCGATCCGACGCCCGTCTGCGTAGTGGGTCACTTTGGGGTTGACAAGCTGAAACGACGAAGCGCCACGACACACCAAATCGCCTCGACTACGCCGAAGGGCCATGCCCCGGCGAGGAATCCGTAGATGCTGCTGAGGGCGCACCCCACCGAGAAGGCAAAGATGAACCGACGACCCCGGTGTTCAAAGGCATACATGACCATCATGAAGGTCAGAGCGACCACGCCGAACGCTGTTACCCAATCCATCTGCCGGGCGGCACCTTAGTCGAGAAGCATCCGATCCTTCCCCACCGGAGAGCCTTGTTCCGGCCCTGCCTGACGGCAGTCCTCTCGGCCCCTCCCTGACCATGTCCATGCGCGCGGCGCGCGTGTCAGTAGCTCAAACTGGCCACGCGCGCCCCGGCGCGCGAGGCCTCCCTCACCCCTCTCAGGTCTGCGAATAGGGGCCGATGTCGGCGGATCGAAGGGGTGGCCGACCGTCTGTTTGAGGGGGAGGAGGCGGTCCTCCACGTGATGGGAGTACAGATGGCGAGCTGGAACCGCCGCATCCCGTGGACCGGCGCGGGATCCGAG
>JBAVEY010000399.1:0-10020 GCA_049587975.1 Actinomycetota bacterium | reverse complement strand
GTCCCGCCCGGCTGGCCGGCGACCCTCGAGAGCAGGTCGTTGCCCGTGTACCAGATCACGGCGTCGTAGTGGCTGAGCACGCCCAGGTGGTCGGGCGCCGCACCCATCGCGTCGACGTCGTAGACGTCGGAGGCGTAGCCGGCCGCCGACACGGCGCCCTCGTACGTCTGCACGAAGGGTGGGGTGCCCTCCGCGCCCGTGTACGCGGGGAAGTTCGACGGCCCCGTGTAGTCGGTGTCCGCGAGGATCAAGACGTCGTCGGCGTGCGCTTGCGCGACGTGGAACGTGAACGACTCGCTCGTCTTCCCGGCGCCCGAGAACCAGACCTTCACATCGTCGCCCGCGGATGCACCGGCGACGTGCCCCTGCATGATGCGGTAGTAGGTGTCGCCCGGGCCGCCGTACCGATCGCCGCCGGCCCACTCGCTGGTGGACGCTGTCACCGGCTGGTTGCCGTTGATCGAGTAGTTCAGCGTGACCGCGTCCTGCGTCCCGTCGTTGTCGAGGTCGCGCCTGGCGAGCACCCGCACGAGCTGGTTCGCCCCGTTGAACGAGGTGGCGAACGTGAAGTCGCTCATCGGGTTGAAAGACTTCTGCGGGTCGACCTTCCCCATGTTCAGGTAGAAGGGCTGCGTCTTGATGTTGACGGGCGACACGGGGTTGTCGGGGTCCGTCGCCGATCTCGCCGCGGCCACGGCGAAGTCCCTGTTGATCGTGAACTCGTGCTGGATCTGGCCCTCGCTGTCCGGGAACTCGAAGCCGGACCCCGTGGTCCCTTCGCCCAGCTCCGGGGTGATGGCCAACGCGCCTTGGTCCGCGGCCGCGTAGTCCGTCTGTTCCCCGTTGGTCGTGTACAGATCGGCGCCGACACCCGGGTTGTACCCCTGGACGGCGGGCTTCTTGTCGGTGCCCGCCCATGCCACGTAGATCGGGTCGTCGGCCGACGGCGTGTTGACCTGGAACCCGAAGGGGTACAGGAGCAGCTGCCCGAACGAGTGGTAGCTGATGTGGTACTCGGGGTGGATCGTCGACATGAGGTCGATCATCGCCTGGGTCTCCGGTTCGGAGGCGGGCGCGGTCCCTCGGTAGGTCTCGTCTGACGTGATCGTGCCCGAACCCTCGTCGTCGTAGTTCCAGTGCTCCGGGAAGTTCCGGTTGATGTCGACGCCGTCGAGGGATGTGATCTCTCCATCCGAGTTGTTGTCGCGCAGGTTCTTCCGCCACAACCGATCCACGTCGAACGTGTACTGGTAGCCGTCTGGGTTCTGCACCAGGACGAACCACAGCTCGGTGGTCTTCAGGATGTTGACGACGTCGAGCTTCACCTCGCGCCAACCCTTGATGAACCATTCGAGCAGGCGTCGGTTCACTTCGGTCGCGATCCACTCACGGGCATGGACGGTCGAGGAGTACAGGACGGCGGGCTTGCTGCCGTCCGCGCTCGATCCCTCGTTCGCGGTCAGCCGCAACGCAACGATGTCCCGACCCTGGATGGTGTGGCCGATGACCTCGAGGTCGAGGATGTCCTCGTTCGCCGCTTCGAGATCGTGCTGGTACTGGAGGAGCCCATCGGAGCCGTCGTAGTCCTTCCACACCTTGTACCCCGCAGCGGCTTGCTCGGCCGCGAGCTGCGAGGAGGTCTTGCCGTCGTCGTTGCGCCACAGGCGGACCGAGGCGCCCAGCTTCTCGATCCCCGTGCGCTCCCACGGGTAGGCGACGATCTCGAGCAGGACCTGCCCGGCGGATGCCTGCGCGATCGAGGCGATGTCGTACCCGGCGTCCTTGATCGCTCGGGCCGCGGACGCGTCCGCGATCGCCGTGTACATCTGCAGACGAGCGTTCGTCCGTGGCGTTGAACGACCGGGTCCGGCGCCGGCCGGAACGATGGTCGTCCCGAGCAGCACTAGCGACGCGATGACGGACAACAGCAGGGCCGCGCGACGTCTCACCTCGGGCCTCCCTCCGAGCTGCGTCGATCCGAAAGCTCGCACCCCGAAGTGCGGTGCGGTACGGGCAACCTATGCCGATGGACCGAGCCGGGGCAACCGGGCAAAAGACCTAGTTTCTGCGCGCGAGATGTGCCTCATTGTGCCGGATCGAGGTCAGTGGCCGGCTCCCGGGAGCACGGTGAGCGTGCCCTCCATCCCGGCCTCGCGGTGGCCGGGGATCGAGCAGTAGAACGTGTAGGTCCCGGGCGTGGCGGTGAATGTGGTGTCGACGGTCTCGTTCGCTCCGAGGACCAGCTTCACGCCGAGCTCGTCGATCGTGAAGTCGTGGTCGAAGGCATCGAGGTTGGTGATCGACAGGGTGATCTCGCCCTCGCTCGCCTCGATCTCCGACGGGACGAACCCCGTGATCGCCGCGTCGAGCGTGATCGGCCCGCCGTGGTCGCCCGCGGTTCCTCCCCCGCCGTGGGCGGCCACCAACGCGAGGGTGGCTCCGAACTCCAGCGTGCCGGCCGTGAACGGATCGCCCATCGCCGGGTAGGTCTGGGGCACGGGCGGGGCGTCGGGGGTGACCTGGATCACGCCGACGGCGCCGCGCCCCGTGTAGGCGAACGAGTGCGTGACGAACGGGTACAGGCCCGCATCGGGGATGCGGAGCTCGAACATGGCCCCCGCGCCGGGCGCGATGTTGTAGGTCTGGAGCCCGTTGAGGACCGAGGTCGGGTTCCCGTCCGCGTAGACGTGGTCGAACAGCGCGCCGATCACGTGGAAGGCCGTCGTGAGTGTCGGGCCGGCGTTCAGCACCCAGAGCCGCGTCAGTTCGTTGGGACGCGTCTGCAGGGGGGCGTCGAGGTAGCGGTTGAACATCCCGTCGAACACGACGTACGTCGGGTCGCCGGACTCCATCTTGTCCACGTCCCCCTCGAACACGCCGCCGACCTGGTGGTCGGCCGGGTAGAACTCGCTCGAGGTCAGGACGTACTCGCGAGCGGGAGGCAGATCGGGTGGCTCGACGATGATCGCGCCGTACATCCCGTTGGAGATGTGGTGCAGCACGGGCGGGACGCCGCAGTGGTACATGAAGACGCCCGGGAAGCGCGCGACCCAGTCGAACGAGTGGGTCTCGCCGGGTGCGACGGGCTGGTAGTTCTTGTCCCACGGCGTCTGCGCCGCGTGGAAGTCGATCGAGTGCGCCAGGTTCTCGGTGGACGAGTTCGTCAGCGTGAACCGGATCGTGTCGCCGAGCTGGACCCGGATCACCGGCCCGGGAGCGGTGCCGTTGAACGTCCACGTGCGGTACTCGACCCCCTCCGCGAGGGTCTGCGTGGACTCCTCGGCGTTGAGCTCGACCTGCACGACCTCTCCGGACCCCTCGCCCTGGATGCGGTACCCGTGCGTGCCGGAGGGGCCGGTCGCCGCCGCCGCGGCGGCGGATCCCGGCCCGTCCGAGAAGCCTCCGATCCAGGTCAGGCCGATGATCAACAGCGCCAGCTCGAAGAACACCCCCGTCACCACGAGTCGTCGCATCGTCCCTGCCCCCTCCTGTCTCCGAGACCTATCGAACGTAGAGTAACTTACTTAACGTAGAGCGCTAGGCCAAAGGTCCCTGTAGGATCGGGACCGTGGACCTCACGCTCTCGAGCCGCGGCGACTACGTGGTCCGGGCGGCGCTCGCGCTGGCCGAGGCCTGGGGCGGCGACCGCCCCTATCGGAAGATCCGAGAGGTCTCCGACGAGATGGGACTCCCGCGCAGCTACACACCGCAGATCTTGGGGTTGTTGGCCCGTGCGGGGCTGGCGGAGTCGAGGGCCGGACCGACGGGTGGCTATCGGCTCGCGCGGGATCCGGTTGGCGTGTCACTGCTGGAGGTCATCGAGGCCGCCGAAGGATCGCTGACCTCGAGGTCGTGCCCCATGCGGGGCGGTCCGTGCCGGTGGGACGACGTGTGCGCGGTGCATCCCACCTGGCTGAAGGCGTCGGAGGCGATCAGATCCGTCCTGGCGAGGACGTCCCTCGCGGAGATCGCCGCCGTGGATCGGACCTTGGAGGGCGGGGGGCCGATCTCGTTGCCACCGCGGGGGCACCGCAGGGCGACCCCTCATCGCCACGACCGCTGACCCCCGGCACGCAGGTCCATTCGGCGCTCGCCGAGGGGCCGAACGGCCCTCTCAGCCGTGCCTGGTCCGCGGTACCACAGGTACGGAGGCGAGAGCGATGGCCAGATGGGAAGGGTTCCGGCAGTGCCCGGGGTGCGGGTTCGACATGAGGACGGGGGAGGGCGTGCGCTCCTGCTCGTGGGGGGAGTGCCCCTACCTGCCCGAGGAGCTGGACGTGTTCTGTCCCGATTGCCGCTTCAACCTGTTCACGATGGAGGGCAACCCGCCGTGCGACGACCCGCTCGTCTGCGAGCACGCGAAGGAACCCCTGGCCCACGTCGAGAACCTCCGCAGGTGGAGCGAGCGTGTGACCTGATCGTCAGCCCGCGTCGCCGGTGTCGTCGCGCTCTCGAGGTTCGGGAACCAGCCTGAGTTCCGGCGTTCCGGGAACGCTGGGTAGGGAGCTCGCCGGCTCCTCGGTCCCGATGAGGACGCGGGTCACGTTCGGGAACTCCAGGCGCGCGGAGCCGGCTCCGTAGCCGGCCTCCTCCACGCGCAGGGCCGGGAGCTCGCCGTACCCCTCGACGGTCGCCGCGAGGATGGCGGCGCCGGTCGCGGTGGTCAGCTCGGCCGAGACGCCACGAGAGAAGACCGGCGCCCCGCGCAGGAGCTCCACGACCGTGGCGGTCGGGATCGGCATCGCCCCGTGCTCGGTGCGAGCCATCCCGAGCCCCGTCGGAACAGCCGAGGAGAACACGCGTTCAACCCCGAGCATCGTGAGTCCGAGCGCCGTTCCCGCGACGTCGACGATGGCGTCCAGCCCGGCGAGCTCGTGGAAGGTCACGGTCTCGATGTCCCGGCGCTGCACCCGAGCCTCCGCCTCCGCGTACCGACGGAAGATCCGGTGGGCGAGATGCAAGGCATCGGGGGGCAGGTCCGAGGCGTCGAGCAGCGCCCGGACGCTCGCGTACGTCCGGATCACACCCGCGGTGCCGGCCGTTCGAACGTCGGCGCGGATCGCGCGGATGCCGCGCTCGTCGACCTCCTCGAACTCGAGTTCGAACGGCTCGAGCGGCAGGGTGGCCAGATGCGACCGCAGCTCGGTCCGGTCGACCCCCGCGTCGACCAGCGCGCCCAGCGCGGAATCCCCCGAGATCCCGGCGATGCAATCGAAGTAGGCGAGTCGCATCCGGTCGGCTTCCAGCGAGCGATCCCCCCGTTCGACCGCGAAGGCGTTGATTGTATACTTCGGCCCTTCGCAGAAAGCCGCAGGTCAGTGGCCCCTTTCGGCGGATCCCGACGATGACCTTCTCTCCCGAAACCCTCAGCCGGCTCGTCCTGGTTGCGATCGGACTGGCGGCGCTCGCGATGGTGCTGTCGGCGCTCGCGCCCGGGCGTCGCCGCCGCAGCGAGCCCGTCGAGATGGACGAGGTCCTGCACGGGATCCTCGACGGCCAGGCGAACCGGCTGTCCCGACTGGAGTCGGCGGTCCGCGCGCTCGCCGGCACCGACCGCCGTCAGCAGACGGACATCGAGGGCGCGGTGCGCAACGTCGGCCTCGTGCGCTACGACGCGTTCGAGGACGTCGGCGGCCGGCTGTCGTTCTCCTGCGCGCTGCTCGACGATCACGGGACCGGTGTGGTCATGACGTCGATCAACGGGCGACACGACACGCGGGTGTACGCGAAGCCGGTCTCCGAGGGCCAGAGCCCCTACAGTCTGTCGATCGAGGAAGAGGAGGCGATCCGGCAGGCGCTCGAGCCGGGCGCCGAAAGGGCGGTGACGGCGACGTGATCTGGCGGCGGGACGACGCGGAGCGCGCGGGAGGCGATCTGCCCGCCGCTCCCGAACGGGTGGCTTCGGACCAGCGGCACGACACGACCGAGACGGTTCCGGGACGACGGACGGAGGTGCGAGGGATGGCAGATCAGGTACAGGGCGGAGAGGTCACCATCGTCGGACAGGGGGCCAAGCTCGAGGGCACGGTCGTCTCGGCCGGGTCACTCAGGATCGACGGGCAGGTGAAGGGGCAGATCAACGCGGAGGGGGACGTGATGCTCTCGCCCCAGAGCCAGGTCGAGGCGGACATCCGGGCGCAGAACGTCGTGGTCGCCGGCCGGTTCAAGGGGTCGATCACGGTCAAGGGCCGCGCCGAGCTCGCGCGCGGGGGCCGGGTGGACGGCGACATCACCTCCAAGACGCTGGTCGTCGAGGACGGCGGGATCTTCCAAGGGCAGTCGATCATGGACCAGCAGCCGGCGCCGGCTCCCCAGCAGAAGGGCGCCGCACCGGCGAAGGCGGGCGCGTCCGAGGCGGAGGAGGCCAAGGTCTAGCGTGCTCGACGTCCGTGCGATCCGCGAGGATCCGGACCGGTTCCGCACGGGCCTCGCTCGGCGCGATCTGGGGGAGGCGGTCGACCAGATCCTGGCCATGGATGAGCGCCGGCGCCGGCTCACCGTGCGGGTCGAGGAGCTGCGGGCCGAGCAGAACCGCGCGAGCAAGGCGATCGGTCGCGCGCAGGGTGAGGACAAGCAGCGGCTGATCGCCGAGGTCGCCGAGGCGTCCGCCGAGCTGAAGGACCTCGAGCCCGAGCTCGCGCAGGTCGACGCGGAACTGTCGGATCTGCTGGCTAGGACCCCGAACGTCCCGCACGGATCGGCGCCCGACGGCTTCACCGACGAGGACGCCGTCGAGGTCCGGCGCGCCGGCGAGCCGCCGACGTTCGCCTTCGAGCCCCTCGATCACGCGGCGCTCGGCGAGCTCCTGGGGATGCTCGACACCGAGCGGGGCGCCCGGACGAGCGGGTCGCGGTTCGTTTACTTGCTGGGCGACATCGTCCAGGTGCAGTTCGCGCTCGTCCGGCACGCACTCGACATCCTGACGGCCCGCGGGTTCGTGCCCGTCATCCCGCCGGTGCTCGTCCGCGAGGAGGCGATGTTCGGCAGCGGGTTCCTCCCGACGGACGAGGTCAACATCTACGTGACGACGCCGGACGAGCTGTACCTGGTCGGGACCTCCGAGGTCTCCCTCGCGGCCTTCCACGCCGGCGAGATCCTCGACGAAGCCGATCTCCCGGTCCGCTACGCGGGCTACTCCACGTGCTTCCGACGCGAGGCCGGGACGTACGGCAAGGACATGGGCGGCATGTTCCGGCTCCATCAGTTCGACAAGGTCGAGATGTTCTCGTTCTCGCGACCCGAGGATTCCTGGGACGAGCACGAGTTCATGGTGGGCATCGAGGAGGAGATCATCGGCTCGCTGGGTCTGCCCTACCGCGTGGTGAACGTCGCGGCCGGAGACCTTGGGGGCGCAGCGGCGAAGAAGTACGACATCGAGGTGTGGCTCCCCGGCCAGAACCGCTACCGCGAGCTCACGTCGTGCTCGAACTACACCGATTACGGGGCTCGACGCGGGCAGACCCGGATCCGGCGCGCGTCGGGCGAGGTCGAGGTCCTGCACACCCTGAACGGGACGGCGACCGCGGTGGGCCGAACCCTGATCGCGATCCTCGAGAACGGCCAACGGGCTGACGGGAGCGTCGGGCTGCCCGCCGCGTTGCGCACGTACCTGCCCGAGGACCTGCGCGAGCTCCGGCCGAAGGGCTGAGGACGCGCGGCGCGTGTGGGCGCTAGTCGGTGTCCCCGCCGAGCTCGCCGAACACCATCGCCGCGAGGTCGTGGAAGCGGTTCTCGAGCTCGCGGTGGGCGGTGACGTCGATCGCCACCCCCTGCCAGTAGCGGGGCCGACCGTCGTCGTCACGGACGAGCACCGCGCGGCTGTCGAGCCACACGACGCGCCCGTCCCGACGGACGATGCGGAACTCCTCGTTGAACGGTTCGCCGGTCTCCTCGGCGCGCGCGTTGGCCTCGTACACGCGCTCGCGGTCATCGGGGTGGACGAACGTGCCGAGACGGGTCGGGTTCGAACGTAGCTCTTCGCTCGACAGTCCGAAGATCTCTTCGGCCTGCGGGCTGAGGTACGTGAACCAGGTCTCGTCGGGCGGCCCGCCCGGCGTCTCGATGAACGTGACCGCCGGGATCTGCTCGACCAGGGCGCGGTAGCGCTCCTCGAGCAGGCGCAGGCTGTGCTCCGCCTCCTTGCGAGCGGTGATGTCGATCGTCACGCCGTGCCAGAACCGGGGTGCCCCGTCCTCGTCGCGAACCAGGACCGCGCGATCGTGCATCCACCGGATCTGGCCGTCCTTGGTCAGCTGCCGGAACTCCTCGTCGAACGGCTCGCCGGTCGATTCGGCCCGGACGTTGGCCAGTCGGATGCGCTGGAGGTCGTCCGGATGCAGCGTCCGCTCGAAGAAGAGCGGATCGCTGGTCGCCTCGTCGGGCGTGAACCCGAGGATCTGCTCGATCTGGGGGCTGACGAACGCGAAGCGCGACTCCTCGGGCGCATCCGGGCTCGAGTGCTCGAGGTAGGTGATCGCCGGGATCGCCTCGACCAGCGAGCGGTAGCGCGTCCGGGCTTCCCGGCGTTCGCGGTCGATCCGGCGGTCCTCGGTGATGTCCACCATGAGGCCCTGGACCTCGCTCGGGCGCCCGAGCGCGTCGCGCGAGAGCACGTGCGCCTGATCGCGGACCCACCGGACGCTGCCGTCTCGGTGGAAGACCCGGTACTCCATCTCGAAGCCCCCCGAGTCGTCGATGGCCGCGTCGATGGCGCGGACGCGTTCGCGGTCCTCGGGGTGCACCGTCGCCAGCCATCGCTCGGTGTCCTCCCAGTCGGCGAACCCGTACCCGAAGATCGAGGTCAGCTGTGGGCTCACGTAGCGGAGGCGGTACCCGCCCTCGACCGGGTTCGACTCGCTGACGTAGATCACGCCGGGGACCTGTTCGGCGAGGTCGCGGTACCGCAGCTCGGACTCGGTCGCCGCGTGCTCGGCTTCCTTGCGCCCGGTGACGTCGATCATCACGCCCTGGAAGAGCCGAGGGCGACCGTCCTCGCGCGACATCAGGATGGCCTGGTCCGCGACCCAGACGATGCGCCCGTCCTTGTGCAGGTAGCGGAATTCCATCGCGAATGGCTCGCCGGTCGCCTGGCTCCGGAGGTAGGCCGCGACGACGGAGGTTCGGTCGTCGGGGTGCAGGCGCGACATCCAGAAGTCCTCCGGCGTGTGCCATTCCTCGACCGTGTAACCGAGGAGCTGCTCGATCCGCGGGCTCGTGTAGAACTGCGGTTCGGCGCGGTCGGGGCGGTTCGCCTCCCAGACGTAGGTGACCGCCGGGATCTGTTCGGCAAGGAGCCTGTACCGGTGCTCGGCCGAACGGAGGTCGGCCTCCGCCCTCCGACGCTCGCCGATCTCGAGCGCCATCATGGCGTTCGCCTCCTCGAGCTCGGCCGTGCGTTCGGCGACGCGGAGCTCGAGCTCGTCGCGGGCGGCACGCAGCTCGCCCTCGGCGCCCTTCAGCTCGGTGATGTCGAGCTGCACGCCGAGCCAGTGCAGGGGTCGGCCGTCGTCGTCTCGAACCAACGTCGCGACGTCGCGGAACCAGACGACCCGGCCGTCGTTCGCGATCAGCCGGTACTCACGGCTCCATGGCCGCCCCGTCTCGTTGTGCAGGTCGTGGGCCGCGAGGATCGGCTCGCGGTCGTCCGGGTGCAGGAGCTCCATCCAGATGTCCGGCTGGCCGAGCCATTCGTCGCGTGAGTAGCCGAGGGCGGTCTCGACGTGCGGACTGACGTACATCGTCCGGCGGTCGTCGTCGGGCGCCACCTGGTAGATCACCGCCGGGAGGTTCTCAACGAGCGCGCGGTAGCGGGCCTCGTCGGTGCCCTGCTCGAGCCCGTCGGTACCCGGCCCGGCGCCCTCGTGTCCGCCGTCCTCGGTCATGTCGGTCGCCCCATGGTGCCAGAATCGGCCCGTGCCCGGAGCCTCGGCTAGCCTTTCGCCGGGAGGGTGGCCGAGCGGACGAAGGCGGCGGTCTTGAAAACCGTCGCTGACCAGCGGTGCATGACGACCGACCGACAAG
>JBAVEY010000398.1:0-12143 GCA_049587975.1 Actinomycetota bacterium | reverse complement strand
TTCCGTGCCTGCGCTACCCAGCCCTCGTGCTCGGCCTACAAGGCTCCTTGTGCGTACACCGAAACGAGGTCGTCGGCGGCCGGGCACGGCCGTTCCGATCCGCTCGTCACCGCGCCAAGATGCTGCGCCTGGAGCTGCTCAAGGTGAAGGCCGATCTCGAACGCGAGCTTAAGGACCTCATCCTCACAACGCTCGAAGTGCGGCCTCGACGGGTATTGGGTCAGCGATCTCGGCGTTTCCCCCGGCCACTGGGCGCACAGAGAGCTCGCGCCGCACGCTTCGCCTGAGCGAGAATGCCAACGAAGACCGGCGTTCGGGAGTCCTCGTCGGGATGCCCCGGAACGCACCCTCTGTTGGACCTGCTAGGGTAGGGGCCGTCCCTCCAAAGGACCTACGGCCCCGGTAGCAAGGGCCTGTGTGCAGGAGGTTCGTTTCGGAGGGCTCACGACGCCCCGTCCTGGGCGCACTCTCCCAAAGGAACGGAAGGGATCGGTCACGGATCATCCGCTTGTCGCTCTGTTCGAGTTCGAGTGAAGGAGTTGAGCACTGAAGCAACTGACTGTCATTTCTTCCGAGGCAGGGACTCGGAGACCACCACACACGAGCGGCGAACACTTGTTCCAGCGCATCCTGGCCGCCGTGGACGCCGGTCGCGTCGTCGCCAACCGGCGAACGTTCGATAAGGGGGACATCGTCTTTCACGAAGGCGATCCCGGGGACTCGCTTCACCTGGTTCGACAAAGGATGTTCGCGATCCGGTCGTCCACGCCTTCGGGAGCGATCCTGATCGTTGACATCCTCTCGCCCGGCGATGTGTTCGGTGAGTTCGCCGTCTTCTCGAACCAGCGGCGTCGGACGACGGAGGTCACAGCACTGTCCCCCGGCGCGACGCTTACCGTGGAACGGGAACAGCTCCGCACAGCGATCGGCGTTCGGCCAGAGCTGGCCGAGGAGCTCATCGCCACCATCATCGGAAAGGCCGAGAGCACAACGCAAAGGTTGGTCGAGATGCTCTACGTGCCTGCGGAACTCCGGGTGCTCCGGGCTCTGCTGTCGATGGCAACCCTGGAAGACGCCCCGTCGCCGGTCCGGCTCACCCAGGACGAACTCGCGAGCTTCGCCGCAACGACGCGACCGACCGCCAACCACGTGTTGCGCCAGGAGGAAGAGCGGGGCACCGTCGCGCTTTCACGCGGTCAGGTTATGGTGCTCGACCGACGACGCCTGGCCGAGCGGGCAGGGGTCGATCCCTAAGTCGCCACACGAGATCACAACTGGCCGAGCCAGCCAGGTGAATTGACTATGTGTCGTCAACACGACACTCCCAGTGTGTGCACCGATATCGAGGGTGTCCTCCAAACCACCTACGGTTCGTTGATGCTGTCTCAGTTTGAACGGGGAACGCAGATGAGAACGGCCGGATGATTGCCGCCCCGATGGTCGTGCTGGCGGCGCTCTACTTGGACATGCGGTGCACCCGCTGTGGCCTGTACCGCCAGGCGCACGTCCGCGGGATGAACCCGCTCGGGAAGCGCTCGTGCCCGACGTTCACCGGGAGGGCCCGATGACCGCGCTGACTCCGGGAGATCCGTGGACGGTGATTGGTGCGATCGCGTTCACCGCCGCCGTGGTGTGCCTGGCGGCGGCCGCGGTGTACCTGATCGCCACCGCCCGGCAGGACCGCGAGGAGAGGACCCGCCCCGAGCGACGGCGCTGGGTCTCGGTCGAGGAATCCAACGCCGAGGACCGACGGGCCGGTTCGGTGGTCGGACTCATCTTCACGGTCGTGGCGATCTTGGTCGTGATCGTGCTGGCGGCGCTCGGGGGGTGATGGTGCCTCACCCAGAAGTGAAGTCCATCCAACAAGGGGGAACACGAAATGACTGATGACCGATGATGCCGAGCCCATACCACGAGTACAGCAGGCAGCAGAGCGCCGATCGGGTCAGCAAGGCCTGGCAAGAGGGTCAGGCCAAGCAGACCCGCAAGCACAAGGTGAGCGCGGCCAAGCGTGCGGCCTTCACCACGACGATCGGAGCCTGGCTGGTCCGGCTCATCGGCGGCGGTGGGGTCTAAGCGCGGCGCAGTCGCCTCAGCCGTCGCGTTCACCGGACGTCGAGGCCGGGACCGTTCAGGAGTTCGTCGACGAGTGTCGTGTGATGGTCGAGGGACGGTGCAGGCGGTCGAGCATTTCGGCATCGAGCATGGCGCGGCCCCCATCTACGCCTGAGGCTCGGTAGGTCCGGCACCACCGCGCTGGAAGATCGGCGACGGGGCTCGGTACGTGAGGTGGGTGCTCGCGCTGGCGGCGCGCGATCGACGTCGCTGCCGCGGAGCTCGCGCTCGAGCACGCGGTGAGCGCCGCGAGCACGAGGATCTCATCTGGTCCCATTTCCTGGCGACCATCGCGCCTGGGGACGGCACGCCGCTCGAACCCGTGCGCACGCGGTACTCCGAGTTCGAGCCACCGTTCACGTGCCTCGTGCCCGAGGGGTGGTCGGGCGGCCACGAGCACGAGGACTACTTCGACATCTGGAACGGTGAGGACCTCATGATCGGCGTCGCGTAGACACGACCTCGTGTCGAGGATCGGCGAACTCAGTTGGGCTGGAGACCAGATACCTGCTCGATCACGGATCCGATGAACCGGACGATCCGTCGCGCGTGGACCCGTTCGGGATCGAGATCGGGGTTGTAGATGGTGACGTCCCAGCCGCGAGGGTCGGCGCCCATGGCCGTGGTGGCGACGGCCACGAGCTCGTCCCAGCCGAGGCCTCCGGGCTGCGGGTAGTCGACCGCGGGGATCGCCTGCGTCGACAGCACGTCGAGATCGAGGTGGAACCACCACGGATCGGGAAGCGACGCGCAGGCCGCCGCCGCGATCGGGGCGGGATCGGCCGCCAGACGCTCACCGTCCACGAGCGCCACCCGGTCACGCAGCGACGCGACACCCTCGGCGCGAAGGAGCTCCGCGTCACGTGCGCCGAGGATCTGGACGTCGCGAGGCGCGACGAGAGGAAGCAAGGTGGCGAGCTCCGGGGACCATGAGGCGTCCGCCATCCCCAGCGCGAACGCGAGCTCCATGTCGGCCGCCTCGCCGGTCGACGACTGCACGGGCAGGTACGAATCCTCGTGTCCGTCGACGAACAGGAGACCGATCCGGCCCGGTCTCGAGGCTGCGGCAAGGCACCCCAGCAGCAGGGGGCAATCGCCACCGATGATCAGCGGGAGATGCCCGTTGTCCAGGATCGGCGCGACCGCATCTCGAACACGAGCGACGAGCGCACCGAGGCCGTCCGGATCGATGACGTGGGACCGCACGTCGCGTGCCGGTGACGGGTCGGGCAACGCGACGTTCCCGTAGTCGCGTACCTCCGTGTGCCGGCGGAGGACATCGGCCAGACCCTCTTCCCGCAACACGAGCGGGCCGCGTGCAACGCCGTCGATCGTGCCCGCCGAGTTCGTCGGAACACCGAGGAGCCCGATCGTCCGCATGCCGAACAAACTCCCTCGGCGGCCGTCCACCCCCGGTGGCGTAGGTCCGCGAGGCTCAGGCGTCCTTCGCCGCGTCGGTGACTTTCGCGGCGGCGTCCTTCACAGCCTTCGTTGCAGTCGTGGCCCCGTCCTTCGCAGCGTCCGTGGCCTTCGCGGCGGTGTCCTTCGCAGCGTCGGTGACCTTCGCGGCCGCGTTCGACGCCTGCGCGTACGGGTCACCGGCGGCGAACGAGTCCCATTCGTCGACGCCCGAGCCCGAGCGTCTCTTGATGAAGGCGATGGCGGCGATCACCCCACCCAGGATCAGCAGCCCAATCAGGAGTCTTCTCATCGTCACTCCCCCGTCTCGACCCTCTCACCCTAACGTCATCGCACGTCAGAACGCCACTCGCCCATTGCGCATCGCAATCCAGCGCCGCACGGCGAGCCGGTCGTCTAGGACTTGCGCAGCCAATTCGAGAGTGCCCGACTCACGATTGACCAACATGCTGAGCTCCGCGCCATCCTCGCGAGTCAACGGTCCGCGAAGGTCGATCTTGGCTTTGCGCCGGCGCGAGGGCGGGGAGATGCGCGTTCGGCCTGGAGGAAGCACTGAACTATCTCGTCCTTAGTGGACGGCTCAACTTCTGCTTACAGGCCGAGGTGAAGAACTCTGCTTGGGGCCGTGAAGGAAGGAGCCGTGCTTCAGCGGATTACGGTTCGTCCTCGTGCTCCTCCGCCTTGCGGCGCTCGGGGGCCTCGCGGCGCATCTCCTCGACGATGTGGTCACCGCGGGCCAGCGTCTCCTCCGCTTCCAGGATCTGGGAGATGTATAGCCGGATGCCCCGACGGGCGACCCATGCCAGGGGGCGCTCCATGTCCTCTGCGATCGCCTGGAGCGCGCGTAGATCCCGCGGGCTCAGCTGGACCATCAGCCGCTCCGTGAGCCGTTCCTCCGGGTCCGCCATGACACCACCTTACCACCGTCGCAGAGCTTTGGCACTCCTCCCACACCCCTGGTAGTCTCCACGTTGTGAAGCGCAACAGAGCGCAGCGAAGGAGGCCAGGATAGCCCGATTGGCGCCACGTCCTCAGGGTTCTACAGAACGTGAAAAGAGGGAGGACGTAGTGAAGGCACGCATGAGGAGAGGAGAAGCGGAATGAAACGAAGACTACTCATCGTCGCGGCACTTTGCGCGGCCATGCTCGTCGGCCTCGCAGGCCCCGCCGGGGCGTACAGCAATAACTTCGATACCGACACGGACGGGTGGTTCGATAACGGGGCGGCCACGATCACCCAGCAGCCGTCCGGCTACGACAGCACGGGGAACTTGCCGTATGCCGACGACATCACCTCCGCCAGCGACGGCTTCCACGCCAGACTGGGGAGAGGACAGTGCCAGACGTTGCAGTCGGATAACGGCCTCTACGTGAACTGCAGTGGCCCGTACACGTACTGGGGCGACGGCACCAAGTACACGTGGAACGGCCCCTACACGACGCAGGTGGACATCTATCTCGACACTGCGTACGCCAACGCCAATCCCGACACCTTTGGCGGAAACTACACAGAACTCACGACGCCGAATCCGTCCACGGACCCTACCGACATTGGCACGCGCTTCGACTTCACGTCGGCCATCAACAGTTCCACTCCCGTCCTATCGGACCCGAACGATCCCAACTCGCCCCTCGTCGGCCAACACCTGCGCGACTTCGGGTTCAACGTCAGCACGGGGTACGCTAACGACACCTGTGGTGGCTTCATGGTCACCGGCCAGACGGTCGTCAACCGGAACAACGCGAATCCGAACATCGGTCAGCATGATCCGCAGTGCATCGACGAGACCGGTTGGTACACGTTCAAGCACAGCTTCTCGGAGGAAGCGGGGTACCTCAAGGTGGTCATGGAGATCATCCCCGTCGACCCGAATTCGCAGGAAACCACGAAGAGCTGGACCATCACGGGGATCGATCCCATCGAGAACGTCGGCTGCAACCGGTACGGTTGGTTCTCGAACCAGGAGATCTTCGGCTTGCCGATCGACAACGCGTCGATGACGGGCGGGTGCGAGGCTCAGTCCGAGATCGACGTCGTGAAGTTCTACGACGCCAACGCGAACGGGCTCAACGATGACAGCCAGCCCATCGACGGATGGAAGATCAACATCTCCGGGGTCGGCGATTTCCCCGCGCCGGTCAGTGAAGACGTCTTCGCCGGTGACTACACGGTCTCCGAGTACAACCCTGTGGAGACCAACTGGATCCACACGACGCCGACATCGGTCGACGTAACGGTCCCACCGAACGCGTCCGTCGAGTTCGGCAACCTGTGCCTCGGCGCGGGCGGCGGGAAGACGCTTGGCTTCTGGTCGAACAAGAACGGGCAGGCCAAGATGGAGGACGGCGGCACATCCTCTCCTGAGCTAGCGCTGCTCTCGGGTCTGAATCTGAGGAATGCCAACGGCACCGCGTTCAATCCGACAAGCTACAGCCAGTTCAAGACCTGGCTGCTGGGTGCGACCGCGACGAACATGTCGTACATGCTCTCGGCACAGCTCGCGTCGATGGCGCTCAACGTCGAGGCGGGCTTCGTGGACGAGAACTCGCTTGTGTACGCGCCAGGTGTTCCTGGAGCGAACGCTCTCGGCTTCATCAGCGTCGGTGAACTGATGGACGAGGCGAACACCGAGCTGGGACTCGACGGGATCACGCTGGTCGGAGACCCGGAGCGGGCCAACCAGGAGGCGAAGAAGAACGCGCTGGACAAGGCAAACAACAACATGACCTTCGTCCAGACGACAGCCTGCACCTTCAGCTTCACCGCGTAAGGGATCACGACGACGATCCATGATTACGAGGAAGGCTCCGGTCAACCTGACCGGGGCCTTCCTCGTACTCGCTCGCCCCTCGCGCCGTCGCGGTGACCGAGTTGGGCGCCGCGCTGACGTTCCCGGCGGCATCGAAGAGGTTCGGCATTAGACGGCAAACCGCCGGGCGGGGCGGACTCCCGTTGGCCCACCGTCCCCGCTCCAGTGGGTTCCTGGCTAGCGATACGGCTTCTCGGAGCGCCACCGCTTTGCCAACGCCGCGACCCGCGCCGCTCCCACAACCGGCTCTCTCCCTCGCATCCGACTGGAGGAGGGAAGCCCGGCATGGGCGCCGGCTGCTCCATTTAGACGACACACGATCCACCCAGCCGCGGCTCTAGTCCTAGACACCAGGCTGGGTGCTCCGTGGTTCACGGTGCGCGACGCCCGGCCCCACGCCCCCCGTCCCGGATTCGATGGTCCCCTTACGATCCACCTTCTCTCGGATGTGCGAACCGTGGACGCTCGATCGAAGGTCCTGTTCCGGTCGGGGCATCACCTCCGCCGGCGTCGAAGGGACCGCTGCTCGCGCCGGATGATCCTGCAAGCCTCCACTAGCTGGGCCCGGGATAACGAACCGAGCGAATGGCCCTCAACCAGGTCATTCACTGGTTGGCCATCCGCGACGCAGCGGGTGTGGTGTTCGAGCCGGATCCTCCACACGAGCCGGAACGCTTCGGCGAGGTCTGCCCGCGCCTGCTCGTCGATCCGGCCACAAGCCGTTGCGCTCGACAGCCGGTGGAGCGTGCCCGCCTCCGCGACGCCCGCTTCGAGCGCGTAGCTCCGTGCGAGATTGACGATCGGGGTGAGCCCCTGATGCTTGACGTCGAACGTCCACTCGCCGCTGTCTCGGGCACCCAGGGCGAACGCCCCCCTTCGCATTGGGGGCGAAGGGACATCGACGGCCTGCTTGGCGAGCCTCGCGATGAAACGCGGTCTCACCGCGGCCGAACCGATGAGCGGACCGAGGGTCCGTTCCGCCTCGAGGGGGCCTGCCGACCGGCGTTGATCGAAAAGGATCGACGCCTGTCTCCCGGCCTCGAGACGTGGCTCGTCCATCCATTCGTTGAACGCCGCCACCCAATGGTCGAGGGGACGGCGGAGGGACCGGTTCTCGGCGACGACGCCGGCGTTACAGCGCGGGATGCCGGCCTCCTCGAGTCCCGAGGTGACCGCCCTGGCGAGCTCGAGGAAATACCCGTCCACCGCCTCGAGGGGCTCGTCGTCCAGGTCGAAAGCGAGCGCGTGGTCCTGGTCCGTGATCACAGACTGCTCGCGCCGTGCCGCGCTGCCCAACATCAACCACGCCCACGGGACCGGGGGCGTTCCCAACCGCTCGACGGCAAGCGAGATGAAGCGTTGGGTCAACGCATCTATCACCAGCGTGACCAAGCGGCCGACGTCGATCGGATCTGCACCGTCGTCCACGAGATTCACGACGGTCCTCGGCAGATCTTGGCCGGCCGCGGCAACCGCCGATGCGTCGGTCGCAGATTCGATGCGAGATCGGAGCTGGAGCGGCTCGCGCCAGCCGAGCCCCAGTAGGTCCACGTCCGAAACGACGCCGAGGAGCCGGCGGCGCGCATCCATCACCGGGACCTGCCGGACGCCCGACTCCAGCATCCACAGGAGGAGGTCCGCGGCGGTTTGATCGCTTGAGATCCCTGCGGGGAGGTCGCCCGCGAGTTCCCCGATCGGCGTCCGCGGATTTCGTCCGAGGGCCAAGATCTGAGCGGTGAGGTCCCGCTCGGTGACGATCCCGAGTCCACGACGCCCCCGCACGAGCAGCCACGGCGTCCGCTCTCGAGACATCATCGCTGCCGCCTCGGTGGCCGTGGCGCTCGCAGAGCAACTCACCGATGGCCGAAGCAGTGAGCCCAGCCTCGTGGACCAGTCGCGGGGAGCCACTCGCTCGATCGCCTGGACCATGAAACCTCCGTGAGCCGCCTTGCCAGCGGCGATTCGGCGTGTACGGGAGGAGGCTGACCCAGTCCGCTCACTTGGTCATCAGTGACCGCTCAGTGAGCTCCGGAACCGCAGGTCAGTGGCATCCCGCGCCGCATGCCGTGCTAGCGTCGGCCCCCTGATGGAGTTCCGCATCCTCGGGCCGGTCGAGGCGGTCGAGGGGTCGCGATCGCTCCCGCTCGGTGGGGCCAAGCAGCGGGCGCTCTTGGCCGTCCTCGTCCTCAACACGAATCGCGTCATCTCCAAGGACCGCTTGATCGACGCGCTCTGGGGGGAGCGAGCTCCCGACGGAGCCGCACACACGATCCAGGTGTTCGTCTCCCAGCTCCGCAAGGCCCTGCGGGCCGACGGCGAACGGCTTCACGAGGACCCGCTCGTCACACAAGGCGGCGGGTACGTCCTTCGCACCGCGCCAGAGCAGGTGGACCTGAATGTGTTCGAAGCGATGGTCGACAAGGGCAGGAAGGCTCTGGCAGATAGGGACCCGGGCCGGGCCTCGGTCCTGTTCCGAGAGGCGCTCGATCTTTGGAGAGGCCCGGCGCTCGCTGGGCTTGAAGGCGAGCCGTTCGCGCAGCCGTACGTCGCGAGGATCGAGGACATGCGGCTGGTGGCGGTTGAGGATCGCATCGAGGCCGACCTGGCATTAGGTCGGCACGCCGAGCTCGTCGGTGAGCTGCACGCGCTCGTGTCCGAGTTCCCCCTGCGCGAGCGGCTGCGTGGACAGCTCATGCTGGCGCTCTATCGGTCCGGACGTCAGGCCGAGGCGCTCTCGGCGTATCGGGACGCGAAGCAGATGCTCGCCGAAGAGCTCGGGATCGACCCGACGCCCGATCTCCAACGCCTCGAGGGAGCGATCCTTCGGCAGGACCGGGACCTCGATCTGGCTCCGCCACCGACCCGCCCTGCGCCCGCCCAACCGAAGGAACCGGTAGAGGGCGGTCGGGGCACACGGCGGGTGTGGCTCATCACGATCGGGTCGGCGCTCGTGGTCGTGGCCGTTGGGGGGCTGGTGGTAATGGCGACGGGCGGCTCGAGCACGACACCGCCCTCCGCGGTGGCGCCGAATAGCGTTGGCAGGATCGATCAAGCCTCGCGGGAGCTCGTGGCCGCCATCCCCACGACCGGAACGGCACCGACCGCCGTCGTGTGGGCAGATGGGTCGCTGTGGGTGGCGAACACCGTCTCGCAGACGATTGCCCGGATCGATCCCGAGACGAACAGCGTCGTCCAGACCGTCCCGAGCGCCGGCGCACCGACGGATCTGGCGGCGGGCGAAGGAGACGTCTGGGCCCTGAACGGCCTGGACGGAACCGTCCTCGCGATCGACCCGCGGACGGATCAGGCCTCTGACTCCATCAATGTGCACGTCGGAGCGGCGGGGATCGCGGTCGGTGCGGGGGCAGTGTGGGTGACGAACCGCCTCGAGGCGACCATCACCAGGATCGACCCCGTGACCCGAGAGGTGGTGGCGACCTTCCCGGTCGGTGAACCCGGGGCGGTGAGCCCGGAGGCGGTCGTGGTGGACGACGACATGCTCTGGGTCGTAGACGGCCTGAACCCCGTCATCTTGCAGATCGACGTAGAGACGATGGAGGTAGTCGCCACGCCGGGCCTTATCGCCGTCGCGACCGACCTCGACGTCGGCCGCGATGGAGCCCTTTGGGTGACCTCATACGACGCCGATCTCGTCTCGATCCTGAACCCGAGCACCTTGCAGGCGACCACGGTCACGGTGGGTCGAGGTCCGACCGGCGTCAGCGCGCACGGCAGCGCGGTCTGGGTTGCCGAGAGCCTCGATGGCGCCGTTTCGGAGATCGACCCGACGTCGAAGCGGGTGATCGGCACGATCCGAGTCGGAGGCACGACGGACGACGTCACGGCTGTGGACGGGTTCGTCTGGGTGTCGGTCCACGCCTGATGACCCAGATCCGCCGAGTGCCTCAGTCGCTCCCGGGAGCGATCGCGATCTGATCCAGCGCTGGCCAGACGTCGAGAGCCTGATCGATCGGGAATCGCACCAGGCGCTCCGATCGCACCCCCGAATACTCCAATGTGCACTGGGGCACCCAGGGGACGATCCGGGTCATCAGTAGCTGATCAAGCTCCGCCCAACAGCGTGTCTGCGCGAACCCGATGAACGAAAGGCACTGGTCGATCTCGGCGTCGATGTTCGGGACCGAAGTGACGCTGTAGCCCCAACGATGCAAGTCGTCGGGGCTTACTCCCACGAGCGACTCGTTCCCGTAGAACTGCCCCCCTATCCCCTGCGACGTGAAGAGGGTGGCGAACAGGTTGGAGGCGTTCGGATAGTCTGCGGTCCAGAACGCCCCGAGATTCATGGCGATCTTCGTGGTCGGGTCGAGCGACATCTCCGTGTACTTGTGGGGGTCCGCGATCCGGCGGATGCCCAGGGTGATGCCGATCGCTTTGAGGTCCTCGACCCAGACTCGATCCGAGAACCTCTCGAATCCGCCGAAGTTGGTCTCAAGGGCGAAGACGTCCTTGCACGACGGGCCGTCGCAGATACCATCTCGGTTTTCGTCATAGGAAGAGCGCGCCATCTCTGCCTTGGCGGCCGCGGGGTTGAACGGGTATAGGCGTTCGTCGCGCAGGAGGTCTTCCTCGGTCGCGTCGGGCGCCACGTGCCCCAACGGTCCGACTCCAGGTCCGACTCCAAGGGAGTGTCGGTTCGTCACCCTGATCCAGCGGTTGGCTTCATACGCGAGGTTCACGGCGCGCCGGACGTGGACGTCGTCGAACGGAGGCACCGCGAGGTTCATCGCCGTGTACCCGACAGAAAGGTCGACGGTGCCGCGGGTGACGCGAGGCGCGAGGTCGGGATCGGTGAGGTAGCGCTCGATCTGTTTCGCAGAAGACCCGGAGAAGATCGTATCGATCGTGCCCTGGTCGAGCCCCCGCTCCGCCTCGGCCTGCTTCATGACCTGGAACTCGATGCTGTCGACGTAAGCGCCACGAAGCTCGTCGGTTGACCGGTCCCACGAGGGATTCCGGACCAGTGTCAGCGACCGCTTCGTGAGGCCCCGAGACCGTGGTTGCGCCGACGCCGCCCTCGACGGCTCGAGCAAGTCGGCGCCTTGGATCATGTACGGTCCCGATGCGATGAGGTATGGCCCGTAACCCTCGTCGTGCCCATCCGCTACGCCGTACGGCGCGCTCGGGTCCTGCGGGTCCGCCGGTATCGGAGCGCTCCCAGGCAGAGCTAGCCGGTAGCCGAGATCGTTCGTCACCTCGGTTAGGTGCACCGCGAGGGTATGGTCGTTGACGACCTCAAGGCCGGGGATCGAGTCGGTCTCACCCCGCGCGAAGGAGTCATAGCCCTGGATCACCGAGTAGTAGGTGGAATAGGAGCCGCCCGAGCCGCCCGAGCCGCCCGAGCCGCCCGAGCCGCTGACCGTCGCGGTGCGCTCGATGCCCGCAGTTCGCTCGATGCCGCGGACGACGTCGGCCGCCGTGATCTCTGTGTCCTCGAGTGGCGGTGCGTAGTGCAGCCCCTCCTTGAGCCGGAAGGTCCAGGTGAGCCGATCCTGAGACAGCGCCGGCATCGCGGAGGCGAGATCGGGGCGGAGCTCGGTTCCACCTTCCTCCGTCGCAAGACCCGTGTACGAGAGCAGCGTTCGGACCAGGCAGCAACGCAGGATCTCCGCGTCGATGCGGTCGAACGGCTCAAATGGGGCGGCGGGGTCCAAGATCGTAGGGTTCTGCAGCGTCACATACTTCGCGGCGAGCGCAAGGTGGAGCGTGCCGCCGGCGAGTGCTGGTCTAGTCGGACCCGCGGGGCTCTCGTCGCCGCCCAGGAAGCAGGCGGTGCCAGCG
>JBAVEY010000397.1:0-25916 GCA_049587975.1 Actinomycetota bacterium | reverse complement strand
CGCAGGGCCGAGGCGTCGACGGCGTGCGTCCGGAGCACCGTGCGTCGCCACGCGTGGGGGCTCATGGCCTTCGGCGGAAGGAAGCCCGAGAGCACCACCGCGGTCGCATGCGGGAAGACCTCGATCGCCGAACCCCGGACGGCACCGGTCCGGTACCTCGGGAAGAGATCCTCGATGGATCGGAAGGCCTGGAAGCCGATCGTCATCCACTCGTAGAAGGGGTGGTCGGCCATCTTCGGGTCCGATGGGGTGTTGAAGCACTGGATCCCGAACCACCGCAGCTCGCGCTCCGTGAGCCGGGAGCGGCCGGACGAAGCCCAGTTGGGGGGCGCGTCGATCGCCACCACGTCGGGGCCGAAGTCGGGCACGAGCTTGTGCAGGTCGTCCACGGCGACGTGTCGCGCGGTGTCCAGGACGATCCGTTCGCCGTCGAGCAAGACGAGGTCGAGCCCCTTGCGTACCCCGACGTCGATCCCGAGCGCGCGCACGTCAGACGCGGGAGCGATGCGCCAGGAATTCGAGGAGGTCGCTGCGGGTGAGCACGCCGAGCACCTGCCCGGCCTTCTCGACCAGCACCGCGGGGCCGTGTTGGAGCGTCTCGAACGCGAGCTCGATCGGGGCGTCGAACTCGACGAGCGCGATCGGCGGCCCCATCACCTCGGCGACGTCGGCCTGCAGGGCGTCGGGATCACGGAAGATGCGGTCCAGGAGCGCGTTCTCGTGCACGCCGCCGACGAAGTGCGCGACGTCCACGCCGGCCTCGCGGACCACGGGGGCCTGCGAGATGTTGAACTCCTGCAAGACGTCGATCGCCTGGCGGACCTTGTCGCGCGCGTTCACCGTGACGAGCTGTGGGACCTCGCCGTGCTTGGCCGACAGCACCTCCTCGACGCGCACGATCTCGGGGCGTTCCATGAGCCCGTACTGCAGGAGCCAGGTGTCCGAGTAGGCCTTCGAGAGGTAGTTCCGGCCGGTGTCGGGCAGGATCACCACCATCGTCGTTCCGGCGGGCAGCTCGGAAGCGACCGTGAGCGCCGCCACGACCGCGGTCCCCGATGAGGACCCGACGAGGATCCCTTCCTCGCGCGTGATCCGGCGCGCCATCCGGAACGCGTCGCGGTCGGAGACCCGCACGTACCTGTCGACGAGCGAGGGATCGAACGTCGTCGGCCAGAAGTCCTCGCCGATCCCCTCGGTCAGGTAGGGGTGGACGTCGCCCGAGTAGATGGACCCCTCCGGGTCCGCCCCGACGACCAGCAGGTCCGGCTTCTGCTCCTTCAGGTACCTCGCGGCGCCGCTGATCGTGCCGCCCGTGCCGACCCCCGCGACCAGGACGTCGACCGTCCCGTCGGTCTGGCGCCAGATCTCGGGACCGGTCGTCTCGTAGTGGGCGGCCGGGTTCTCCGGGTTGAAGTACTGGTTCGGCTGGAACGCGCCGGGGATCTCCTGGGCCAGGCGGTCCGCGACCCGGTAGTAGGACTCGGGCGACTCGGGCGGGACGGCGGTGGGACAGATGACGACCTCGGCGCCGTACGCGCGCAGGAGCGAGATCTTCTCCTGGCTCATCTTGTCGGGCATCACGAAGATGCAGCGGTAGCCGCGGATCGCGGCCGCGATCGCGATCCCGTGGCCGGTGTTCCCGGAGGTGGGTTCGACGATCGTGCCGCCCGGCCGCAGTCGGCCCTCGCGCTCGGCCGCCTCGATCATCCGCAGTCCGATGCGGTCCTTGACGCTCCCACCGGGGTTCAGCATCTCGAGCTTCGCCAGGACGGTCGGCTCGACACCGCGGGCGACCTTGGCGAGGCGGACGAGCGGCGTGTCGCCGACCGCGTCCAGCACCGTCTCGAGTACGTCCACCGAACCCCCCAGCTCCGCGTGGCCCCATCCTCCCACGAACCGGCCCAGCCGTTCTCCCGAGGCGCCAGCCGCGGATGGCGGATGATGGCTTCACCCGAGCGGCCGACGTGCCGATTCCTCCAAGATGGAAACGCAAGCGCTCCAAGGACCGCTCGGAGGGCGGGCGTCGCGCTCCCTGGTGGTGGTCGACGACGACCCGTTCATCGCCCGCCTCCTCGAGATCGAGCTCGCGGCGGCCGGATACGACGTCCGGACGGCGAGCAACGGGGAGCGGGCGCTCGCGCTCGCCTGCGAGCGATGCCCAGACCTCGTGCTCGCCGACGTGATGATGCCGAACATGGACGGGTTCGAGCTCACCCGCCGGCTCCGGCTCGACGAACGCACGGCGGCGGTCAGGATCGTCCTGCTCACGGCGCGCGGGCTGTCCGCCGATCGGCTCGAGGGGCTCGCCGTCGGCGCGGACGACTACGTCATCAAGCCGTTCGATACGCCCGAGCTGCTCGCGCGCATCGCCGAGATCCTCGCCAGGCCGAGGACGACCAAGCAGCTGGCCTGAACCATCCGGAGCACGCGCTCCGCGCGGCATTATCATCGCGAGCGTGAGCGCGCGCGAGATCCGGGCACCCCGCGGGACCGAGCTCTCGTGTCGGTCGTGGCCGCAGGAGGCCGCCCTGCGGATGCTGATGAACAACCTCGACCCCGACGTCGCCGAACGGCCCCAGGACCTTGTCGTGTACGGCGGGACCGGGCGGGCGGCCCGCTCGTGGGAGGCGTTCGACGCGATCGTGCGGACGCTGCGGACCCTCGCGGACGACGAGACGATGCTCGTGCAGTCGGGCAAGCCGGTCGGCGTGTTCCGCACGCACGAGATGGCGCCGCGCGTGTTGATCTCGAACGCGATGCTGGTGCCGAGGTGGGCGACGTGGGACACGTTCCGCGAGCTCGAGCACGCGGGCCTCACGATGTACGGGCAGATGACGGCGGGTTCGTGGATCTACATCGGGACCCAGGGGATCCTGCAGGGGACCTACGAGACGTTCGCCGAGGCCGCCACGCAACGGTTCGGCGGCACGCTCGCCGGGACCGTGACGCTCACGGGCGGGCTCGGCGGCATGGGCGGCGCGCAACCGCTTGCCGTCACGATGAACGGCGGCGTCGCGCTCTGCGTCGAGGTCGACCCGGCGCGGATCGAGCGGCGCATCAAGACCCGCTACCTCGACCGCGAGACCGACGACCTCGACGAGGCGCTGGGCTGGGTGGACGAGGCACGCTCGGCGCGCGAGGCCGTGTCGATCGGGCTCGTCGGCAACTGCGCCGAGATCCTGCCCCGGCTGCTCGCGAACGGGTTCGCGCCGGAGCTGGTCACGGACCAGACGAGCGCCCACGACCCGCTCGGCGGGTACGTGCCGGCCGGGCTTTCGCTCGAGGAGGCGGATCGCCTCCGTGACGAGGACCCGGAGGAGTACCAACGGCGCGCGTTCGCGTCGATGGCCCGGCACGTCGAGGCGATGGTGGGGTTCCTGGACGGCGGGGCGGTCGTGTTCGACTACGGCAACAACCTGCGGGCGGGCGCCGAGACCGGCGGCCTCGCCCACGAGCGCGCGTACGCGTACCCGGGGTTCGTACCGGCGTTCGTGCGCCCGATGTTCTGCGAGGGCAAGGGCCCGTTCCGTTGGGCCGCCCTCTCGGGCGATCCCGAGGACATCTCGAAGACCGACCGCGCGGTCGCCGAGCTCTTCCCCGAGAACGAGCGGTTGCAGCGTTGGCTCGCGATGGCCGAGGAGCGCGTGGCGTTCCAGGGTCTGCCGGCGCGGATCTGCTGGCTCGGCTACGGCGAGCGCGCGAGGGCGGGCCTGCGGTTCAACGAGATGGTCGCGAGCGGCGAGCTCTCGGCGCCGATCGTGATCGGGCGCGACCACCTCGACAGCGGGAGCGTCGCGAGCCCGTACCGGGAGACCGAGGCGATGAAGGACGGTTCGGATGCGATCGCGGACTGGCCGATCCTGAACGCGCTCGTGAACACCGCGGCCGGAGCGCACTGGGTGAGCGTGCATCATGGCGGCGGCGTCGGGATCGGGTACTCGATCCACGCGGGCATGGTCGTGGTGGCCGACGGGAGCGAGAACGCCACCGCGCGGCTCGAGCGCGTGCTGACCACCGACCCGGGGACCGGCGTCATGCGCCACGCGGACGCCGGCTACGAGGAGGCGCTCGCGGTCGCTGCCGAGCGCGGCGTGCGGCTGCCCTGGCGCGAGTAGCTCAGTGACGGCCGCCGTTGCCGCTCGAACGGTCGGCGGCCTCCCTTGACCCGTAGTCCGGGCTCGTCCGGTAGATCAGGAAGTCGACGCTCGCCCAGATCGTCTTCGAGAACGGCCAGAAGAGCAGCGGCACCAGGGCGGCGATCGCGATCGACGTGATCGTGAGCGCGGGCACGTGGAGGTCGGGGAGATCCATCACGAGCCACCCGACGAGCACGACGAGCCAGACGAACGCCGTGAACGTGTAGTTGATCGTCATCGCGCCGAGGAACCCGCCCTCCTCCCGCTCGAGCCGCAGCCCGCACCGCGGGCACCGGTCGCGGATCGTGAACCGGCTCTTGAACAACCGTCCCTCGCCGCAGCGCGGACAGCGCTTGGTAGCTCCGCGCAGGAGGACGGTGAAGCCGCCAGGGGTGCGAGCGCTCGTAGGGGGAGGATCAGGCCGGGCTCCGGCGCCCTCCGGCGTCGCGCTCGGGTCGAGGTCGTCCCACGGGCTCGACATCTGGGGTCAGCCTACGACCGGGTTGCGGCTTGCCGGCGGTGGGCGCCCTCCGTAGCCTTGCGCCGTGCCGATCCGGGTCGGGGAGCCGCTCTCGCTCGAGGACGTCGTCGAGGTGGCGCTCGGCGCCGAGGTCGAGCTCGGCTCCGCCGCGTCGGACAGGATCGGCGCTGCCCGCGACGTGATCGAACGCGCCGTCGCGTCCAACGCCACCGTCTACGGCGTGACGACCGGGTTCGGCTCGCTCGCGAACCAGCACATCGAGCCGGACCAAGCCGACGCGCTCCAGCTCGGGATCGTCCGCTCTCACGCCACCGCGGTCGGCTCGCCGCTCTCGCGCGAGGAGGCGCGAGCGATGCTGCTCCTGCGCGCGCACGTGCTGGCGCTCGGACACTCGGGCGTCCGCGCCGAGGTCATCGAGCGCATGGTCGAGATGCTGAACCGCGACCTGGTGCCCTTCGTGCCCGAGCAGGGGTCGCTCGGCGCGTCGGGGGATCTGGCGCCGCTCGCGAACCTCGCGCTCCCTCTGGTTGGCCGCGGCGAGCTGCTGGTCGACGGCGAGCCGAAGCCCGCGGGCGACGTCCTGCGTTCGGCCGGTCTCGAACCGCTCGAGCTCAAGGCGAAGGAGGGGCTCGCGCTCGTCAACGGAACCCAGGGCATGCTCGCGATCGGGATCCTCGCGGTGTCGCGCGCCGAACGGCTCGTCCGGACCGCGGACGTCACGGCCGCGATGAGCGTGGAGGCCGCGCTCGGCTCGGACCGGGTCTTCGACGAACGGCTCACGGCGCTCCGGCCCCACCCCGGCGTGGTTGCGTCGGCGTCGAACCTGCGGCGGTTGCTCGAGGGCAGCGCGATCGTCGCCTCGCACCGCGAGAGTACGCACCTGGTGCAAGATGCGTACTCGCTCCGCTGCTCGCCGCAGGTGAACGGCGCGACGCGCGAGGTGCTCGGGTTCGTGCGCGGTGTCCTCGAGGTCGAGGCGAACGCGGTCTCGGACAATCCCATCGTGTTCCCCGACGACGACGAAGTGCTCTCGGGTGGGAACTTCCACGGCCAGCCGGTCGCGGTCGCGCTCGACGCGCTCGCGGCCGCCCTCGTCCCGCTCGCGAGCATCGCCGAACGCCGCCTCTACCGGCTGCTCGATCCCACGCGCAACAACGGGCTGCCGCCCTTCCTGGTCGCGGAGAGCGGTCTCAACTCGGGCTTCATGCTCGTGCAGTACACGGCCGCATCGCTCGTATCCGAATGCAAGACGCTCGCGCACCCCGCCTCGGTCGACTCGATCGGCTCGAGCGCGGGGCAGGAAGACCACGTGAGCATGGGGATGACGGCGGCTCGCCACGCGCGCGACGTGGTCTCGAACGCCGAGGTCGTGATCGCCCTCGAGGCGTTGGTGGCGGCGCAGGCGCTCGATCTGCGCGCGCCGCTCGTGCCGGCCGCGGCGACGGGAGCCGCTCGGGATGCGATCCGCGCGCGGGTCGTGTTCCTCGACACCGACCGCGAGCTGGGGCCCGATATCGCGGCGACCGTGGAGCTCGTGCGGGGCGGTTCGCTGCTCGAGGCCGCGGAAGGAGCGGGGCGTCCGTTGGCCTGATCTCGTCGGGACGCGCTAGTGGTAGATCGCGACGCGGGTGCCGTAGTCGGCGAGGTCGTACACCCACACCGCGTTCCAATAAGGGATGCGAACGCAGCCGTGGCTCGCGGCGTACGTCGGCACCTCGGTCCACCCGTGGAGGGCGCGGTACCCGTCGAAGTAGCTCGGGTAGTAGAGGTGGTTCGGGCTGAGGCCGGCGGTCTTCCCCCAGACACGGAACGTCCCGTCGTGGGTCGCGCCGCCCGCTCCCGTCGAGACGTGGAGCACGTTCGTGATGTCGCCGTCCTCGACGGTGTACAGGAGCTGCCGCGTCTGATCCACCTCGAAGTGGAAGCCGCGCCAGTCGTGGCGCGCGCGCGGGCGGATGGGATCGGCAAGCGTTCGCCACGTTGCCTCGCTCACCGAGTACGAACGCTCCATGCGCTGCACCTTGTGGAACGCGACGACCGCGTCGGCGGTCCGGTGGTCGTACCGGCCGTCCTTCGCCCCGGCGAGGCGGTAGCGGAGCTCGACCAACCGGCCCTCGAGGAGCCTGACGAAGCGGCCCGACGAACCCGACGACAGGTGGGGGAGCGGCGTGGCGTCGGCCTGCGTCCTCGCGCGTCCGCTGAGCAGGTCGGGCGCCGAGAACGACGCCGTTGCGCGGTAGGTGCCCGGTTCGCCGATCGTGAACCTCGTGCGGAACCCACCGGCAGCGCCCATGGTGACCTGCCGGGTGTCGACGGTTCGCCCGCCCTTGGTCAGCTCGACCGTGACGCTCGAACCCGGGCGCGCGGGGCCGACGGTCCCGCGGACGACGATGTGGTCGAACAGCCGGACCTGGCCCATGCGGGCCGAGAGCACGGCGCGGACCTCGACCGACACGGGTTCGCTGGACGCATCGCCGAGCACGGCCATGTAGGTGTCGGATCGCTCGGGTTCGATCCGGGCCGAGAAGGCGCCGGCGGCGCCGGTGGTTGCCGAGGCGATCGAAGCCCCCCCGCCGTTCCTGATCTCGATCGTCGTGCCGGCCGCTACACCCGAGACCGTTCCGGAGAGCGAAACCCTCTGACCGAACTCGATCCTCGCGGCGTCGGCCGACAGCGTCAGCGTCGTCTGCGCGGCTGCCGGGACCGCCAGGAGCAGCAGTCCGACGACGAGCGCCAGCAGCGCGGCATACCTCCTCAACGTCCTCCCACCCTCTCGCCGTCGACGAACGTCCGGACCACCGGGTTGTGTCCGAGCCGATACGGGACCAGCCGGAAGGCGTCGCCCTCCAGGACCACGACGTCGGCGGGCCCGCCGGGCGCAAGCGTACCGCGCTCCGGGGCAAGGCCGAGCGCCGCCGAGGCGTTGACGGTGGCGGCGGCGAGCGCCTCGAGCGGATGCAGACCGTAGAGCGAACAGGCGGTCGCGATCACCTCCGGCATCGAGAGGACCGGCGACGTCCCCGGGTTGAAGTCCGAGGCGATCGCGACGGCCGCCCCCGCATCGAGCAGCGCTCGGACGTCCGGCGGCGACGAACGCAGGAACAGCGTCGAGGTCGGCAGCAGGACCGCGACGGTGGCCGGCGCGGCGCCGAGCGACGAGATGCCCGCCGACGAGACGTGGTTCAGGTGGTCGGCGCTCATCGCGTCGAGCGCGACGGCGGCCTCGGCCGCGCCCGACGGTCCGAGCTGGTCGGCGTGACAGCGGAGCGGGAGTCCGACGTGCGAGGCGCACTGCGCGATCTCGGCCAGGTCGTCGAGCGAGAAGGCGATGTCCTCGACGTACACGTCGACGGCGTCCACGAGGTCCTCCCGAGCCGCCGCCGGGATGAGCTCGTCGCAGACGGTGCGGACCCAGTCGGCGCGCCCCACACCCTCGGGCACCGCATGGCACGCGAGCAGCGTCACCGAGCACGTCTGCGGCGCATCCTCGGCGAGCCGCCTCGCGAGCCGAGCCTGTCGCAGCTCGGCCTCGACCGAGAGGCCGTACCCGGTCTTCAGCTCGAGCGCCGTGGTGCCGTGGTCACTCATCTCCCGCACGAGCGACCGGCAGAACGCGAGCACCTCGTCGTCGCTCGCCTCGGCCAGCATCCGGGCACTGCGGTAGATCCCGCCCTCTCCGTGTTGATGGCGGTACGAGACCCCGGACAGGCGCGCCTCGAACTCGTCCGCGCGCCAGCCGGCGAACGGAAGGTGCGTGTGGCAGTCGATGAACCCCGGCGCGATCGTGCAGCCCTCGAACCACTCGATCTCGAAGCCCGTGAGGCCGTCGGCGGGACCGACGTAGACGATGACGCCCTCGTCCCACGCGACCGCCTGCTCGGCGGTCTCCTGGGGCCACGGTCCGTCGCCTCGCGTCAGTGCGTGATCGGCCGAGGGCGTGACGAGGTTGGTCGCGGCGACGGCGCCGCGGGCGGTGTGGCGCATGGCGGCCATGAAAGAACAGGTTCTGGGTGCGGCGCAACCGCGTCCGTAGACTGTGGCGGTGAGCGAGGGGGCCGAGTTCCGGATCGGGGACGTGCTCCGCATCCCCGAGATCCGGGCTGCGATGCTCGGGACCTTCGTGATCATGCTGGGGTACGGCATCCTCTCGCCGGTCCTGCCGAACTACGCGCACAGCTTCGGCGTCGGCTACGACTCGGTCGGCATCCTGATCTCGTCGTTCTCGTTCGCGCGCCTGGTATCGGATCCGTTCGTCGGGAAGTACATCGATCGGTACGGCGAGCGCGCGATGTCCACGCTCGGCGCGGTCTGGGTGGGGGTCTCCTCGTTCGCCGCCGCGCTCGCCCCGACGTTCCCGCTGCTCGTGCTGTTCCGAGCACTCGGGGGCGTCGGGTCGGCGCTGTTCTTCGCGTCGCTGCTCTCGTTCCTGCTGCGGTCGATCCCGTCGCGGCGGACCGGACGCGTGATGAGCGTGTACTACGCGTCGTTCAACATCGGCTTCATCGCCGGGGGGCCGCTCGGCGGCCTGATGGCCAAGTGGTTCGGCCTCGCGAGCCCGCTCTTCATCTACGCGGGCGCCTGTTTCGTGGCCGCGGTCCTGTTCTGGCGGACGATCCGCAACCCCGACCGCCACGAGTCCGAGGTCCGCCGAGGCGGCCTCCGCCGCCTGCCGTGGAACCGCGCGTTCGTGACGGTCCTCGTGGTGAACGGCGTCTATCTGTGGATGATCGGCGCCGTCTTCAGCACCCTGGTCCCGCTGTTCGGCACGAGCGACGAGGTTGGGCTCACGATCAGCGGCGTCGGCCTCGGCCTCGCGATCGCCACGGCGACCGAGCTCGTGAGCCTCTACCCGGCAGGACGGGCGACGGACCAACGGGGACGGCGCGCCGTGCTGATCCCCGCGCTGGCGGGACTCGCGCTGATCACGGCCGCGTTCGGGTTCGTCTCGACCCCCGTCGGGTTCATGGTCGCGATGGGGTTCCTCGGCGTCGCGAGCGGGTACTCGGGCGTCCCCCCGGCGCCGATGCTCTCCGACGTGACGCCCGAGGAGCTGAAGGGGACGGCGGTCGCCGTGTTCCGGTTCGTCGGCGACCTGGGGTTCGTGATCGGGCCGCTCGTGGCGGGCTGGTCGGCGCAGGCGTTCGGGTTCACCGCGTCGTTCGCGATCAACGCCGTGCCGGCGGTCGTGGCCCTCGGGCTGGTGCTCTCGATCCGCGAGACGATGGGCATGCGGCGCGCCAGCGGCGAGGCCGCGGGGCTGTAGCGGTGCGGGTCGAGTCGTCCGAGGAACTCCCGGCATCCCCCGATCGCGTCTGGAGGCTGCTCGAACGGTGGGAGGACCAATCCCGCTGGATGCGCGACGCTGTCTGGGTGCACGTCCTGACCCCCGAGCGTGCGGGCGTCGGCGCTCGTGTCAAGGTGCTGAACCGCGTGCTGCATGTCCCACTGTTCACCGAGGAGCTCGAGGTCGTCGAGTGGGACCCGCCGCGGCGGATGGTGATGGCGCATCGCAGCTACGTCCGGGGATCGGGGACCTGGACGCTCGAGCCCGTTGGGGGCTCGACGACGTTCACGTGGGCCGAGGAGCTCTCGTTGCCGATCCCGCTGCTCGGCGAGCTCGCCCTGGTGGTCTACCGGCCGTTCATGGGGCGGCTGATGCGGGGCAGCCTCGCGAACCTTCAGCGCCTGGTCGAGTCGACGTAGGCGCGCAGATCCGGCAGGTGCGCGGCGGCGTGGGTGAACCCGCCCGCCTCCGACCCGAGCAGCGAGCCGATCCGGTCGCCGAGCGTATCCTCCACCGGGTCGAACGGGTACGGCGCCGTCCACGTCTGGTCGCTCATCGCCCCGATCTCGGACACAACCTGCCGGTGCAGGTCCCCGAACCGAGCCAGGACATCGGGGGCGGGCGTGTCGAGGAACCGCTCGACCCCCTCGGCGTTCACCCGGTCACCGGCGCCGGATCGAATGAACCAGTCCTCGATGGAGGGGCGCTCTCCGCGACCGAACGTCTGCATCGTCTCGAGCGCGAGCTCCTCCCAGATCCCCATGTGGGCGGCGAGGTCCTTGGCCGACCACTCGCCGCCGCCGATCGTCCCCCGGCGGACGAAGTCCTCGTCGTCGAGCTCGGCCAGCAGGCGCGCGAGCTCCGTGTGCTGCTCCTCGAGGAGCCGGATCGCCGCATCGCGCGTGGGCACGCGCGCATCCTAGCGGGCGTTAGCATCGACGGGAGGGCAGGGGAGTCCGGGGAACCGGGCTGAGAGGCCGGCTGGGATCGACCCCGATCCGCCGCCGGCGACCCTTGGAACCTGATCCGGCTCACACCGGCGGAGGGAGCGAACGTGGCGGGCGTCGCCGAACGCCTCGAGAAGATCCTGCAGCGGACGGCGCCGTCTTGGGGCATCCGTCCCGTCCCGCCCGAACGCCGCGACCTGGGCGGGCTCGGGCTCGGGGTGCTGTGGTTCGACCTGTCCGTCGGACTGCTCGTCATGGTGACGGGGGCGTTGCTCGTCCCGGCGCTCGGGGTCGGCCGCGCGCTCCTCGCGATCGCGATCGGCACGGTGATCGGTTGCGTCCCGCTCGCACTCGTCGCGCTCGCGGGGCAGCGCGAAGGCGTGCCCACGATGGTGCTGTTGCGACCGGTGCTGGGCGCGCGCGGGTCCTTCCTGCCCTCGGCGCTCAACCTCGTGCAGCTCGTCGGGTGGACCGCCGTCGAGTTCTGGGCGATGGCCGAGGTCGCGAACGTCGCGTCCGAGCGCCTGTTCGGGTTCGAGTCGCGGGTGCTCTGGCTCGTGGTCGTCGCCGTGGTCTGCACGACGCTCGCGATCGGCGGACCGGTGGTCGTCGTCCGGCGGTGGCTCGAGCGCTTCGGCATCTACCTGTTGCTCGGCTCCGCGGTGTGGATCAGCGTCGAGGTCCTGCGCTCGGCCGACCTCGCCGAGATCTGGAGCTCGCCGGGGCAGGGCGGGCTCCCGCTCTGGCTCGCTGTCGACCTCGTGATCGTGATGCCGGTGTCGTGGCTCCCGCTCGCGGCGGACTACAACCGCTTCGCGCGCGCCGGCTCGCGGGCGACGCTCGGAACCTACGTGGGGTACGCGGCGGGCAACGCGTGGTTCTACGGGCTCGGGGCGCTGCTGGTGCTCGTGACCGGGGCGAGTGCCGACGCGCTCGGGATCGGTTCGGCGATCGTGGGGCTCGCGGGAGGCGGGATCGTGCTGACCGCGCTGCTCGTCGGTGAGAGCGACAACGCGTTCGCCGACATCTACTCTGCCGCGGTCTCGACGCAGAACGTCACCAGCCAGGTGTCCCACCGGGGGCTCGCCGCCGCGGTTGGCGGCCTGGGGTTCCTGCTCGCGCTCGCCCTCACCGCCGAACGCTACGAGCAGTTCCTGTTCCTGATCGGCTCGGTCTTCGTGCCGCTCGCCGCCGTGTTCCTGGCCGACTACTTCGTCCGCAGCCGCGGGCGCTACGGAGAGGCGGTGGTGTTCGAGCCGAGCGGCGTGCGATGGCTCGCGTTCGTGCCGTGGGTGGCCGGGTTCGTCGTCTACCAGTGGTGCGTGCCGACCGGACCGCAGGGATGGATCGACGCCGCCGGCAGGATGTTCGACGCCGTCGGGCTGCCGTACCCACTGTTCGGCTCGAGCCTGGGAGCGAGCATCCCGAGCTTCGTGGTCGCGTTCGGCCTGACGCTCCTGCTGCCCGGCGGACGCCGACGCCCTGACGAGGGCGGGACGCCTACTCGGTGACCGCGCGTTTGGTCGGCGGGGGCGCTGCGACGAGCAGGATCACGGCGGGATCGCCGGTCGCGTTCGTGATCGTGAGCTCCGACCCGGCCGGCACGAGCGACGTCTCCCACTGCTCGAGGCGCTTGCGGCCGCGGTCGACCTGCACGACCACCCGCCCCGTCACGACGAGCACGACGGCATCCGAGTCGTGGTCCGCGATCGTCCCCAGTGCCTGGTTGCGGTCGAGGCAGACGACCTCGGACCACAGGTGCTCGGACTCGAACAGGCCCTCATGGTGCGGCCCGTCCTCGTCGAACCGTACGAGGTCCCGCAGGTCCTTGGCGTCCACGGCGGCAGCCTACCGACCGCGCTGCGGTGCTGCCGCCCGGGGTCGCCGATAGACTGCGCGCTGTCCGTCCGTGACCCCAAGGAGTCCAGGGTGTTGACCTTCGTCCTCTCGACCGACCGTCCTATCGATCTCGACGTCGACGTGCTCGTCCTGCCCGTCTTCGAAGGGCCGGAGGCCGGCCCGGGCGTGAAGGACGTCAAGGGGATCGATCTGCTCGCGCTGTACTCCGCCGCGGGCTCGAAGGGCAAATGCGGCGAATCCCTCCTGGTCCCGAACAGCGGTGACGCCGCGCTGAAGGCGAGGGCCGTCCTGTTGGTCGGTGTCGGCGCGCGCGCCGCGGCGGGCCCCGACGCCTGCAGGCGCGCGATCGGCCGCGTCGCCCGTCAGCTGGCGAGGCGCAAGACGGTGGCCACGACCCTGCCACAGATCGCCGGGTCGAAGGACAAGGTCGACGCCGTCCAGGCGACCGTCGAGGGCGTGGTCCTCGGCTCCTACCGGTTCGAGCGCTACAAGTCGAAGAAGGATGGCGACGCCGAGCGCCTGTCCAAGGTCACGATCCTCGGCTCGGGCAAGGTCGACGTGAAGGCGGGCAAGGAAGCGATCCGCCGAGGCCAGGTGGTCGCCGAGTCGCAGATGTGGGCCCGCGACCTCGTCAACACGCCCGCGCTCGATCTCCCGCCGGCGGAGCTGGCCAAGCAGGCGCAGGCGATGGCCAAGGAGTTCGGCCTCACCTGCAAGGTCTGGACCGAGCCCGAGCTGAAGAAGGGTGGGTTCGGCGGCGTGCTCGGGGTGGGGCAGGGCAGTTCCCGGCCCCCACGGCTGATCGAACTCCGGTACGCGGGGGGCGGCAAGGGGTCCCCGATCGCGCTGACGGGCAAGGGGATCGCGTTCGACTCCGGTGGCCTGTCGATCAAGGACGCCACCCAGATGGAATGGATGAAGTCGGACATGGGCGGCGCGGCGTCGATCCTCGGGACGATGCGCGCGATCGCGCTGCTCAAGCCCAGGGTCAACGTGATCGCCGCGATCCCCTCGGCCGAGAACATGCCGAGCGGCTCGGCGATCCGCCCCGGTGACGTCCTCACGCACCGCGGTGGGAAGACCTCCGAGGTGTTGAACACCGACGCCGAGGGGCGCCTGGTGCTCGCCGACGCGCTCGCGTTCCTTGCCGAGAAGAAACCGCGCGTGATCATCGACACGGCGACGCTCACGGGTGCCTGCATGGTCGGGCTCGGGACCGATCTGTGGGGCGCGATGGGCAACGACCGCAACCTGATCCGCGACGTGCTCGCGGCGGGCGAGGCGGCGGGCGAGCCCGGGTGGGAGCTCCCGATGTACGAGCCCTACCGCAAGCTGATCGATTCCGAGATCGCGGACATCAAGAACATCGGCAAGCGGTACGGGGGCGCGATCACCGCGGCCATGTTCCTGCGCGAGTTCGTCGGCGACGTGCCGTGGGTCCACCTGGACATCGCCGGGCCGGCGTTCGCGGAGCGAGCGGGCGACTACTGGCCGAAGGGCGCGACCGGTAGCCCCGTCCGCGCGCTCGTGCGGTACGTGCTGTCGAACGCGGACGGCGCCGCGAAGTCGTGACCGTCGATCCCGGCGGGCCGGTCGTCGCGGTCTTCGGTCACCCGGACGACGCCGAGATCTCGGCCGGGGCGACGCTCGCGAAGTGGTGCGCCGCCGGGCGCGAGGTCCATCTCCTGGTCCTGACGAACGGCGACCGGGGTTCGAATGACGCGGCGGTCGATCGGGTGGAACTCGCACGGACGCGGGCGCGCGAGACCGAGACGGCGGCTCGCGTGCTTGGGCTCTCGAGCGTCGGGATCTTGGACGTGCACGACGGTGAGCTCGAGAACACGGCCGCGGTCCGCGAGCACGTCGTCCGGGCGATCCGGCGGATCCGACCGTCCGCGATCGTCTCCTGCGACCCCACGGCGTGGTTCTTCGAGAACCGCTACTACAACCACGCGGACCATCGGACCGCCGGCGCGGTCGCGCTCGACGCCGTGTTCCCCGGCTCGGGCAACCCGCTGTTCTTCTCCGACCAGCTCGCGGAGGGGCTCACGGCGCATCCCGTCACCGACGTCTGGCTCGGATGGACGCTCGAGCCCAACCACCACGAGGACGTCACGGGGTTCCTCGAGACCAAGCTCGCGGCCCTCGCCGAACACCGCAGCCAGGTCGAGGGCGACCTGCTGGGCTTCTTCGAGGAGTGGATCCCGAAGGAGGCGGAGGAGGCCGGCCGGGCGATCGGCGTCAGCCACGCCGAATCGTTCCGGCGGCTCGACCTGTCCTAGGGCTTCGTTCCGGTCGCGAACAGGACCTCGCGGAAGTCGTTCACGGGGTCGGCGAAGCGCTCGCCGAAGACCGCGCGGGCCCGCTCGAGGAACGTTGCGAACGCGGACTCGCCGAGCATGTAGCGCACGAACCGGCCGGTGGCCCAGGTGCTCATCCCCTCGACGTACTCATCCAGCGAGTACTGGAACCGGTACCGGCGAACCTCGGTCCGGACGTGTCGGACGCCGCCCTCCATCAGGGCCTCCTCGAGCGGCTGCCGCTCCCGGAACCGTTCGCGCCAGGGCAGGCGCTCGTCCATCGCCGCCTGCACGACCTCGCGTGGGACGACCGACTGCACGAGCTCGAACCAGGTCCGAGCCAGGTCGTCCTCGGTGTCGGCCCACGCCGTCAGCCCGAGGCGCCCGCCAGGTCGCATGACCCTGAGCATCTCGAACAGGGCCGTCTTGTACTTGGTGAAGTGCGCCAGCACGAAGTTCGCGAGCAGCGCGTCGAAGGCGCCGTTGCGGAACGGGAGGTCGATCGCGAGCGCACCCGCGACGGGGAGCGAGCCGTTGGCCCCACGCGCCACGCGGAGCATGCCCTCGGCCTCGTCGATGCCGACGACCCTCGCACCGGCTCCCGCAGCCGCCAGGGCCGCCACCCCGGTGCCCGTACCCACGTCCAGGACGTGCCATCCGGGCCGGACGCCGGTGAGCTCGACGAGGTCGTTCGCCGGCTCGGCGAGGCGGGGGGCGTGGATCCGCGCGTACGTCTCGGCGACGCTGTCGTAGGACCGCCAGTCGTCCATGGCCGACCAGCCTACCGGCGTCGCCCGGTTCCGTTGGGGCCGGTCGGCCCAGGTCGGGCGGGTACGCTCTCGCCGTGACCGGGCCCGCGGGTGTGACCGCGCTCGTCCTCGCCGAGACCGTCTCGGGCGGCCTCGTGCTCCTGTTCCTCACGCCGCTATGGAATGAGGTCAAGCGCGGCTTCTTCACGCTGACCGGTTCCGTGCTCCTGGCGCTGTCCTTGGCGACGTGGGGCGCGGCGGCGGCGGGGCGGGTCCCCGGGAGCGAGGCGGGGGTGTGGTCGGTGCGCCTGTCGGCCGCACTCGCCTTCGTGAACCTCGTCTGGGTGGGGCTGATGTTCGCGAAGCGCCACGGGGCGGCCCGTGGCGTCGGGATCGCGTCGGTGCCGCTGGCGATCGCGATGCTGGCCGCGATGGCCGGCACCGCCGAGGGGTCGTGGCTGGTCGCCTTCCTGCAACTGCTGGGAGGCGCGGCGTTCCTCGGCGCCGTGATCGACGGGCTCCTGCTCGGGCACTGGTACCTCACCGACCGCGGCCTCACGCGAACGCCGATCAACCGCATGACCTTCCTGCTGTTCGTGGGTGTGGGGCTCGAGACGGCGGCGCTCCTGATCGGGGGGTTCGGCCCGACCGAGGCGTCGTCGGAGTTCAACCCGCTGCTCACCTCCGCGGGCCTCGCCTCCTGGATCGCGCTCGGGATGGTGGCCGCCACGGCGCTCATCGCCGTGATGATCCGCGCCACGCTGAGGGGGACCCGTTCCTCGGCCGTCCAGTCGGCGACGGGCTTCTTCTACCTGGCGGTCATCACGGCGCTCACCGCCGAGTTCGCCGCCAAGGTAACGTTCCTGCCGTAGCCATGGAAACGACCGTGATGGTCCTGGGCTTTCTCGCGGAGGTCGTCGCGTGGTCCCTCGTCGCGCGGGGACGGAACGTGTGGACGACGATGACGCCGGTCCTCGCGACGATGGGCCTGGTCGCGCTGGTGGTCGGCCCGATCGCCTGGTCCCCCGACGTCGCGCCCGGCGTCTCGCTCGCGGTGGGTCTGGGGCTGGGCGTGGTGCTGTACGTCGCCACCCGCATCGCGATGGTGATCATGTCGCGGTGGGGCACGTTCCGGCGGCATTCGCTCGAGATGTACCGCAAGCAGGGCGGCCTCTCCCTCGCGATCGCCCTGTTGCTGTCGATCGCCCTGTCGGTGCCGGGTGAGGAGCTGTTCTGGCGTGGGTTCTTCCAGGGCCAGCTTGCATCGTCGCTCGAGGGTCAGACCGGGCTTGCGGCGCTGCTCGCGTGGGGGGCGTTCGTGCTGGCGAACCTCCCGAGCGCCAACCTGGCGATCGCCGCCGGCGCCGTCGTGGGCGGTGCCGTGTGGGTGGCGCTCGCGTGGTGGACGGGCGGGGTGCTCGCGAGCCTGGCCTGCCACATCGTCTGGACGGGGATGATGGTCGCCTTCCCGGTGCTGCGCGCGCCCGCAGAACCGTCGACGTGAGCGAGGTCGTCCCGGCGCCGGTCCGCAGCATCCTTCAGGCGGGCGCGTTCTGCCACGTGGCGACGCTGACCCCGAGCGGCCCGCACGTGACCCCGATGGTGTTCGCGTCGACCGGGGGGCGCGTGTGGGTCACCACGTCGCGCGGCTCCGTGAAGGCGCGCGCCTGGAGGCGCGATCGTCGGGTCGCGGGGTTGGTGCGATCGGAGGACCGCGCCGCCGCTTTCACCGGGACCGTGACGACCTACGACCTGCTCGACGCCGAGAGCTGGGGACGTTCGGTCTTCCAGGGCCCGCTGCTCGCGCTCGCCGGCGTTCGCTTCACGCAGAAGAACGGGCGCTTCTTCGCCGGGTACGCGGTGGACGCGCATCATGTCCCCCTGGCATGGACCCCGCCGGGGCGCGTGTTCGCGGAGATCCGGTTCGAGCGCACGGCCATCGTCGAGTCCGGACGCGTCACGAGCGCTTGGGGGGACTGGGGCGACGCGGTGGACGGCGTCGAGCGCTTCCGGGCCGTTCGAGCGGGCGAGCCCGCCCTGGCACGCGTGCCCGAGCCGATCCGCGATCGTCTCGGCACGAGCGGGGCCGGCGCGCTCGCGCTCGAGACCCGATCCGGGCCGCTGGTCCTCCCGGTGCGCTGGGCGATCGACGGCGGGGGGCTCTACGCGGTCGCGCCGTCCGAGACGCTGGCGCTCGCCGAGCCCGACCGCCGCCCAGAGGTCGCGTTGCAGGTCGATCACGCGTCCTGGTGGCGGGCCCGCGCCATGATGGGGGCGATGGTCAGGGGGACCGGCGAGGTCGCCGTCGTCCCCGGGCTCGCCTCCGGAGCCGCGTCCGCGTCCCGTATCGCTCGCCTCGCGCGCATCGAGCCGTCGGACGCCGCGCTCCTGCGCGTCGACGCCCGGAGCATCGTGTGGTGGCGTGGCTGGACCTCGGGGACCGTGGACCTCGCGTGACGACGACGGTCGAGTTCGACGTCGTGATCGACGCACCGCCGGAGGCCGTCTGGGCGGTGATCTCCGATCCGCGGCGACTGCCGCACTGGGACAAGCACATCGACCACGTGCATGGGGTCCCCCCAGACGGGCTGCGCTTGGGGGCGCGGTACACCTCGAAGATGCGGTTCATGGCCTTCCGCACCACGATCGATGGCGAGGTGCTCGAATGGGACCCGCCGCACCGCGCCACGATCCGGCTCACCGGCCTCCTGGACGCGACGGTGACCTCGACGATCGAGCCACTCACGGGCGGACGCAGCCTCCTGGAGCACGCGATCGAGTACCGCTTCCGGGGCGGTCCCCTGGGGGATCTGGCCGCGAGGAGCCTCGCCCGGGTCGGGGGCGCCCATCTGGCGCTGCGACACGGCACGCTCGCGCAGAAGCACGATATCGAGGAGCGGTACCTGCGGGAGGAGAAGGGAAGGCGACCCTAGTCCTCGCGGTCGCGTTCCTTGAGGTACTTGCGCTGCAGCCGTCCCGGCCGGCCGACGAAGTACCCGATCACGAACCCGAGCCCGGCCGCGACCACGATCACGGTGACCAGCCGTGCCTGCGTGTCGAACAGCAGGAAGTTGACGTCCACCGTCTCGAAGTTGGCGATGCCGAAGGCGATCAGCAGGACCGCGAGGACCGCGATGACGACCTGGCGGAGCGAGATCCCCGAGCGAGGTGTCGGGGTGGGTTCGGTCCGGCCCCCGCCCGGATCCTTCGGCGGCCCGTAGTCGTCGCCCTCCCGTCGCATCGGCCGCCTCCGTGACGCCCTCGCCGGATTCTCGCATCATCCTCGGCGTGGGAGCACGTTCGGTCCTTCGAGCCGCGGCCCTCGGCGGTGCCGCTCTCGCCGTGCGGGTGTGGACATCGGCGGGACCGGGTCGCGAGCTCGACGTCCAGGCGTTCGGCCGAGGCAACCGGGACCGGGGCAGGTCGCCGATCGGTTCTTCCGGGGCGTGACCGAGCTCGGCTCGATCTGGGCGTCGGTCGGGGCCGCGGCCGTGCTCGCGGCGGCGGGTCACCGCAAGGCGGCGGGTCGCGGCCTCGCCGCCGCGTCCGTCACGTGGCTCGCCGGGCAGGGACTGAAGCGCGTGTTCGCTCGCCCCCGGCCGTACGACGCGAGCCTCGAGGGCATGACCCTGCGCATCGGCCGCCCGAACGGCAGCTCGTGGCCGAGCAGTCACCCTGCCGTCCTGCTGTCGTTCCTCACCGTCACGTCGAAGGACATGGGCACGGGTCTCGCCGCCCGCGCGGCGCTCGACGGCCTGGCGGCGACGATCGGAGCCTCGCGCGTCTACGCCGGCGTGCACTACCCCTCCGACGTGGCCGGCGGCTCGGAGAGCAGTCTCCACCAGCGACCCGCTCAGGTGCCATTAGACTCGGTTCGTGCTCGCCTCGATCGGCTGGCCGGTCCTCGATCGCATCCACCTGTTCGGCGACTTCGCGATCAGCCCCCACGGCATCGGGATCGCCGTGGGGTTCCTGTTCGGCGCCTGGATCTTGCAGCACGAGGGTCCGAAGCGTGGCGTGAGCGTCGAGCACATCAACACGATGGTGTTCTGGGCGCTGATCGGCACGATCATCGGTGCCCGCCTGTTCTACGTGATCGGTCACTTCTCCGAGTTCGACGGAGTGGCGGACATGCTCGCGCTGTGGAACGGGGGACTGACCCTGCTCGGTGGGATCGCGGGCGCGGTGTTGATCAACATCCCGCTGTTCCGCAAATACCACTACTCGTTCTTCCAGGTGATGGACGGGGCGGTGATCGGGCTGGCGTTCGGCATCGCGTTCGGCCGGATCGGTGACCTGATCATCGGCGACCACCTCGGCAAGCCGACGAGCTGGCTGCTCGCGTTCCAGTACGAGGGCGGCAACCTGTCGGGCTTCACGTGCGCGGCCGGCACCTGCCGGGGCACGCTGGAGGCCGGCCAGGTGCTCACGATCACGCACCAAGCCGCGCGCCTGACCTCGCGCACCGGCGAGCTCCTGGGCGCGGGCGTCGGCGTCCACCAGACCGCCCTGTACGACATGTTCTTCGCCACCTGCCTGTTCCTCGTCCTGTACACGCTGTCGAGGGCACCCCGGCGCCTCGGCATCCTGACCCTCGTGTTCGGCGCCGTCTACGGGGCCACCCGCGTGCTCGAGGACTTCCTGCGCGTGGACAAGCGGGTGTTCGGGCTGACCGGCAGCCAGTGGACGGGGCTCACCGTCTCCCTGATCTGCATCGTCACCCTGATCTCGTGGGCGATCGGCTCGAGGCGTCGGAAGGAGCCTCCGGTCGAAGCCGAACAACCCGAGGTCGCACAGACGTGAAGCCGGCCTCGCCATCCATCAACGACGTGCTCGATCGCTTCGTCGCAGAGGGCAGCGCCACCGGCGAACGCGAGAACGTCGTCGAGCTGTACCGGTCCTACCTCGACGGGTATGGGCACGACCTGCTCTCGGCGGCGGAACGAGCCTTCTGGCAGAGGCGTTTCGACGCCGACGAGGAATCAGGGTCGTTCTGCAACCTGTTCGGGTCCGATCGGATCCTCGAGGGCCTCGACGGGTTCCTGCACTGGTTCGTGATCCGCAAGGTGCTCGGTCCGCCGGAGGCGGTTCCGGCCGCTGGACCGGTCTGCGGGGATCTCACGACGTGGCTGGTCGACAAGGGGTATGTCGATCCGCGAGTTGCGGATGGAGCACAAGAGCTCGCCACAGCCGCCGCCCGCGACCTCCCGCTTGCCGAGGAGCTGTCGGCGGTCCTGTACGCCTCTGGCGAGGAGGTCGACCACGACGCCGTCCTGGAATTCGCCGACTGGGAGACCGACGTCGCCGAGATCTCCCGCATCGAGCAGGGGCGACTCTGGTTCCGGAGCGAACTGGGGGAGATCGGACCGGTCCTCGTTCCGCAGCGAGCCTCCGAGATCGCGAGGCTCGGGTGGGGCGTCAGCGCTCTCGCCTTCGGTCGAACGGAAGTCGGCTGGCACATCCTCGAGATGGGAAACGTCTATCCCGCTTGACAGCAGGGCTGGGATGGTCCCCGGCTGGACTGGGATCCCACGTCTGTGATTCCGTGGGTCTCATGCCGAGGTGACCTTCGCCCGTGGAACGGATGTCGTCTAGAGGTTCGGCATACACCGACAAGCCTACGGCAGCCCTCTGACGCGCTCTCGGAGTTGGGTGAAGTCAGTGCGCGTGGCCGTGGTGGCCGCCGGCCACCACGGGAGCGCCGGGCGGAGACATCAGCGGGAGCGGCTTGCCCACCTTCGAGCGCGTCGAGTTCGCCAGGTCGCGTGCGGCCCGACGCAGGGCCTCGCCCGCCGGTGAGTCGGGGTCGGTCACCACGATCGGCGCGCCGTCGTCCCCGCCCTCGCGCACCGCGGGCTCGAGCGGAACCTGCGCGAACAGCGGCACGCCCAGCGTCTCGGCCGCCTCGCCGCCGCCGCCCTGACCGAAGATCGGGGTGCGCTCGCCGCAGTGCGGGCAGACGAACCACGACATGTTCTCGATCACGCCGATCGGTCGGAGGTTGGTCCGTTCGGCCATCTTCCCCGCGCGTTCGGCCACCTTGCGTGCGGCCTCCTGCGGCGTGGTGACCACGAGCATCGACGCGCCGGGCAGGAACGAGGCGAGACTGATCGAGACGTCGCCGGTCCCCGGTGGCAGGTCGCAGAGCAGGAAGTCCAGATCCCCCCAGTACACGTCGCCGAGGAACTGCTCGATCGCCTTGTGCAGCATCGGGCCGCGCCAGATCACCGGCGTCTCCTCCGGCACGAAGAAGCCCATCGAGATGACCTTCACGCCGTGGGACTCGAGCGGCAGGATCATGTCGTTGAACCCGACCGGCTTGCCGGTCACCCCCATCATCCGTGGGACGCTGAACCCCCAGACGTCGGCGTCGAGCACGCCCACCCGATGCCCCTCGGCCGCCAGGGCGCACGCCAGGTTCACCGTGACGCTGGACTTGCCGACACCGCCCTTGCCCGAGGCCACCGCGATCACGGTCGTGTCCGAGCCCGTGAAGAACGTCGGTTGCTGCTGCGGGGCGGACCCACCCCGCAGGGTGGCGACCAGGGATGCCCGCTGCTCCTCGCTCATCGGCGACAGCGCGACCTCCACGCGTTCGACCCCTTCGAGCGGCGCGAGCGCCTGGGTGACGTCGCTCGTGATCCGGTCCTTGAGGGGACAGCCCTCGATCGTGATGAGCACGTGGACCCGGACGAGGCCGCGCTCGAGGACCTCGATGTCGCGGAGCATGCCGATGTCCTCGATCGGCCGGCCGATCTCGGGATCGTTGACCGACCGCAGCGCCGCTCGGACCTGGTCCTTGGTGATCAAGGGGTGACCTCCTCGGATGCCTGCTCGGGTCTGGGGCCTCGGATTATCCTGTTTGGCACGGTGCGAACCGTGCGTTCTCCCATGGTACGTCCGGGGCTCCCGGGCGTCGACGAACGCCCGTCCCGTCGAACGCGAGGAGCCATGATTGCCCGTCCGTGAGCCGAGCCCACTCGAGATCCACAAGGCCCTGGCCGACGACACCCGGTTCCGACTGTACCGGTACCTCGGTCTGTCCGGTCGACCGGTGTCCGTCCGCGAGCTCTCGATGCGCCTGTCGCTTCATCCGAACACACTCCGGCCACATCTGCGTCGCTTGGAGGAGGCCGGACTGGTGCGCCGCGAGGTGCGCAAGGGCACGACGGTCGGGCGTCCGCAGACCCTGTACGTGGCGGTCGAGCAGATCGAGCGCGAGAACCGGGACTTCCGCCTGCTCGCCGAGATCCTCGCCGGGCTCGCGACCGGCGCCAGGGCGCGCGGCCGTGCGTCGGAGGTCGCGCGCGAGTGGGGCCGGTACCTCGCGGCGCGGGGGGTCCCCAAGCCCGGCACGCGCGCGGCGGCTCGGCACAACCTCGCGGTCCTGCAGGAGGCGATGGACTCGGCGGGGTTCGATCCTCGGTTCCGTAGGTCGAGCGACGGCGTGGTGGAGGTGACCCTGCGCGACTGCCCCTTCCGGGAACTGCTGGACGACCATCGCGAGCTCGTGTGCTCGATCCATGAGGGCCTGGTCGAGGGCATGCTGGCGGCCCTCGAACCGCCCATGTCGCTCGACTCGTTCACGCCGCTCACCGAGCGGGGGGTCTGCCGCCTCGAGGTCAGCGAGCCCGGTCCCGACGACCGTCGCGTCGCGGCCGAACGGCCCACCAGGGCTCAGGCGAGCCGCCCTATCGGCCGATAGTCATTCCGGACCACGTGGCCCGATCACTCGGGCGGGCCTATGGCCCGGACCATCCGCCGGACCGTTCTCAGGAGGTTTGTCACCTGATCGACCCCGATCGGCCGAACGACGCACATCCGCAGACCGCGGACCACGCAGGCGACCGCCCGGTGCACCTCGCGGGCGAGGGCGTGGGGATCGTGGACGAATTCAACGGTTGGCTGCGCCTGCTGGTCGAGCGCAACGGCTCGGACCTTCATGTCAAGGTCGGCACCCCGCCGAAGATGCGGGAGTCCGGGGCCCTCCTGCCTCTGCAACGTCCACCCCTGTCGCACGACGAGATGGAGGCCATCGGGCGGGCCATCGTCCCGCCGGAGCGCGTCGAGCGGCTCCAGGCCTCCGGCGAGGTCGATTTCGCCTACTCACTCCCGGGCGTCGGCCGGTTCCGCGTCAACGTCTTCCGTCAGCGAGGCTCGATCTCGGCGGTGCTCCGCAAGCTGCGGTTCGGCGGCCCGAGCTTCGAGGAGATGGGTCTGCCCGACGTGATCCGCCGGCTCGCCGACGAGCAGCGTGGGCTCGTCCTCGTCACCGGCCCGACCGGATCGGGCAAGACCACGACCCTCGCCGCGATGATCGAGCATCTGAACCACACGCGTCAGAGCCACATCGTGACGATCGAGGACCCGATCGAGGTCCTGTTCCGCGACGACGTCGCCTCGATCAACCAGCGCGAGGTCGGCAACGACACGGAGAGTTTCCTCTCGGCTCTGCGAGCCGCGCTCCGGCAGGATCCGGACGTGATCCTGATCGGCGAGATGCGAGACACGGAGACAGTCCGGACGGCGCTCCAGGCGGCCGAGACCGGCCACCTCGTGCTCTCCACCCTCCACACCGTCGATGCGACCGAGACCGTCAACCGCGTCGTCGACTTCTTCCCGCCGGCCCAGCAGAGCCAGATCCGGCTCACGCTGGCGGGAGCCATCAAGGGGATCATCTGCCAGCGACTGGTTACGGCACTCGACGGCGGGATGGTCCCGTGTCACGAGATCCTCGTGAACACCGGCCGGATCGCCGAGCGCATCTCCGACGCCGACAAGACGGCCGAGATCCACGACGTGATCGGCGACGGCGGCTACTACGGCATGTGCACGTTCGACCAGAGCCTGCTCGAGCTCGTGAAGAACGAGCAGGTGACGGTCGAGTCCGCCATGGCGGCCTCGTCGAACCCGCACGACTTCACGCTGCAGCTCCAGCAAGCGAGGATCGCGGTCCCCGCCTAGCGGGGTCAGGCGGTCGGACGAGCACGTCGGCGCACCAGCACCGCGGCCCCGAGACCGAGGGCGAAGCCGATCGCCGCGCCGGCCAGCCAGCCCACCGTGATCGGCGCCCGGCTCGCCCGCTCGGTGACGGTCCGGACCTCGACCACGGGCGACGGCTCCGACATCGGGTCCGAGGACACGGCGACGGTCTCGCCGTTGCCGACGCCGAGCCCGTCGCCGACGACGATCGCTCCGGTCATGCCCGGGTGGTAGGTGCAGGCGTACGGGTAGATCCCCGGCTGCTCGAACGTCGCGGTGAACGCGTCACCCGGGTCCAGATCCTCGAAGTGACCCCAGAGGTTGCCGCCGACGTTGTGGACCATCGGATCCGTGTTCACGAACGTCACGGCGCCACCCGGCTCGATCTGGAGCGTCGTCGGCGTGAAGCACGCCTCCGCAAGCTCGACGGTGGCTCCTTCGCCCTGCGTGACACCCGCGTGGCAACCGCCGCCGGCGGCGGCGGGAGCCGCGGGCGCGATCACGAGCAGGAGCAACGCGGCCGAGATCAAGGTACCGGTGCGACGAGCCATCGGGGTCTCCTTCCGCACGCTTTCCTCGCGACCTCTACACCGCCGGGCGGGCCGAGGTTCCGTCACCCGGCCGACTCGGCCACGGAGATCGCAGAGGCTCGGTCGAGCGAGGTCTCGAGCCGATACGTGACGTCGCCCACCTGCCAGATCAGAACCTTGCCGCCGACGGAGAACGTCTGCGTGCCGCGATCGGTCTCGATGTCGAGCAGGTGGGGCACCGGGATCCACGCGGCGCGGACCCCGTCGACCGAGGCGTCGTGGACGTCCTCGAAGCGTTGCACCGTCTTGAGCACGATCTCCTCGTCGCCCTGGAACGCGATCAACACGAGCCCCCAGTCGGTGCCGGGCAGCGTGGGGTAGGTCGGGCTCGGCCGCCATGCGTAGACGAGGCCGGGGTCGCCGAACGGGCTGTCGATCACGTAGACCTCGTCGGGTGGAGGCCCGGACGGCAAGGAAGGCTCGAAGCCCGCGAGCGCCACGGCCCGCGAGGCCGGCAGCGGCTCGCCGAGCACGTCCGGCTCGACCGGGGGGAGCGACGTCGACGGCGCGACGGCTGGCTGGACGCGGATCTCGATGGCCCCGATCGCGAGGCGCGCGGCCGCGGCGAGCGCGAGCGCGGCCAGCAG
>JBAVEY010000396.1:0-3166 GCA_049587975.1 Actinomycetota bacterium | reverse complement strand
GGGCGCGGCTCGGTGATCGAGCTCGTCGGGAACGCGGGGATGGGCAAGACCAGGCTGTTGAGCGAGTTCCGAGCCGAGGCGCCGGACCTGCCGCAGCTGGTCTCGGGCTGCGAGCTTTACGAGTCGTCGGTCGCCTACCTGCCGATCCGGCGCCTCATGCGGCTTCTGCTCGGGGCCGGGCAGGACGCATCCGAGCTCGCGCGCCGGTTGCAGGAAGACGTGGCCCACCGGGCGCCCGAGCTGCTGCCCTGGCTGCCGCTGCTCGCGATCGTCGCCGGCGCCGAGGTCCCGATGACCCCCGAAGTCCGGGACCTCGGAGAGGAGTTCCGCAAGGCCAAGCTCGAGGAGGTGACGATCGACTACCTGTCGCGCGCGGTGACCGACCCGACGGTCGTCGTGACCGAGGACGTCCACTGGATGGACGAGGGGTCGGCCGACCTTCTCCGCGTGATCGGCCAACGCATCGCGGAGCTCCCGTGGCTGGTCTGCGTGAGCCGCCGCGACGAGGAGACGGGATTCGTCCTGCCCGAGGCGCCTCGCTGCACCTCGTTGAGGCTCACCCCGCTCACCGAGGACGCGCTCGGCAGCTTGATCGACCTGGCCACCGAGGATGCCCCGTTCCCTCGGCACGAGGTCGCGGAACTGAGCGGCCGCTCGGGCGGCAACCCGTTGTTCCTGCAGGAGCTGCTGCACGCGGCCAGGAGCGCGGGGACCGTCGAGGGTCTGCCAGATTCCATCGAGGGGATGATCACCGCCGAGATCGACCGGCTGTCAACGGCGGATCGTCGCGTGCTACGCCTCGCGTCGGTCCTGGGGATGAGCTTCGACGTGACGCTCGTCGAGGCCCTCCTGGAGGGGGAGGAGACGCAGAGCGAGCACTACCCGTGGCAACGGCTGGCGCAGTTCCTCTATGACGAGGGCGCGCAGAGGTTCCGGTTCCGACACGCCTTGATGCGGGATGCGGCGTACGAGGGCCTCCCGTACCGGCGACGACGCGAGCTGCACGCCCGGGTCGGCGGCGCCATCCTGGCCTCCGCCGCCGGCGCGGAACACGAGCACGCCGAGTTGCTCTCGCTGCACTACTTCCTCGCGGGCGACTTCGATCGGGCCTGGCGCTACTCGATGATCGCCGCCGAGCGCGCCGAGGCTGCTTACGCCAACATCGAGGCCTCCCGGTTCTTCCGACGCGCCCTCTCTGCGGGCCGTCATCTGGCCGTCGACGGCTTGGAGGTCGTCCGGTTGCACGAACGCCTCGGCGATGTCCTGGAGCGCGCGGGGTTGTACGAGGAGGCTGCCAAGGCGTACGCGGAAGCGCGCCGCGCCGAGACGCTCGATGCGCTCGCGGAGACGGTTCTGATCCTCAAGCAGGCCAAGCTCGCTGACAAGGCGGGCAAGCCGTCGTCTTCCCTGCGTTGGCTCACGCGCGCGTTGCACCTCCTCGAAGACAACCCGGAGCATGAAGCGGCCGTGCAGCGGGCTCGGCTGAGCGCCACCTACAGCACCGTTCGAGCGGGGCAGGGGCGCGCCGAGGACACGATCACGTGGGCCGACCGCGCGATCTCGGAGGCGGAGGCCGTCGGCGAGCGGGAGGCGCTCGCGAACGCCCACTTCATGATCGCCTGGACGAGGGTGAACCAGGGAGAGCTGGGGCAGGCGTTCCACTTCGAACGGGCGCTATCGATCTTCGAGGAGTTGGGCGACGTCAAGCGGCAAGGGGACGTCCTGACGTACTTCGGCGCGATGGCCTACTGGGAGGGGCGGTGGCGCGAGGCGGTCGAGCTCTACGAACGTGGCCGGGAACGGTCCGAGCGCGCCGGTGACGTCGTGGGCGCGGCGATCGCCTCCATGAACATCGCCGAGATCCGTTCGGACCAGGGCCGGGTCGAGGAGGCCGAAGCCCCGGCACGCGAGGCCCTCCGCGTGTTCCGGGCCGCCCGGTACGCGGAGCTCATCGCGACGGATTGCGGCATCTTGGGTCGGGCGTTGTCACGCGCGGGCCGACACGACGAGGCCGAACAGCTCCTCGCGGAGGCCCTCCAACAGGCCCAGGAGTCCGGCGGCCAACTTCTCGCGCTCGGCACGCAGGGGTTCGTGGCCGAGGATCTCGTGCGCCACGGTGCTGCCGAGGAGGCGCTCGAGCACGTCGCGATCGCCGAGGCCACCGCCAAGGGCGTCGGAGGTCCCGGGATCTACGAGCCGCTGCTCGAACGGGTCAGGGGATGCGCGTACCTCCTGCGCTCGGACATGGAACGCGCCGAGGAGGCCTTCGACGAGAGCCTGGCGACGGCTCGTGCCGCGGGATCGGAGTTTGAGGTGCTGCTCACGCTGCAGGCGCGGGGCGCGCTATCGGACGTTCGAGGTGAGGAACGCTCCGCGATCGAGGAAGCCGAAGCGTCCTCGATCGCGGAGCGCCTTGGGATCGCGTCGATCCCGCCGATCCTGCCCGAGCTTACGCGCGCTTCCCGCCCGGGTCGCCGCCTCCGAAGTACGTCTCCGTGACGGTCTCCAGACCCGTCGCCGGGTCGAAGTCCGTCATGGTATCGGTGACGCACCACGGGTCGCGCGGGCCGGAGTTGCCCTCGGTGAACGGCAATTCAGGGAGCCCGTCGTTGTTGGCATCGGCCAGACATGGCTTGAGAGGCTGGAACGTGCCGTCCAGATCGAAGTCGAACTCGGTCGGAGTCTCAGGGTAGTCAGCGCTCTCAGGGTTCCACTTGACCGTCCAGTAGAACTGCGTCGCCTGACCAAGCAGGTCCTTCTGGAGAAGGATGCACTGCAAGGAACCAGTAGGGCACCCCGGGGTTGCTCCCGCACCTGACTCTAGGTTGTACGGGATCGGCGTGCATGGTTCACCGTTGGCGTTCTCGAGGCGATTCAAGGTGCTCGAGGGCTCCCCAGGGTCACCCTCGGTGGCCTGGGATTGTCCGTCTCCGGAAGGGCAATCGAGGATGCCATCGGCGTTGACGAGGTGGAACAACGTGTCCTTGGTGTCCCCCAATTTCGAGCTCAGGGTGAAACCAACATCGCCACCGCACTCCGTCGCATCGAGTGTGTCACAGGCGCTGGTCCCGTCCGACCCTCCTTCGAGCGACGCTCCTCCGGTGGTCGGGGTGAAGACGAGACAGTTGACGAGCGTCTCCGGTGTCGCTCCGTGTGTGTTGATGTC
>JBAVEY010000395.1:0-2253 GCA_049587975.1 Actinomycetota bacterium | reverse complement strand
TCACGTCTCACGCTTGAGCGTCGACGAGCGACGGGATCTCCTTCGGGACTTGACTGCCCCCTCCATCATCCGAGCGGACGCGATCCGACAGTTCCGCGACGGCCGGACGGACAGAGAATGGCCGAAGTCCTGATGGATCTGGAATCGAACGAGCCTCTCCGGCTTCATGTAGTGGATGCACTTCGTCGTTCACCTTGCATAGCCCGGAGGCCAACAGGAGCAATAGGCACGCCGCCCTGTACCACTCTCGGCCCCCGCCTCTTCCTATCCCCATAGGTGGAGGACCGCCTCTTCCCCATCGAACAGACGGTCCCCCACCCGATCCAATCCGCCGTCTGCTCCCCCCGGAAGACACACAATCCATCGTGCCTGGAGCTTCCTCAATCACGACACACGGTCCACCGGCACTCAGGGCCTCCCTCGTCGACGACGGTAGACAAGTCGAGTGCCGCCCTCCTGGGCACGTATGTGAACCATGTCCGACCGTTGATCGCGACGGACACCTTCGTCGTCGATCTCGCCTCCTCGGTCGACGTTCGCCACCATTGCGCGATCGACATGACAACGGGCGGTGTCAGCGCGTGACACGGAAGAGAGCGACGGGCTCTGGTATGCCCTCGAGGTACGCATCCTCGATCCGCTCGAGCGCGAACGGCGCGACCTCGGAGGAGACAGCGTCGGCGACCGCCTCGCTCGTCAGAACGTCTCCGGCTTCGGCCACGTCCGCGATCCGCGACGCCAGGTTCACCGTCTGCCCGAAGACGTCAAGGTCGCGTTCGATCACGGGTCCGGCGTGGACACCGGCGTGCGACGAGAGCGCACCCTCGCGGCTCATCGCCTCCACGAGGTCGACTGCGGCGCGCAGACCTGCGGTCGGGTCCGATAAGCGGAGCATCGCGCCATCCCCGAGAAGCTTGACCAGGCGGCCTCCGTGCCTGCTGGCGGCCTCGTCGGCGCGGCGCTGGAGCGAGGTGGCGGCGCGGACGGCGGATTCGTCCCCGCGCTCTCGAGTGAGACGCGTGAAGCCGGACAGATCGACGAAGACGATTGCCGGCGGGCCTAGCGGGGCGGGGAGCCGCGCCAGCCCGCGGGAGGCTAGGAAGCGCTCGAACCCTTCCACGATCCCGTCGACACTGCGGTGTTCGAGGTATTTCGCCGCGAGCCACGTGAACATCTCGGGCGCGAGGCTGATCGCCTGTGTGAAGGTGACGCGCACATCGTCCGGGAACCGCTCGAGCTCCCGGCGCAGCAATCGCTCCCTAGCGGGCCGCGCAAGCTGCTCGTCGAGAAGCTCCATCCATCCCAGCAGCACCATCCGCGTCCCCTGCGCCATCAGCCGAGCGGCGCGGAGCAGCGAGTCTTCGTCCGGCGCTTGACGCCATGCGTCGAGGTAGCGTCCGAACATCGTCTCCTCGTCGACGTGGATGGCGGTCGATGGATCCGGCGTGGGTAGACCCAGCACCTCGTAAACGGCGGGGAGGAGTTCGGCCCTCGGCCCGGCGTCGGCCAGGAACTCGGCGAACGTCCGCTCCGACCGCGGCCCCGGCTCGTATGGAAGGTATTCGTCGAGCCGTCGGAATGAGAGCAGGCCCTCCGAGGCGGCGAACTCGATCGTCTCGGGCGCGACGCCAGACTCCATCAGAGCGGACACCATCTTCACGACGAGCACCGAGCCGTACGTGAACCGCCCGTGCTCGTTCGATGTCAGGAGCCCGATCTCCGCGAGCCACCGCACCCGGTCGGCGTCGCATCCAGCCTCCGCGGCGATCTCACCGGCAGCGTAGGTCGTCAGCACGTGCGGCATCCTAGTCCGCGCTGCGCGGACTCCCGCCCCGCGAGCGCGAATGCCCGCTGATTTCGAACGATGTGTCGCTACGAACGTTGGATCCCGATCCTCACGACCTTCGGCCCGGTCGAGCGCCGCATTGCGATTCTTTGGACGGTCCCGTGGTCGAAACTGCCATCAGGGCGCTCGACGAGGGGAACGTCGACTTGGTGCTTCCGTTCATGTAAGGAGGAAGCCAAGGAGGAAGTCCGCGCCGCCTTCGTCCGCTCAAGCGATGCACGAGCAGCTGCTTCGGGGGCGCGCGAGCTCGCCGACCTACGCTTCTTCGAGACCGTGGTGCGGGTTCACCGGCGCGGCGAGAACCGCGTTTGGTTCACCGGGTAGAACGACACACGGTCCACGGCGTCCGGGGTCTTGCAGGCGATGCCGGCCCGGACAGCTCTTGGTCAGTCTGACAGCACTAAGAG
>JBAVEY010000394.1:0-5628 GCA_049587975.1 Actinomycetota bacterium | reverse complement strand
GAGGAGATGCAAGGTCCCTGCGTGTGCCCCGGTGTGGTCCGCGGCCCGCCCGGTCATTGGGTACGGCGACACAGTCGCAATGTTCGGTCGTTTGGCGAATCGGCCATCGGCTGGATCTCCTTCGCGGGGATCGTCAATGATCGTCGCGGGCTCGTTCGAGATGCTATCCGGAGTCGCTGGTCCACCCAAGGCGACGTTGCGTCGACCCGGAGGCCGAGCGGGGCCGCGATGCGTTCGATCACGTGGAGGACGGCCTCCTCCCTTCAAACTTGCGGATTCGGAGTCACCTCCGGCCGGTTCCGGGAACTGTCTCCCATGCGGGGACCCACCGGGGGATTTCATACGCCTGCGGATCTAGCTTCCCGTGTCCAGCGGCCATTCGGTCGCCGTGCCGGGGCGCAGCTCCACGACGACGCCCTGAAAGCCCACGCGGATCGGCGCCGCCGTTCCCGGACGTGTGACCAAGCGGAGACGATCGTGCGTGACCTCGACCCTGAGCCGTTGCTGTCGATAGTGCAGCTCCATCTCGAGGCGTGTCAGCTCCTTCGGGAGGGCGGGCTCGAACCACAGGCAGTCCTCGCGCGCAACCAGACCCGTATACGCGCGCTGAACGATGTCCACCGTGCCGGCCATCGCACCGAGGTGGATCCCCTCCGGGGTGGTCCCCCCCTGGGTATCGGCCACATCGCTCTCCAGGGCCGCGGTGAAACGGTCCCAGGAGCGAGCGCGGTCGAGCCGGGCGAGGACCCAGGCGTGGACCACGCCCGACAGGGTCGAGCCGTCTGAGGTCCGCGCCAGGTAGTAGTCCACGTTCCGCCCGATATCCCGCTCGGGATCGAAGGGGTACCCCAACCGCTCGAACAGCTCCGCCAGTTCTCGCGCCGACAGCAGGTAGAACAACATCAGGACGTCTGCCTGCTTGGACAACCGATACCGGTTCGGCGTGTCCCCCTCAGCCTCCAGGATCCGATCGAGCCTTCCGATGTCGCCGTACCGTCGCCGGTAGGCCTCCCAGTCGAGCTCCCGGAGTCCGTCGTATCCCTCGAACTGGCTGATGACGCCGTCGTGGAACGGCACGAAGATCCGCCGGCTGAGATCATCCCACCGGCCCAACTCCTCCTCGGTCACGCCGAGCTCGTCCTGGAGCTCGCTCCACAGGTGCGCGGGCAGCACGTCCTTGGTCTCCAGGGCCCGACACATCAGCCACGCCGTCATCACGTTCGTGTAGGCGTTGTTGTCGTACCCGGGCGTCTCGCGCCCGGGATAGGCGTCGTGGTACTCGTCGGGTCCCATGACTCCGCGGATGTCGTACCGCTCGCGAGCCGGTTCGTACGTGGCGAGGCTCGAGAACAGGCGCGCGCACTCCAGGACGATCTCGGCCCCGTGATACCGGAGGAAGCCAACGTCCCCGGTGACCTGGAAGTGCTGCCAGACGTTGTACGCGATCGCGAGATTGACGTGTCGCTGGAGGTGCGAGTGGTCCGGGAGCCATCGGTCGGATCGTGGGTTGAGATGCAGAGGCTGTGTCTCCTCCCGGCCGTCGCTGCCGCTCTGCCACGGGAACAACGCTCCCCCGTAGCCGGCCTCGCGCGCCGCCCACCGGGCCTGCCGGAGCCGGCGGTGCCGGTACTCGAGCAGGGACCTGGTGAGGATCGGCAGCCGGTAGTTGAGCAACGGGAAGACGAACAGCTCATCCCAGAAGACATGGCCTCGATACGCCTCCCCGTGGAGCCCGCGAGCCGGGACCCCGACGTCGAGGTCGATCGTGTGCGGAGACAACGTCTGCAGCATGTGGAACACGTGGAGTCGCAGGACCAGTTGCGCCCGCTCGGGCCCCTCGATCGCGATGTCGAACCGCTCCCACAGTCGATCCCACGCCGCCCGGTGACGTTCGAGCAGCCGCTCGAAGCTGTCGGACCTCGTGACCCACGCTCCGGCCTCGTAGCCGGGGTCCGAAGCGGCCTGATCCCTCGACGTGAAGACGGTCACGACCTTCTCCACCGTCACGGCGTCCCCGAGGGCGAGGTCGAGCGACAGCTCATGACCGATCCGGCCGCGCTCGTCGAGCAGACGGGGGTCGCCATCCGCCGACTCGCCGTTCCGGTTCGCCCGCGTCCGTGCCGCGAAGGCGATGCGAACGTGTGACTGCGTCGTCTCGACCGTCAGGCCCACGGTCTCGTCGTCGACGACGCGCTGCTCGACGGGCGCGAGGTGGTGGTTGGCGAGGTCCCGGTACCGAGGAACCCCCGCGTTGACCACCGTGCCGTCCAGCGAAGATCGAACGTGCAGGCGCCCCGACCAGTTCTCCGCGACGATCGTGGTCTCGAGCGCGGCGAGATGCGGGTCGTCCATCGAGACGATCCGGCGCTGGACGAACGTCGACTCGAACCCCTGATCGCTGCGGAACCGAGCGTGGCGCGAGAGGGTGCCCGATCGAAGGTTCAACTCCTGCCGGTGACCCAGGAGCTCGACCGCACGGACGTCGAACCACTCCCCGCCTTCGATCCGGAACTCGAGTGGGAGCCAGTTCGGCAGGTTGACGAGGTCCTCGTTCTCCACCTCTCGTCCGCCGAGGGACGTCGTGAGCCGGTTGTAGACGCCGGCCGCATAGGTCCCCGGGTAGTGAACGCCGTCGGCAAGCGCCTCGGGCGCGGCGCCGCGTGTGGCGAAGCGTCCGTTCCCCAGCGTGCACAGGGCCTCACGGAGGCCCTCGCGGTCCGGGTCGAACCCCTCGTAGACGAGCTCCCAGCCGTTCAGCCCGATGCTCCCGTTCCGGCCCCCGTCCCCTCGACGGTGGGTGACGATCCGCTCGACACGGTCACCTGACCGAGATCGCGGACCACGACGTCGGCCCCGGCCGCGAGGAGTTCGGCCCCGTGATCGGAACGGTCCACGCCGATCACGAGCATGAACCCTCCCCGCCGCCCCGCTTCGACGCCGGCCAGCGCATCCTCCACCACGGCCGCACGTCGCGGGTCGATGCCGAGGCGCCGAGCGGCCTCGAGGAAGATGGCGGGGTCGGGCTTGCCGGCCAGCCCGAGGCGATCCGCCTCCGCACCTCCCACCCGCAGATCGAACAGGTGCTCGACCTGCGCGGCCGCAAGCACCTCGTCCAGGTTCCTGCTCGCGGAGATCACGGCGGTTCGAACGCCGGCCGCCAGCAGCGCCTCGACCAGTACGACGGTGGTCGGGAATGCGGCGACGCCGTGCTCGTGGAGGTGCTCGAGGAAGTAGCCGTCCTTGCGGTTCCCGAGCCCGCAGACCGTCTCCCGGTCGGGTGGATCGGAGGCGTCCCCATCCGGGAGCGTGATGCCTCTGGCTTCGAGGAAGCTCCGGACGCCGTCGTACCGTGGCTTGCCATCGATGAAGCGCCGGTAGTCATCGGGGATGAACGGCCGGAACGTCTCGCCGGTGCTCACCGCTCGAGCCTGGAGGAACCCGTCGAACAGCCGCGCCCATGCATCGGCGTGGACCGACGCGGTGTCCGTCACGACCCCGTCCATGTCGAAAACGACGGCGGCGATGCGGTCGGGGTAGATGATGACCCGACCCCCGCGCACCGGTCTGCCTTCGCTCGGTCGCCGGCTCACGCTTGCGAACACTACGCCCAGCTCGTCGCATCTGCCGCCGATCGCTGCTGCCAGCAGCGGGGGGCTCGACGGTGGCCGAGTCAGAGAGGCGGTCGAGAGGGCCCGGCCGCTCTTCGTCGAACGCGCCCGCCGAGGCCCGTCCGGCACGGGTGTCGCGAATCGAGGGAGTGGCGGTCCGGACCCTTACGGCGGCGAACCGCCGACGACCTCAGGGGAACCGTAGGAACGTTGGTTCGATCATCGCCCTCAGGACGTCGGACCGCGAGATGATCCCTACGAGCTTGCCCTCGTCGGTCACCGGGACCCGGATGATGTTCCTCTCCTCCAGGACCTTCATGATCTCCTCCAGGGGCGTGTCCGCGTCCACGGTCGTGACGTCCCTCGTCATGATGTCTTGGGCGAGTGTGGTCTCCAATGCCATGTCAGCATGCAGGACAGCTCGGATCAGGTCGAGCTCGGTGACGACCCCGACGACGCTCCCATCACTCTGAGCTACCGGAACCCCGCTGAACTCACCCATAAGGAGCTGGATCGCAACGTCTCGAGCAGTGGCGGTTGGGGTGGCCGCTACCACAGGACGGCGCATGATGTCGGAGGCCTTCATGACGGTCCTCCTTCTTCTGATCGCGACAACACATCTGTATCCGGGGGAAGCTGTCAGCGGGAGGGCCGACCGGCTCGCCGTCAGCAGGTCCGGCGACCTCACGCCGCCCTATGTCCCGGATAGGTAGGAACTCGCGTGGGGTTCGATCCCCCCTTCTGGAGCCACCTCTGGCCTGCGGATCACTTGGCTCAGGAAGAGGCACAGTTACGCGGCGACTCCGCTTGCTCACGGCTCGCTCGCGACAGAACGACACCAGATGGCACAGGGCTGATCCTTGCCCCACCGCCCTCCTCGGAACCAACAGCGCCAGCGTCGGATGTGTGTGTCTCAGGTCGTGCAACCGGATGACCGGAAGCTGCCGCCGTACGGCTACCGAGCGTCCTCGATGCCGCGGTCAGATGAACCGGCTCACAGAGTTCATCGACGAGGAGGCCGTCGGCACCTCGCTAGTCCGGATCTAGTGCCCGTCAGCTCCGGTGCGTCTTCGGCTCGCCGACTCCACGAGCTTGGGCAAAGGCAGGAGCGTCTGGTGGATCGCGAGCCGGCGGTCTCCTAGACCCGCGCCGGACCGGATCCGGAGGTGTGCTCGACCGTCAGTCTGTGGATCGCATTCGTGAGCTCGAGGATCTGCTTCGAGAGGTCGAGCAATTGCTCGTTCTGTTCCTCCTCGAGTTGGACCGAATGCCACTCTTGCGCCGCCATCACCTGGCGCTTCTCGTCGGCTCGATTCTGACTGATCATCACGAACGTCGAGAGGAAGATGCCTCGAGCGAGACGATCAGGGTGAGGGTCGGCCAAGGACTCTCCTCTATCAGGATCATCCAAACTGCGAAGAGCGCGATGTGCAGGTACACGAAGTGCATCGACCCCGCATACGTGGTGATCAGATCGGCGACAGCACCGAGCTGGTCGACGCCGAGAAACCCCCGGATGCCCACATCGCGCGCGTGGAACTTGGCGGCAACAACCTCGAGATCTTCCGTCGCAGCGTTCCCTACGGAACGGTCGAGGAGAACGGCCTCTACTTCGTCGCGTTCAGCGCCGATCCCTCCAGGTTCGATCGGATGCTGGCCCGGATGTTCGGGCTCGATGGCCCGCGCGACCGACTCACGGACTTCTCGAAGCCCGTGAGCGCCGGCTACTACTTCGCGCCATCGAACGCCGCCCTACGGGAGTTGGCGGGTCCCGAGGAGGAATGAGGCCGCGCGAGTCGACAGCCTAGGTCTCTGGGATCGGCTCTACATGCCGACGGGGTCTCAACTGCTGCTGCACCCCGCCGCTCGATGATCTCGTGTGGTGCCACTCCTGCTGCGGGCTCGCGCTCACTGCCAGGGCGATCGTCACGCGGGAGTTGTGCGAGCGTGCGAGCGGAGCGCAGTCGCCCCGCGATCCACGACAAGCTGGAGCGTGCTGTCCCGGTTCCCGGTGCGCCGA
>JBAVEY010000393.1:0-8681 GCA_049587975.1 Actinomycetota bacterium | reverse complement strand
CCCTGGAGGAGTCCGGGACCCTCCGCGAGGCCGAGCGTCGGGTGGTGGACGAGGCGGAGGAGTTCCTCGTCCGTAGCCGCGGTGCCTTGCATCTGGAGACCGGTCGGGGCTCCGACCGGCTCCTGCTCGAGCTGCAGCCTTCGATCGCCGCCGACCTCGGATACGCCGACGAGCCCGGTCTCCCCGCCGTCGACGGGTTGATGCGATCGGTGTTCGAACACGCGCGGCAGGTGGAGCACGTCTCGGCGTCGGCGTTCGATCGGTTCCTGCGGGAGACGTTCGAGGAGGCTCCTGTGGAGCCGACCCCCGAAGGGGTCCTGCGTGCGTTCGGCGCCGTCTCGGGTGCGCAGGGGGTGATGCCGGCCGCCTCGCTCGATGCGATGTCGCGTGCCGCCATCACCGATGACCCGTGGTCGGAGGGGGTGCGGGACGCGTTCCTCGAGCTCCTCCGAAGCGGCCCGGGATCCGTGCGCGGCCTCGAGACCCTCGATCGCATCGGACTGCTCGAACGGTACCTGCCCGCGTGGCGGGCGGTTCGGTGCCGACCCCAACGCGACCCCTACCACCGCTCCTCGGTCGACGTGCATCTGCTCGCGTCACTGGCCGGCATCGGGAGCCTTCTCGCCGAACCGGCTGACGATCCGCTCGTGTCCCGCGCGGTCGAGGGGGTCCAGGACCGCGACGCGCTCCTGCTCGGCGCGTTCCTGCACGACATCGGCAAGACGGGAGAGGGGAACCACGTCGCGGTCGGGACGCGGATCGCGGCCGAGACGCTCGAGCACATGGGGGTGTCCCGTCCGACCGCGGACCTCGTCCTGTTCCTGGTCGCCGAACACCTCCTGTTGTCGGACACGGCCACGCGACGCGATCTCGAGGACGAGCGCCTCGTGCTGAGCGTCGCCGACCGGATCGGCGACCTCGAACGCCTGTCGGCGCTGCATCTGCTCACGATCGCCGACGCCGAGGCCACGGGACCGCTCGCCTGGACGCCGTGGCGCACGGCGCTCGTCCGGGAACTGGTCGTCAAGGTGCATCACGTCTTCGAGCGCGACGAGGTCGGTCCCGGCACCGCCGAGCGCCTGACCGCCCGCGCGGAGGCGATCCGCGCGGCTGCGGCCGGGGAGGATCCAGGGAGCGTCGAGCGGTTCCTGTTACGGATGCCGCGGGGTTACGTGATGACGGTCCCGCTCGACCGCGTCGCCTCCCACGTGCGGCTGCTCGCGCCGCCGATCGGGTCGCACGAGGCGCGCACCCACACCACCGAGGGTTCCCGGGAAGGCACCTACGACCTCGCGGTGGTCGCCACCGACCGCCCGGGCCTGCTCTCGATGATCGCCGGAGCGCTCTCGCTCGCCGGCCTGTCGATCCTCACCGCGCAGGTGTTCACGACCGAGGACGGCGTCGCCGTCGACCTGTTCGAACTCCAGGGTGCGTTCGAGACCGAGGTGGACGAGGAGCGCTGGAGAGCGTTCCGGGCGACCCTGCGCAAGGCGATCGAGGGTCGGCTCTCGCTCGAGCACCGCGTCCGCGAGCAACGCGCCCACTACCCCGCTCCCCGGCGGGGCATCCCGGTGCGGGTCGAGGTCGACAACCACGCCTCGGACTTCTTCACCGTGATCGAGGTGGGCGCCGCCGATCGGCTCGGCCTGCTGTTCGACGTCACCCGAGCGTTCGCCGAACTCGGTCTCGACGTGCATCTAGCCAAGGTGGCGACGTTCGGCGAGCGAGTGGTCGACTCGTTCTACGTGCGGGACGACCTCGGGCGCCGCGTCGACGACCCCGTGCGTATCGGGGAGCTCGAGCGGGCGCTCCGCGCCAGGATCGCCGACTGAGGGATCGCTTCGACGCGAGCCCGTTCCGGCGTCTAGAGCATCGTCCGGAGGCGGTCGGCCATCTTCGTGCTGAGCCCCTCGTCCTCGTGTTTGAAGTAGCAGTAGACGTCGCGACCTGACTCCAGCGAGGGTCGGATCCGCGCGGCCCAGGCGCTCAGTTCCCCGTCCGCATACTCCGTCTTGCGTAGTCGGAGGAACCCGAACGGCTCCCAGGACAGGTCGTCCGGACCAGGATCCTTCTCGTCGGTCTCCGCGACGCACCACGCCACGCCCTGCTCGAGGAGCAGATCGCGGGCCTCCACCCAGGACGGGTGGCGGAACTCCATCGCCGCGCGGGGTGAGGGGGGCAGGTAGCCGACGAAGGACTCGATCAGGCCGCGGTCGTACTTCAGCGTGGGCGGGCACTGGTACAGGACCGTCCCGAGCCGGTCACCGAGGAGCCGCCCGCGTTCGAGGAAGTCGCGCACGTCCTCGTCGGTGTCCGCGAGCCGTTTCCAATGGGTGATGCGTTGGTTGGCCTTCAGCGTGAAGCGGAAGGACTCGGGCGTCTCGTTCTTCCAGGTCTCGACGGACTTCTCGGTCGGGAAGCGCCGGAACGTGTAGTTGATCTCGACCGAGGGGAACCGGCTGGCGTAATACGACAGCATCTCGCGGTTCTTCAGGCCCTCCGGGTAGAACACGCCGTGCTTCCACTCGTCATAGGCGAACCCCGACGTCCCCAGGTAGAGCGTCCCGTCCATCTGGTAAGGATTCTGGCATGGCGACGCCCGAGAGCCGCAGAGCGATCCCGGTCCCGTCGGGCGAGATCGGGTCGACCTGGATCACCCCCGCGGACGCCGTCGGGACCCTCGTCGTGGCGCACGGGGCCGGGGCCGGGATGGATCACCCCTTCCTGGTGGGCTTCTGCCGCGCGATGGGCGATTCGGGCGTCGCGACCGTGCGCTTCGACTTCCCGTACATCGAGCGCGGTCGCCGTGCCCCGGATTCCGAGCGCGTCTTGCGCGAGACCTGGCTCGTCGCGTTCGACGCGGCGTCCGAGCGCTCCGAGGGCAGACCCACGCTGGCGGGGGGGAAGTCGCTCGGCGGTCGCATCGCCTCGATGTGCGTGGCGGACGGGATGCCGGCCGCCGGCCTCGTGTTCCTCGGCTACCCGCTGCACGCCCCCGGCAAGACCGAGAAGCTGCGGGCGGATCACCTCGCGCGGATCGCGGTCCCGATGCTGTTCGTGCAGGGCACGCGCGATCCCTTCGCGCGGCCGGACCTGCTGGCGAAGGTCATCGACGGGCTCGGGGAGCGGGCGACGCTCGAGCCTGTCGAGGGCGGGGATCACTCGTTCCGCGTGCGCGGCGTCCGGGCCGACGACCGGGAGATCGGCGCGTCGCTCGCGGGGCCGGCGGCGCCGTTCGTGCGCCGGATCGCCGGCGAACGCTGATGCCGCGCAAGAACCGCCGAGCCCCGCAGGAGGGGCCGCAGCCCCTGCGGATGCCGCAGTCGACGGCCCCGGCATGGGCGAGCGTCCCCGGCCTCGACGTCCGGCGCGTCTCGAGCGACAAGCCGTACCGATGCCCAGGATGCGACCTCGAGATCCGGCCGGGGTCGTGGCACCTGGTCGTCGTCCCGACGCAGCCGGAGGAGCGCCGCCATTGGCACGAGCGGTGCTGGCAGATCGAGCTCAACCGGACGCGGGGACGTCGACCGGGTGTGTGAGGACGCGCCGAACGCCGATCGACGACCGGTCCGGCGTTCCGCCACGGCTATCATCGGCCCGTGCCCCCATCACCCGTGCGGGCGTCGATGCGCCGTGAGCCACCGGACTGGGTCGGCCGCGTCGACGGGTACGAGATCAGGCGTCGCACGCGCGACGGCTGCTTGAACGCCCTCCGGCGCCTCGCGGGCGAGGACGCCATCCTGTGGGTCGAGGTGACCCCGGACCTCGTGGGCGTGAGCGAGGCCGCGACGCTCCTCGGGTGGGATCGCCGGCGGGTCGCGACCTACGTGAGCCGAGGCGCGTTCCCCGAGCCGATCGCGGTGCTCGCGTCGGGGCGGGTCTGGCGGCGCGAGGACGTCGAGGCGTTCGGCCGCGACCGGCTCCGGCGCAAGGGTCGCAGGATCGCTCGGTGAGCGAGCGCGTCCTGTACCTCGTCCGTCACGGCGAGTCCGACTTCGACTCGTCGAACTTCACGGCGGGGGCTCGCGGCGACCAGTGGGACCCGCCGCTCAGCGGTCGGGGACGCGAGCAGGCGCGGCTACTCGCGGGCCGCCTGCGGGCGATGCCGACGCCGGCCGCCGTCTACAGCTCACCCCTGCGACGGGCCAAGGAGACGGCGGCGGCGTTCGCCGAGATCTCGGACATCGAGGTCCGCATGGACCAGGATCTGGCCGAGGCGCACCTGGGCGACTGGGAGGGCAAACCGTTCGAGGAGATCCTCTCGAACGACGAGCGGATGCTCCACAGGGTCCGCAACCAGGAGCCGATCTGGCGACACGCTCCCGGCGTCGAGGAGCTCGCGCCCTTCCGGGCGCGCGTGCGGGACGCGGTCGAACGGATCCTCGTCGCCCACCCGAGCGGGAACGTCCTGGTGGTCTGTCACGGTGGCGTGATCAACGCCTACGTGGCCCCGCTGCTCGGTGTCGACCACGAGATGTTCTTCGTCCCGGAGAACACGTCGCTGAACTCGGTGGCGGTCGACGGCGACGTGCGGCGTGTCCGGTTCCTCAACGACGCGCTCCACCTGACCGATCCGCACCTGTTCGCGGACGCCTGAGCGATCCGGGCCCTAGACTTCGCGCGACACCGACGCACCCGACTAGGAGGTCGACATGCCCGTCCAGTTCCTCTCGCCGGAATGGACCGAGGAGCTCGAGAAGCGCCTGAACGCGAGCGACGCCTTCCGGGCCGCCTCATCCAGCACGAACGTGACCATCCAGAACGTGATCCACACCTCCGACGGTCCGAAGCGCTATTGGATGCGGTTCGAGTCGGGTGCCGTGACGCTTGAGGCCGGCGATGCCGAGCAGGCCGACGCCACGATCGAACAGGACTACGACACCGCCGTGGCGCTCGCCAAGAGCGAGCTCAACCCGGTCTCGGCGTTCATGACCGGGAAGATCCGGATCAACGGCAGCATGATGCTGCTGATGCAGCTCCAGGGCGCCCTGTCCGAGCTCGCCAAGGAGATGCAGGAGATCGACGTCGATTACTGATCCGTCGGTTCGGCGATGATCGTGAACGTCGCCGTTGCCCGGGCCAGCAACCGTCCCTGCTCGTCCTCGACGTCCGCCTCCGCGTACCCGAGGCGCGAGCCGGTCTTCACGACCCGGCCCCTGGCCGTGACGGTCCCCGTCCGGCCCGGCCGCAGGAACGTGATGGACAACGTGCTCGTGAGGAAGCTGATCCCCGCCACGAGCGTCGTCCGGAAGGCGAGACCCGTCGCGGTGTCCGCGAGGGTGGCGATCATCCCTCCGTGCAGCGTGCCTGCCAGGTTCAGATGCCGCGGCTCGGCCACGAGCGAGACGTCCACCTCACCCCGTGCGACGTGCTCGAGGCGGGCTCCGAGGACGGTGCGGTGGAACTCGGAAGCGGCGAACCGCTCCCGCACCTCGGTCAGCCGATCCGCGTCCGTCCCCATCCGATCCTCGATCCGTGGGCCGGGTGGTCCATCCGATCCCGCCCCCCGAACCGTACCGTGGGTTGGGTGCGTAGACCTCGTTTGACGGGCTCGTCCCGGCGACGGGAGAATCTACGGCCGTGCCCCGTCTTCTGGGCACACATCGGATAGGGGAGGGGGAAGCATGCGCTCATGGCGAGCGAGGGTGCTGGTCCTCATCGGCGTTCTGTCCGTCGTCGCGGCAGCGTGTGGTGGCGACGACAACGGGACGACCGGCGGGACCGGCGGTACCAGCGCGACCGGAGGGACCGGCGCCGCCCAATGCAACCAGGACATGAAGGTCGGGATCGCGTTCGACATCGGCGGCCTCGGCGACAAGTCGTTCAACGACGCCGCCAACGCCGGTCTCCAGCAGGCGATCGCCGACGGCCTGGTGTGTGAGGAGAACGTCGTCACGAACGAGGCGAACTCCACGGGGTCCGACCGCGACCAGAACCTGCAGGCGCTGGCCGACGCGGGGTTCAACCTCGTGATCGGTGTCGGGTTCGCGTTCTCACCGGGGGTCAACACGATCGCCCCGGACTACCCGGACCAGAGCTTCATGATCGTGGACGGCTACGCGACCTGCGGGACCGCGTGCGGGCTGACGAACGACGCGGACGCGATCCCGAACGTGGCCGACTACACCTTCAAGGAGCAGGAGGGTTCGTTCCTGATCGGCGCGGCCGCGGTTCTGAAGTGCGAGTGCAAGACGATCGGGTTCCTCGGCGGCCAGACCGGCCCGCTGATCGAGAAGTTCCAGGCGGGCTACGAGGCCGGCGCCCACCAGATCGACCCGGACGTCAAGGTGCTCGTCGAGTACATCGGCGACGACACGACGGCGTTCAACGACCCGGTCAAGGGCGAGCAGCTGTCGACCAAGATGTACGACCAGGGCGCCGAGATCATCTACCACGCCTCCGGCGCGTCCGGGGCGGGCCTGTTCAACGCGGCGGTCGAGGCCCAGAAGTTCGCGATCGGCGTCGACTCCGACCAGTACCTCACCGCCAGCCCGGAGCAGCAGCCACTGATCCTGACCTCGATGCTGAAGCGCGTCGACGTCGCCGTGTACAACTCGATCCAGGCCGTGGGCGATGGGACGTTCGGCGGGAGCCAGGTCTTCGGCATGGCCGAGGACGGCGTCGACTACGCGACATCGAACCCCACCGAGCTGACGGCGGACATCACCGAGCAGCTGGACCAGTTCAAGCAGCAGATCATCGACGGGACGATCGTCGTGCCGGACACGCCGGAAGGCGCGTAGGGCCGGGCGGTCGAACGTGACGAACGGCGACGGGGCGGGGGGCAACGGCTCCCCGCCCCTCGTCGTGCTCGAACGCATCACGAAGCGGTTCCCGGGCGTCGTCGCCAACGACGAGGTCGATCTCGAGCTCAGGGCCGGTGAGGTCCACGCGCTGATCGGAGAGAACGGGGCCGGCAAGTCCACGTTGATGCGTGTGCTGTACGGGATGTATCCGGCGGATGGCGGTCGGATCGTCGTCCGGGGCGACGAGGCGAAGATCGGCTCACCGCGCGACGCGATCGCGTTGGGGATCGGCATGGTCCACCAGCACTTCGTGCTCGTGGATCCGTTCACGGTCACCGAGAACATCATCCTGGGTGAGGAGGGCGGGGCGCGGCTCGACGTCGATGCCGCCCGGCAACGCGTCGCCGAGCTCGCCGACTCGTACGCCTTCCGGGTCGATCCGAAGGCCGTGATCGAGGATCTCTCGGTCGGCGAGGAGCAACGCGTCGAGATCTTGAAGGCGCTCTACCGCGGCGTCGAGATCCTCATCCTGGACGAGCCGACGGCGGTGCTCACGCCCAACGAGACGAAGGACCTGTTCGGCAACCTGCGCAAGCTCCAAGAGGCCGGGCGCACGATCGTGTTCATCAGCCACAAGCTCGACGAGGTGCTCGAGATCGCCGATCGGATCACGGTGCTTCGCCGAGGCCGCGTGGTCGGCGAAACGCGACCGGTCGAGACCTCGAAGGCGAAGCTCGCCGAGATGATGGTCGGCCGGCCCGTGCTGTTCCGGCTCGACAAGCCGGACGTCGCCATCGGCGGACCGGTGCTGCGGGTGGAGGGGCTCACCGGCGAGGGGAAGCTGAACGGGATCGACCTCGAGGTCCGGGCCGGCGAGATCCTCGGTGTCGCCGGGGTGGAGGGCAACGGCCAGCGTGAGCTCGCGGAGACGCTCATCGGGTTGCGGACGCCCGCGTCGGGGAAGATCGAGCTCGAAGGGTCGCCCATCACCGGTCGCCACGTGGGGGACATCCGCAACGCCGGCGTCGGCTACATCCCGGAGGACCGTCACGACCAGGGCCTCGTGCTCAACATGACGCTGTGGGAGAACTCGGTGCTGGGCCGCCAGGACGACGAGGAGTTCTCGAGCTCGCTGGGCGTGCTGTTCATCAAGAAGATCAAGGCGCTCGCATCCCGGCTGGTGGAGCTGTTCGACATCCGCACGCGCAGCGTCGACGTCAACGCCTCCACGCTGTCGGGTGGCAACCAGCAGAAGCTGATCCTCGCGCGGGAGCTCGCGACCGATCCGAAGCTCATGATCGCGGCGCAGCCGACCCGCGGCCTCGACGTCGGGGCGATCGAGTTCGTCTGGAAGCAGATCCTCGAACAGAAGGCCTCAGGGCGGGCCATCCTGCTGATCTCCGCCGAGCTCGACGAGATCTACGCGCTCTCGGACCGGATCGTCACGCTCTACGAGGGCAGGATCACCGGCGAGTTCTCGCCCGACGCCCCGCCGGAGGAGATCGGCGTGGGGATGCTGGGCGGGTCCAAGGAGCCGGTGGCGTAGATGTCGACCGATGGCCTCGCGCCGCCCGTGGCCACCGCCCGATCGCGCCCGGCGTGGCTCGAGGGGCTCGCCGGCCAGATGCTGGCCCTGCTCGCCTCCCTCGGCATCGCGCTGCTCGCCGGCTCGCTCCTGATCATCGCGTACGGAGAGAGCCCGATCACGGTGTACTCATCGATCCTGAAGTACTCGGTGGAATCTGCGGACGGGATCGGCTACGTGCTGGCGATCGCCACGCCGCTGATCTTCTCGGCGCTCGCAGTGGCCGTCTGCTTCAAGGGCGGGATGTTCAACATCGGGGTGGAGGGGCAGTACCTCGTCGCGATGGTCACGGCCGCCTGGGCCGAGGCCGAGCTGGGGTTCCTGCCGGGGCCGGTCCTGGTGGTCGTGGT
>JBAVEY010000392.1:0-3466 GCA_049587975.1 Actinomycetota bacterium | reverse complement strand
CCCCCCTGGTTAGCCCCGCTCGGTACGAAATCTTCCGGCGCGCCGTGACCGACGCGAGCCCATCCGACGACACACGGTCCACGAAGTCGAAGGTCTTGCTACGACGCGGAGACGAAGCAGTTGAGGTATCTCGTTCGTTTGGTTGCGGCCGAGGCACCGAGCAGAGATCGGGAGTCTGCTCCCACTTCGCTTCCCACGACCCGCGAGTCCGGGGAGGCAACCGCGGACTCGAGGTCGATCACACCTCGTCTATCATGGCGCCAACCAGTAGAAGCTGATCGCCAGGATGCTGAGGTGCAGCGCCTGGTCGGTCGTGATCACGCCCCAAGGGACGGTGGCGAAGTTCTTGCTGCCGGTCGTCCCGAGGACGAGTTTGGTCGGCCATCTCCTGTCGAGGAGCGCGTGGGTCGCGACCGAGATCGCCAGGAACCGCACAGCGCTCCAGTCGTGCCAGACCGGCACCACCAGCGCGGCCATGGTCAAGTGGTAGGTGAGGACATGGGCAAGATCGGCTCGCCAGCTCCTCTCCTTGTGGCTAGCCTGCCAATCGGTCTGTGCGACGAAGTCACCGAGCAGATGCCCAGCGAGAACGAGCAAGAACAGATCACTCATGCCTGGGCGTCACGTTCCTTTCACCATCCCTCTCGAGCGCCTTGGCCCGGAGGACGTCGACGTCCCGTGGGTCGACCGGAAGGACTTCCAGCCACCGGGGTTCTCGTCGCCCCCTCGACTTCTCGATGCGGATGCGCTTCATAGGCCCTCGTCCTCTGAAAGGGTTTGACGCAGCGTGGCGATCCCCGCTCGGATGCGGCTCTTCACCGTTCCGGGGGGGATGCCCTGGAGCTCGGCCACCTGTGTCGACGACCGTTGCCCGAGGTAGGAGAGTTCAACGGCCGATCGCTGGCCGTGCGGGAGCCGGTCCATCGCGTTCCTCGCGCGCCGCATCAGGTCGCGGTGCTCCGCGTACGACTCAGGACTCGGCTCGTCCGAAACGTCCGAGTGCAAACGACCGAACGACAGGCTCCTGGCTTCCAGCGTACGTCGGCGGAGGAGGTCGATCGCGAGGCTCCGAGCGTTCAGCAGGATCCAGGCGTCCAGGGACCCTCGTTGAGGATCGAACGACGAGCCTCTGCGCCAGACCTTGAGGAACGTGTCCTGCACGAGGTCTTCGGCGTCGCTCTTGTTCCCGAGGAGGGCGAGACCGAGGCCATAGATGCGCGACGAATACCGACCGTAGAAGGCCGCGGCGGCGCCGGCCTCCTTCTGCCGGAGCGCCATCATGAGGCTCGCATCCGAATCTCTCGATGCCGCTTCGCGCCAGGTCTGGTGCCTTCTGCGAGACAGTCCTTCTGCCCTTGGAGCCGTGAGGAGTGGCATCGCTCCGATCCCTTTCGTCCGACATCCCGCCGTTCGGGTCGGCTTCGACGCTAAGGGGAAGGGATCGGGCCGCAAACCTTGGAATCCGTACGCTAAATGCCTCTGACCTCATGAAATGGGGGCCGGCCGCTCAGGTCGTCGGAGCATCGAACGAACCCGGCCGGCTCGAACGCCGCCTATCGCTCGGACAGCTTCCGAGACAGTTCCGTCCGCGACCGGACGCCGAGCTTCTGATAGATCCGCCGGAGATTCGCCTCGACGGTGCTCACGCTCAGGAACAGTGCTTGGGCCGCCTCGCGGTTGGTGAGTCCGCTCGCCACCAGGTCGGCGACCCTCTGCTCCGTCGGCGTCAGGCCGACGGGACCGGGAGCCCGACCTCCGACCCTCGCGATCTCGGCCCTCGCCTTGTCCGCCCACAGATCCGCGCCGAGCTGCTCGAACATCGCCAATGACCGACCGAGCGAGTCCCGCGCCAGCCGCCACTTCTTCGCTCGGCGGAGGGCTTGGCCCCGTGCGAGCAGCGTCCGTCCGAGCTCGAAGGGCTCCTCCAGCGATGCATGATGCTCCAGCGCACGGTCGAAGGCGGCGAGCGCTTGGGGGGATTCGCCCCGCGACGCGGCGAGCAGCCCCCAGCCCCGTTCGGCGGCGGCCAGCGCCCAGGACCGCCCGAGCGTCTCGGCGCGAGCGAGGAACGGTTGCAGGAGCGAGCGCGCCTTCTCCGCCTCGCCCAGGACGATCAGCGCTTCGATCTCATCGGGCAGGAACCGCAGCATCCCCGGCTCGCCGATCCCCGCCTCGAGCACGCCTTCGACGAGCGGCCGAAGCAGGCGATCGGTTGCCTCCGCGTTCCCCAGCGACAGTTCGAGGAAGCCGAGCGCCGAGAGGTTGAACTGACCCGCCTGCTTCAGACCGGACTGCCGGGCAAGCTCCAGCCCCTCCTCGGCGGCTTTCCGTGCGGCCTGCTCCTGTCCCCGGTGCGCCTCGACGAGCGCCTTGACGGAAAGAGCGAGCGCGCGATAGGGCTGCTGGCCCGTCCACACCGTGATGGTGCCGCTCTCGTCCGCGTACAGACCCGCCTCGCTCCAAGCACCGGCCCAGCACTCCAACAGCGCAAGCATGAAGAGGATCACGGCGAGCGAGCCTTCATCGCCTCCGTCCCGGCAGCGCTTCTCGATGTCGGTCAACGTCGATCTCGCCGCGTCAAGTTCGTCCGTCCACAGCGACACGCAGGCCTCGCGGAAGGTCGGGCTATGGAGCGGCCGGAGGTCCCTTCCCATCGCCTCGAGCCCTACCGCGCGATTCATCACGCTGCGCTGGGTTCCCTTCCCGGCGATGAAGTCGTAGAAGGCGACTAAGGCGAGACCCTCCGCGAGCATCGACCCGTCACCCTGACCCTCCGCCAGATCCACGGCGGCACCCGCGTGAACCCTCGCGCCGTCGGGGTCGCCCACCGCCTCCGAGGCCGCTGCCAGCTCCATCTGGATCTGGGTCCTCAAGCCCGGATCCTGCGCCGCTTCCGCAAGGGCCTCTTCGGCGAGCGCACGTGCCGAGAGCGCGTCATGGCTGTGGTAGTGGATCCTGGCGAGGAAGAGCAACGCCTCCGCACGCAGCCAGCCGGTGGGAGCAGCCGCCACCGCCTCCTCGAGCAAGGTGGCAGCCCTGCCCATGTCCGCGGCCTCGAAGGCGTACTGACCAGCGTGCACCGTGCGATGAATCCGCGCCTCGGCGTGTTCGGACGGGGTCAGCCCTCGAGCGAGCTCCGACAGCTGGGCTGCGGCGTCCGGGGCACCGCGCCCGGCCGCCTTGCGGGCTGCCTCCTCCAATTCCGCGGCGACGCCCTCATCCGGCCCCTCGGCGGCGAGCGCGAGATGACGCGCACGCTCCTCCTGGTCGACCACGACCGCAGCCAGCCGTCGGTGGACATCTCTCCGTGCCTCCGCCGAGGACTCCGAGTACGCCACGGTGGCAAGCAGCGGGTGAGTCGATCTGATGCGTCCGCCGCTCCCCTCGATGACGCCGGCCTTGAAGGCATCTTCGATGTCGTCTTCGGCCGTCGGACCGCCGATCGCTCCCGCGACCAGTGAGACCG
>JBAVEY010000391.1:0-3185 GCA_049587975.1 Actinomycetota bacterium | reverse complement strand
GCTCGCGCTCGTGCAGGACAACATCACGCCGCTGTGGCCGCCGACCGGCGTCGCCCTGGTGGCGTTCCTGCGCTACGGCCGGCGCGTGTGGCCCGGGGTGGCGATCGCGGCGTTCCTGGTCAACCTGCCGATCTCGACCCTCCCCGCGGCCGTGATCACGGCCGCGGGCAACACGGTCGCCCCGATGGTGGCCGCGTGGTTGCTGGAACGGGCCGGCTTCCGGCAACGGATCGATCGCGTCCGCGACGTGGTCGCGTTGGTCGTCCTCGGTGCCCTGCTCAGCATGACGATCAGCGCCACCGTGGGGAGCGCCGCGCTCGTGCTCTCCTCGGGCATCTCGGCCGCCGAGTTTTGGACAGCCTGGTCCGTGTGGTGGGCAGGCGACGCGATGGGGATCCTGGTCGTGGCGCCGTTCCTCCTGTGCCTCATCACGTGGCGCGAGGTCGAGCCGCGGCTCGGGTGGCGCCGCCTGCCCGAGGCGTTCGTCCTGGTCGCCCTGCTGGTCGGCGCGTGCTCGTTCGCGATGTGGGACACGGGACAGCTCCTGTTCCTGATCCCGCCGCTCATCGGATGGATCGCCTGGCGGTTCCAGCTCCGCGGGGCGGCGCCGGCGGTCCTGCTCGTGTCGACGATCGCCGCCTGGGCGGCCGCACGGACGCTGGGGTGGCTCGCCGACCTGTCGCTCGCGCAGGAGATGCTGACCCTGCAGCTGTTCAACGCGACGATCGCCTTCACCGCCTTCTTCCTCTCGGCGCTCGTCTCCGAGCGCACGCGTGCGCGCGAGACCCTGCAACGCGCGGCTGACGAGCTCGAAGCTCGGGTTCGGCAACGCACGACGCAGCTCGTGGAGTCGAACGATCAGCTCGGGCGCGAGATCGGCGAGCGGCGCGACGCGGAGACGAAGCTCCGCCGCAGCGAACGGGAGCTCGCGGAGGCGCAGGAGCTCGCGCGGCTCGGAAGGTGGGAGTGGGACCTGGGATCGGGCGCGGTCTCCTGGTCCGACGACCTGTACCGCATCCACGGGTACGAACCGGGGGCCTTCCCGATGACGTTCGACCGGGCGGTCGAGCAGGTCCCCGAGGAAGACCGCCAGCGGATCCAACGCAACCTGGCGGCGGCGCTCGCGACGCGCCGGCGCGAGCTCCCCGAGATCGAGTATCGGATCGTGCGCGCCGACGGTGAGGTGCGTGCCCTCCTCGGACGCGGGCGACTGTTCCTCGACGGCACGGGCTCCCCGGTGCGGATGGTCGGGGTCGTGCAGGACGTCACCGAACGCGTCGAATACGATCGCCAGCACAGGATCGCCGAGACGCTCCAGCGGGCGCTGCTCCCCCAGGACCTCCCCTCCGTCGACGGCCTGGTGTTCGCGGCCCGCTACCTGCCGGCGGAGGTGGGGTTCAAGGCCGGCGGCGACTGGTACGACGTCATCCCCCTGGCCAATGGCGACGTCGGGCTCGTGATCGGCGACGTCGCCGGACACGGGTTGGAGGCCGCGAGCGTGATGGGGCAGCTCCGGATGGCGGTGCGAGCGTACGCGCTCGAGGGCCACCGGCCGGCCGAGGTCATCGCCCACGCCGATGCCGTGTTGCGTGTCGTCGCGCCCCAGGAGCTCGCGACGATGGTCTACGCGGACGTCGACCCGGTTGAGGGACGGGTCGAGCTCGTCAGCGCCGGGCACCCTCCACCGATCGCGATCGGGGGCGATGGCGCCCGATACCTCGACCCGCCGCGGCAGCCGCCGATCGGCGTGGGCCGTGCCTGGACCTACCGCGGGGTCGAGGTCGAACTCGACCACGGGGGAACGCTCGTCCTGTACACCGACGGCCTGATCGACCGCCGCGACATCTCGCTCGACAAGGGGCTGCAGCGGCTGCTCGCCGCCGCCGACGCGGTTCGGCGTCGTCCCGCCGAGGTCGTGTGCCGCGAGCTGATCAACGCCCTGGTCCCCAACGAGGCGGCCGACGACATCGCCGTGCTTGCGCTGGAGCGGCTGCCGGCGCGCGAGGAGGCGTTCCGTTTCACGATGCCCGCCGAGCCCGACCAGCTCGCGGGGATGCGACGGGCGCTGGGCACCTGGCTCCGAGGCATAGGGATGGAACCCACCGACGTCAACGACCTCGTCCTAGCGTGCGCCGAGGCCTGCTCGAACGCCGTCAGGCACGCGTACGGCCCGAGCGCCGGCACGGTGCAGATCGACGCGAACCGCGACGACGGCGTCCTCGAGCTCGTGGTCCGCGACTTCGGCACGTGGCGGTACCGGCGCGACCGGAACGGAGGCCGCGGCCTCGCGCTGATCGAGGCCCTGACCCCGTCGATGCACATCGAACGCGGCGCGGACGGCACCGTCGTGACGATGCGTCGGTCACTCCGAGGCTCGGTCTCGGTGTGAGCGAGCTCGCGAACCTCACGGTCGCCAGCCAGGACGGCGTGGTCGTGGCCACCATGTCGGGCGAGATCGACCTGTCGAACGCGACGCGGATCACGCGCGCCGTCCTCGGCGAGGTGCCGAACGAGGCCGTGGGGCTGGTGGTGGACCTCTCCGACGTGTCCTACCTCGACAGCGCCGGGGTCCGCATGCTGGCGGAGCTCGAACGCCGGCTCGGTTGGCGCGCGCAGGCGCTTCGGATCGTCGCGCCGACGGAGTCCCGATGCCGAAAGGTGCTCTCGATCGCTGGGATGGACGGCCTGCTGCGGCTGGCCACCACCGTCGAGGACGCCCGAGCGCAGATGGAGGCGTCGGGCGAAGGGCCGGATCCGCCGGACTGAGCCGAGACGAGATGGGGTAGTGCCCGCCCTCGTTCTACACTCGGACCACGCCCTCGTAGCTCAGTGGAGAGAGCAGCGGTTTCCTAAACCGCGGGTCGCAGGTTCGATTCCTGCCGAGGGCACGGTGATGAGCGGATACGAGGTCGCGCTGCTGCTGCTGGACTAGTGGCGGGATGGACTGCTCGGGCTCGCGGCCTTAGTCGCCGCCCGCGCGCCGCTGCGCGATCGCCACCTAGAGCACGCCGTGCACGTCATCCACCGCGATGGCTGCGGCTGGGGCGCCGATAGGGATGGTCTTCACGGCATGCGTGACGGGGTCGATCCGCGAGATCGTCCCCTCGCCCAGGTTCGACACCCACATCGCGTCGAGACCGACGGCAAGATCTCCGACTCGACACGGAAACCGGCGATCTCCCGCC
>JBAVEY010000390.1:0-3132 GCA_049587975.1 Actinomycetota bacterium | reverse complement strand
CCTCAGCTCCTCCCTCGATCTGCCGTTCCACAGAGAGGCGGAAGTCCTCAGGAATCTGCACGCCACGGTGCTTCAGGAAAGCCGCGGGGTCTGAGGCGAGTAGACTCGCCGCCTCTTCTCCTTCTCGTTCAAGCTCAGTGAGGACCTCGCGGAATTTGCGATCAGCGAGCAAACCGCTGACGCCCTCCATGAACTTCTCGAATAGTTCAGTCTTGTCCTCGTCCCTCATGCGAGCCTCCCTTGAACGCGCGACGGGACAAAGTGCATGAGGTCAGCCCGGGGGTGCACGGGGGAAGCTCGGGAGAGCGACAGGCCCCCCGAATGGCGCGTCGACGTACCTGGAGATTCGTGAACACTTGGAGGCTCGCTGATCCGCCAATGACTCGTCCGAGGTCAGTCGTTGTATCCTCCACGCTAAGCAGCCAACGACTGCCCCGGCAGTCGGCCCTATGACTGTCCCCTCAAACTGCTACAGAACCCACCGGACTGCCCCCGCTCGGACTACCGGACGCCGAGGACCTCGCTGAGGGGGTCGCCGGACAGGGCGCAGACGTCGCCTAGCCGCTCGACGGTCTCGCGCCGCGGGAGCCGGTAGAACGTGGCGTTGACCTCGACCGTCGTCCGTGTCATGGGCGCGTATGGGCCTTTCCGCTTAGGCGGCGGGGCCAGCCGCCCGCTGATCGATGATCGCTTGGACGTCCGCCCGGAGGCGCGCCATCTCGGCCTCGGCAGCGTCCATCATCATCTTCAGCTCGTCGTCCGATGACTCCTCCGACTCCAGGAATGACCGCAGGCCGTCGATCGCCTCGCGGATCTTTCGCTGTTGTCGCTTGTCCATCCCCCGCCTCCCTCACATACACCGAGGCCCCCAGCCTAAGCCGGGGCCTCGGGTGGTGCTTAGCCTTGCCAGGTCGGTCGACTAAGTCCAATCCAGCGAAGGAAGGTGCTCCAGGTACGCCGAGCTCGCCACTGGTGTCAGCGGCGGGGGGAAGGATGGGGTCATGCGATGCCAGCACGTGGACGACGCCATCCAATGCAGGCTCGATGCCACACGCCGCGTGATGGTTGGCTGTGGCGACCCACCCGACCCCGACCAGGCGGGATTCGCGGGGACCGTCTACATGGTCCAGGTCTGCAAGCAGCACGACCCCGACCCCCGGCGGTCGATGCCGCTGCCGCGTCCTCCCGGTTCCGTGCCCATCGGCGAACGTCCGAGGCGGTAGAAGCCCGCATTCTGTAGGGATTCTGGGGAGTAGACCTTCGGCGGTGTGGCTCCCCAAATGGTCCGACTGTGTAGCTGGCTTCGAGATGCCACGATTCGCCGGTCATGGCGGTCATCCAGAGGATCGGAAAGCCAGAGTCATGCCCATACGTCGTGGCTTGGGGACGGTTGACGGAAGAAGATGAGGGACGCCTGCTCGCACGTGTCCTGACTTCGCGACATGTCGATGTCACGTTCGATCTATGTGAGATCGAAGAGGTGACGGACGAGGGATGCACCGCGATCAAGAATGTGGCCGAGTACATGGGTCAGGATCAGACGATGGTGGTGCTGTACATCCCCGATCGGGAGGCGACTCGATCGCTCGAACGATCTGGGATCGCGGATGACGGCCGGATCGTACTCGTCGCATCCTCGCCGTCTCGTCGCGTCAGTCTCGCGGTCTGACACGAGCTAGCCGAGTCGACACCTGATGCATGAATCCGAGGAGGGACCCAGGACGTTCTCACGGTCCCTCGTTGACGGGATCCTCAGCCTCCCACGGCTCGTAACGAAGCGGAGGGGACGACCCTGCGAGGTGTGCGGCACCCGCGTCCAGCCGGGTGTGACCGTGTGTCCGAAGTGCGGATACGACACGTCGCCCGCCTCCTTTGGCCCTCCGCCTCCACCGCCCTAGCTCGCTCGCCGAAGGGCATGCTGGCCGTCGACACCCGGTGCTAGCGTTCCGACCCCGTGGACCTGGAGCAAGTCGAACCACAGCTCCGTGAACGCCTCGACGCCTTCGGTCCTGCTCCCCGCGCCGAGCTGCTCCACGTCCTCATGCTCCCTGACTTCGACCGCGCCGACCGGATCGGTGAGTTCTACGGGAATCCGAAGACGCGGACGTTCGCCGAGTTGCTGATCGACTGCGAGGAGGACCGGACGCTGCGGGCGGTGCTCGTCGGGATGCTGCGGGAAGCGCGCTAGGTTTCATGGCATCGGCGCATCGCGAGCCCGCGCCTCACGGGAAGTTGTCAGCCGCGTGACGGCCGACACAGCACTCAGGCCACGGATCCGCCCAGCGTGACAGTCGTGCACCATCATGAGATGAGTTTGACGGGTCGAAGTGGCTGGTCGGAGGTTCGTCGGCCGACAGGTTGCAACCCGGAGCGCCAACGATCGACGCCGTCCCGTTCTGCGTCATGCCGACCCGGATGCGATCCGGAACACGTCATCCTGTAGGCCGGTCACGTTCGAGTTCATCCCGATGACCTGTGCCAGGGTGTGTCGGTAGCCCACCCCGTAGCGCTTCTCGATGATCTGGAGGCTCGGGTCGTTGAGATAGAAGAAGCGGTCCCCGTCGCGGAGGGCCTCGAACTGGCGCGTCCAGATCGCGAGCTGCAGCTCGCCGAACTCCGTTCCCGGGAAGTGCTGCTCCGCGAGCATGCCGACGAACCCATCGAGGCGGTCGACGGTCCCGTAGATCGCAGCCAGTCGCGCCGCGAGCGTCGCGCGACGCACTGCCGTCACGACTTCCTCGTCCGCGGCCTCGCTGCCTGGCTCGACGGCCTGACCATCCGCGTCCAGCAGCTGTGTGAAGTCGAGGATCCCCGGGTCATCGATCCAGTCCGCGGCTCCGCCGGGGTACTCCTGTGAGAACTCGCCCGTGATCGCCGTGAACGAGGGCTTGGGGCTCAAACCGTACGCCGCGCGGAGGTCGTTGTAGGTGGGGATCCCGTGATCTCGCCCGCGTTGGATGTCGATCGCCCCGAGATCGAGGACGCCGCGGAAGCACCCGGGCAGCTCCTGACCGTCAAGGCATCCGCTGGGGTCGGCCACGTCCGGTCCGGGGACCTGGAAGAGCACGCTGCGGAGCTGGTTGTCGATCATCTCGTCGTTGCGGTACTGGCGCTCCGAGGCGAGTCCTCGGA
>JBAVEY010000389.1:0-1662 GCA_049587975.1 Actinomycetota bacterium | reverse complement strand
GTGGCCGCGACGACCGAGGCCTGGTCGATGTCCGAGTCCAGGCTCGGGTTCGAGTAGTACGCCAGGTTGAAGAACGGCGCCTTCTCGGTGCGGAACAGGTTGTAGAACCAGGAGACCGGGTCCGGGTAGTCCGGCCACCAGTAGAAGATGAAGATGTCCTGGCGGTCGGCGGGGTTCGCCGACTTGCCCTGGTCCCACTGGGTCTGCCACTGCAGCCCCCGCACGTCCAAGTTGACGTTCAGGTCGGCGAGGTTCGACTTCATGAGCGTCGAGACGAGCTCCTCGTCGGCGTCGCCCTTCAGGTAGGTGAGCGAGAGGTCGATCGGGTCGCCGCTCGGGCCGAACCCGGCCTGCTCGAGCATCGTCCGCGCCTCGTCGACGTTCTGCTGGTACTCGAGCCCGTCGATGTGGCCCCACAGGCCCGGCGGCACCACGCCCGAGAGCGGGTCGGCCGCGCCCTCGAGGGCGGCGATCATCCCGCTGTAGTCGATCGCCTTCGTGACCGCGTCGCGGACCTGCGGGTCGGAGAGCGGGCCGTCGGCGGTGTTCAGCATGCCGAGCAGCGTCTGCCACGACGGTGCGCTCTCGGTCTTGAAGCCGTCCTGTCCCTCGAACGAGGCCCACAGCTGCGGGCTCATCCGCTGAACCATCGAGACCTCGCCGGACCGCAGCAGCTGCGCGGCCGTGTTGGCCTCAGGCGTCACACGGAAGACGTAGCGCTCGTAGTGGTCGGCGTCGTCCCACCCGCCCCAGTAGTCGGGGTAAGCCTCGAGGCGAAGCTCGATCTCGTCGCCGGGGTTGTACTCCGAGACCATGTACGGACCGGTGCCGGCGTCGTTGCCCTCGGCGAACCAGTCGCCGAGATCCTGACCGCCGCTCGCCGCCGTGTCGTAGATGTAGGCCGAGTATGTGCCCGACGAGACGAGGTCGAGCGGCGACGGGTACGACAGGTGGAACACGAGGGTCGTGTCGTCGGGCGCGTCGATCTTCTTCACCGCGCCCCAGATGTAGGCTGCGCCCTCGCCGATCTCCATCGTCCGCTCGATCGAGGCCTTCGCGGCGTCGGCCGTGAGCGGGTTGCCCGTATGGAAGGTCACGTCCGGGCGGAGGTTGAACGTCCACGTGAGGCCGTCCTTCGACGAGTCCCACGACTCGGCCAGGAGCGGTTCGACCTCCTGGGTCGCGGCGTTGTAGCGCGTGAGCGTCTCGTAGATGTTGTGGAGGGCGATGACCTCGTTCGAGTAGCCGGTCGCCGGATCCCACCCGATCATGACCTCCGAATTCACCGAGTAGGTGAAGGTGTCCGGCTCGGCGTTCGTGCCCGCTCCGGTCGCGTTCGAACCCCCTTCGTCACTCGTGCAGGCGGCCGCCGCGACGGCGAACGCGGCCACCACCACGACCCATCGGAACCGGGCAGATGCCATGGTCTCCCCTCCCTGTTCGGTGCCTCCGGTGCGTCCGGCGTCAACCCCAGGCGAGCGGTCCGCCGGCTTTGACCCTTATACGTACAGCAGGATCGGTGAGGTATGCCAGTGGCACCTCCTCGATCTCGACGACCTCGACGCTCTCGCGGGCGGCCCCGGCGGCGACCGCGCGCTCGATCGCTTCCTGCGAGGCCTCGGCGATCGCGGCCTCGCGGCCCCCGGAGCCGAGGTGGAAGAC
>JBAVEY010000388.1:0-9591 GCA_049587975.1 Actinomycetota bacterium | reverse complement strand
CGCCGACGCTGCGGCGTGCCGGGGGGCGCTCGGCGCGCTCGGGGCGGTAGCCGGCCGTCAGGCCCCGCAGGACGACGAGGAACACCACGATGGCCCCGGTCGCGACGTAGGTCCACCACATCCAGGGCCGCGTGGTGTCCGACCCCGAGAAGACGCCGTGGACCATCGACAGGACGAACATCGGCACGGCGAGCAGGTGGGAGCGTCGCCACCACTTGGTGCCGATCTTCTTGCGCATCCACGAGGTGACGATCACGAACACGCTCGTGTACATCGCGATCACACCGAACGCGGTCGCGACCGGCCGGTAGGTGCTGACCCCTGGGATCAGCACGTCCTTCACGCCGAACGGCATGAACGAGTCGACGAGCAGGCCCCCGAGGTGGATCGCGAGCAGGAACAGGCCGCACGTCGCCACGAACTGGTGGATCGTGGTGGCCGAGGCCTTCGAGATCCTGCGGCCGAGGGCACCGGTGGTCGAGATCAGACCCCAGGCGACGGACAGGAACACCATCACGTACGCGCCGATCCCGGCGGCGCGAAGGAGCACCCACGTCGTCATGCGGCAGCCTCCACCCGGTCGATGTTCGTCACGATCCGGCCGTCCCGGAGCACGAGCAGGGCAGGACCCCGGTCCATCGACTGCTCCGCACCGAGGAGCGCGTCCTTCGACGCGATCTCGGCGTCGGCGCACGTGGGGGCCCAGACCGTGGCCTGCAGGACCGGTCCGGTCGACGGAGCTCCCGTCGCGGGGTCGATCAGATGATGCAGGCCGGGTCCCCAGGCGCGCCGGGTCACCGACGAGGTCGCGAGCGCGCCGTCCTCCAACACGATCCGTCCGACGTCCGTGTCCGAGGACTCGGGATCCTCGACGGCGACCTCCAGACCACCGACGGGCGGCTCACCATCCAGACGGAGGTCGCCCCCCGCCTCGATCAGCGCCCACGGCAGGCCTGCCTCCAGGGCGGCTCGAGCGGCCCGGTCGACGGTCCACCCCTTCGCCACTCCGCCGAGGTCCAGCGCCACCCCGTTGGGGAGCCGGAGACGCCGGCCGTCCAACCGGACGTCTCCGGCTCCGCCCGCGGGCTTCCCGGCGTGGAGCTCGACACGAGCACCCGCCAGGATCTCGTCGAAGTCCCGGTCGTACCCGGCGGCGACCATCGCACCGAGCAACGTGGGATCGAACCGTCCGTCCGTTTGCTCCCACGCCGCGAGGGCGAACGCGACGAGCTCGGCGAACGGCGGGGACACGGTCGTCCACGACCCGGCCGCCGCGTTCACGCGCGAGAGCTCGCTGTCGCCGCGGAACCGTGAGAACCGGAGCTCCTCGCGTTCGAACGTGGCGCGGACGTGTGCGACCGCCGGCTCGAACGCTCCGTGACCAGCCGGTCCGATGCATCGGGCCCTCGTGCCCATCGCCCGGAAGCCGGCTCGGGCCATCCCCTCGGCTATCCCCGCCGGCATCACGAGCCTCCCGTCGAGGTCGCGGCTGGAGTGGTGCTCACCGAGCTCGTCCCCGACGAGGCGGAGCCTGCCGAGATGTACCGGATCGGTGCCGGGGTCGAGGGCTTGGTGATGATGATCCGCCGGGTGATCTTGCGGACCACGACCGTGGGCCGCTGGCGCGTGCTGGCGGCCGCGTCTTGCGGCGGCTTGGGAACCGCCCCGAGGACGGCGGCCGGCGCGAGGAACGCCAGCGCCCCGGCCACCCACGCCCAGGCCCGCAGCTCGCGCTTGGAGGCTCGCGGGCGACGGGCCTTCTCGGCCTTCTCAGTCATCCTCGTAGCCTCCGGAGCCCGACCCGGACGAGCCCTCGTCGCCCTCGAACTCGTGCTCGAACTCGGACTCGGACTCGTTGGACGAGCCCGTCGAGCTGCTGCTGGGGGCGGCGGCGATCACGTATCGGACCGCGCCCGCCGGCGCCTTCTTCTTCTTGTGGACCGTGACCGTGCGCTCGACCGTGCGGATCCGGGGTGCCGTTCGGTCACCGCCGGCGGAGGCCGTACTGGCGCCGAGGAGCCCGAGCGAGAGCGCCGCCGAGCCGGCCAGCAACGCCGCCACCAGGCCTCCCGCGACCACCATCGCGAACCGCTTCTTCATCGTGTCCACCTCCCTGTGTCGATGTCCCCACGGTAGGCGGAGGCGGGTGAGCCAACGGCCAGGCGGACGCTAAGGGTCCGATAACTCTCGATCGGACATCGTCCTGGCCCGTCGGGCGCCGGTCGGCGCCTGCGGGGCCGAATCGACCCCCCCGAGTAGGGTCGCGCGGCCCTGAGGAACATCCCGCCCATCGGCCAGGCTTGCTTCAGAGCCCAGCCGGGAGGGCGCCGAGAGGTGCCGAACCGGGTGAAGGAGGTGTCGGCGGTGTTCCACAGGATCCTTCTCGCGGTCGACGGCTCCGGCCACGCCAAGAAAGGGGTGCCGATCGCGGGCGACCTCGGCCGCCGGTACGGGGCGGAGGTCATCGTGTTCCACGTCCGCGAGCACGAGATGAGCTGGGTGGGCGACATCGACGTCGAGACCGAGCAAGAGTCGCGCGACCTCGTCGACGACATCGTCCGCACGCTGAAGGACGAGGGGACGAGCGCCCGCGGCGAGGTGATCCGCGCGCCGCTCGGTCAGACGGCCCGAGCGATCCTCGATGCCTGCACCGATGAGGACATCGACCTCGTGGTCATGGGCAGCCGAGGGCTGTCCGAATGGGGACGCCTCCTCATGGGGAGCGTCGCCCACAAGGTCGTGCATCTGGCGCACGTGCCCGTGCTCGTCGCACGCTAGACGCGACCGTCCGCAGGCACGACCGGTCGCGTCAGGCGGACGCGACCGGAGCGACCCAGATCCGAACCCGGATCGGCGGCCCCCGGTTCGCCCGGCCGTGCCCACGTGTCCCTAGTCGCTCGGGGTGCCCGTGGCGTCGGGTGGGCGCCGCATCCGTCGATCCGCCTCCGCGATCAGCTCCTCGAGCTCGACCGGATGCTCGGGGTCGTAGGTGGCCGCCCCGACCGAGAGCGACGGGCCGGTCTCGCGAGCGCCGGTGGCGTTGTGGCTCGCGACCGCCTCGACGATCCGCTCGAGCACGATCGGCTCGGTCCCGGTGGCCGCGCCCGCGAGCAGCACGCAGAAGGCGTCGGACCCGACCCGCGCGACGACGTCGGACACGCGTACGGCCGAGCTGATGACCGTCGCGGCATCGGCGACCGCGGGTTCGCCGGGGGCACCTCCGCCCTCGTCGAAGCGTAGGAAGACGATCAGCACCGGGTCCTTCGACCGGTCGGCGAGCCGGAAGTGGTGGTTCGCGAGCAGATCGAAGCCCCGTGCGTTCAACAACCCGGTGAGTTCGTCGAACGCCTGGTGGCGCCGGAGCCCGGCCTCGACCTTCCGCAGGGTGACGGCGTAGCGGATCGCCCGGGCCACGAGGTCGCGGGCGGGATCCGGCGGCAGGACGTCGCTCGCGCCGGCCTCGAACGCCTCGCCCGGCTCCGTCTCCGGGTCGCCCACCACCACCACCGGGACCTCCGGCGCGCGCTCGCGGAGCGAAGCGATCACGTCGCTCCCGGATGCGTCGGGCAGGCGCAGCGATGCGTACACCACGTCGATCCCGCCGTCGGCGAGCTGCGCGAGCGCGCCGAGCATGTCCTCGGCGGTCTCGACGACGCATCCCTCGATCGCCCCGGGGTCGACCCCGACGGCGAGTACCGCGAGGGCCGGTTCGGCAGCGGCGTTCATCGGCACCGGCAAGCCTATCCCGCGAGCGTCACCGTTCGTCGCCGCGGGCCGATGGATCCGAGCGCCGGCGCTCAGCCGAGCGCGGCCCGGATCGACTCGAGGGACGAGGGGTTCTCCAGGCTGGAGAGGTCGCCCGGCTCCGCCCCGATCACGGTCGCCCGGATCGCCCGGCGCAGGATCTTCGCCGAGCGCGTCCGCGGGAGCTCGGGGACCACGAACACGCGCGCGGGCCGGAACGCCTTGCCGAGGTGCTCGGCGACGAGCGCGGACAGCTCGTCGGGGAGCCGCTCCGATGCGTCGCCCGCGGCAACGACGAAGCACCAGATCGCCTCCCCCTTGACCGGGTCGGGGACCCCGACGACGGCCGCCTCGGTCACGGCCGGATGCAGCGTGAGGATGCTCTCGACCTCCGCGGGTCCGAGGCGCTTGCCCGCGACGTTCATCGTGTCGTCGCTTCGCCCATGCAGGAACCACGAGCCGCCCTCGTCGACGCTGGCCCAGTCGCCGTGGCACCACACGCCGGGGAAGCGGCGCCAGTACGCGTCCAGGTAGCGCTCGGGATCGCCCCGCAGACCGCGGGTCATGCTCGGCCACGGCTTGCGACAGACGAGCTCGCCCACCTCGCCGGGACCCGCCTCGGAACCGTCCGGGCGGAACACCGCCACGTCCATCCCGAGCGCCGGGCCGCGGAGGGTGCACGGCTCGAGCGGGCTGATCGGATGGGGCGAGAGGAAGCAGGCGCCCACCTCGGTGCCGCCCGACAGGTTGATGATCGGCAGCGTCCCCTTGCCCACCTCCTGGAAGAACCACCGGTAGGGCTCGGGGTTCCACGGCTCGCCGGTCGAGGCCAGGATCCGGAGCGACGAGAGGTCGTGCGAGCGCACCGGTTGCTCGCCGGCGGGGATCAGGGCGCGGATCAGCGTCGGGGAGACGCCGAGGTGCGTGATGCGGTGGCGCTCGATCATCGACCACAGCCGGTCGGGTCCCGGATGGTTCGGCGCCCCGTCGAACAGGAACACCGTCGCCCCGAGTGCGGTCGCGCCGACGATCTCCCATGGGCCCATGATCCACCCGAGGTCGGCGAACCAGAACAGCAGGTCGCCCCGCTGCACGTCGGTCTGGTACGCGACCTCCTCCGCGATCTTCACCAGGAAACCGCCGTGCACGTGGACGGCGCCCTTCGGCTTGCCCGTGGTCCCGCTCGTGTAGGCGATGAACAGCGGATGCTCGGGATCCAGGCGCGCGGTCTCGAACCGGTCTGCGTGCGCCGACAGCAGGTCGTCCCAGCGGAGGTCGCGCGCGGCATCCCACGGCGCGTCCGAACGCGCCGCCCGGTCGACCACGATCACGTGCTCGACGGAGGCGACCGCGGTGACGGCCTCGTCGGCGGTCTCCTTCATCGGGACGAGCTTGCCCCGACGCGGGAAGCCGTCGGCCGTGATCAGGACCTTGGCCTGCGCGTCGTCGAGCCGCCTGGCCACCGCGTCGGCGCCGAACCCGGAGAACAGCGGCAGCCACACCGCTCCGAGCTTCGAACATGCCATCACCGCGATCACCGCCTCGGGCGTCGGCGGCAGGAAGATCCCGACGGCATCGAGCGCCGCGACGCCGAGCCCGGCGAGCGCGTTCGCAAGGCGATCCGAGCGCTCGCGCAGCTCGCGGTACGAGACGCGTCGCGTCTTGCCCTCCTCGCCCTCCCAGACGACCGCGGTCGCGTCCGGGGTGCGTTCGGCCCACCGGTCGACGCAGCAATGCGCGAGGTTCACCGAGCCGCCGCCGAACCACGTCGCCCACTCGATCCCCCGGGACGTGTCGAGCACCCGCGTGTAGGGCTCGAAGAACTCGAGATCGAGGTCGCGGATGGCTGCGTCCCAGAACCACTCGACGTCAGCGGTCGAGCGGCGGATCAGGTCCTGCTCGGCGGCGATGCCGTGCGCGCGCATGAACCGGGTGACGTTCGCCCGCTCCACGACCTCGGCGGACGGTCTCCATACGATCGTCACGGCCTGCCCCGCTTCCATCTCCGGGCGGACGGGTACGCTCTGCCCATCGGGAACGCCGCCGTCCCCGAACCAAGCCTATGACCCCGGACCCCCCGATGGACCCCACGACGCCGACCGGCGACGCCGGTGCGCCCGGGCGCGAGCCGACCGGCGCGCATCCGCATCCGCATGTGCGGAGGGTGTTCCTCGCCGCGACGGCGACGCTGTCTGCCTTCGTCATGGTGGTGGCCGCGGGCGCGATGGGCTCGTACTTCTGGGCCGACGCCCAGATCCAGCACATCCCCGACCTGCCCTCCTCGGCCACCGGCGCCACCGGTCCGGCCGACATCGCCGGCAGGTGCGACGAGCGCGCGTGCAACTACCTCCTGTTGGGGAGCGACTCGCGCAAGGGCCTGACGCGCGAGGAGCTGATCGCGTTCGGCACGAACGCGCACATCGGTGGCGAGAACCGCGCGGACACGATCATCCTGGTGCACACGCGCCCGGACCGGAAGGAGGCGACCTTCCTCTCGTTCCCGCGCGACCTGTGGGTGGACATCCCCGGCATGGGCGAGGGCAAGATCAACTCGGCGTTCGAGGGCGGCATCGACGGCGGCGGCCCGCAGCGCGTCGCTCGGACGATCAAGAGCATCACTGGGATGCAGATCCACCACGTCCTGTACGTGAACCTGCTCGGGTTCCAGCGGGTCGTCGACGCGCTCGGCGGGGTCGACATGTGCGTGCCGTACCCGATGTACGATCAGCTGACCCTGCTCGACATCCCGGCCGGCTGCCAGCACTTCGACGGGCGGACGGCGCTCGCATACGTCCGCACGCGTCACCAGCCGTGCGATACCGTGCCCGACTTCGCGCGCATCAGCCGCCAGCAGCAGTTCCTGCGCGCGGTGATCGCGAAGCTGCTCCGACCGGGCGAGCTCCTGCAGCTGCAGCAGCTGGTGCCCGAGCTCCTCGGCAACCTCGTGGTGGACGAGGGGCTGAACCCGGCCGAGTTGGTCTACCTCGCCGGGCTCCTCCAGGGCGTGGGGACGGACAACGCGGACTTCCGCGCGCTGCCGACGGTCCCCGAAGGGATCTACGACTCGAACGGCACCTACCTGTCGATCGTGAAGATGGTTCAGCCGGACGCCGACGAGCTGCTCCGCCGGATCCGAGAGAGCAAGCCGCTCGGCGATCTCGGGCATGAGCTGTCGCAGACGGCGCCGTCGCCGGCCAACATCGTCGTCTCGGTCGTCGACCGCGACGGCGGCCCGATAGCTCCGCAGGTGTTCGACATCCTCACCGAGGGCGGGTTCAACACCTCGCCCGGCGTGATCGACACCACGGGGGTCGACCCACCAACGAAGGGCTCGATGATCCTGTACGCGGCGGGCGCCGAGCCGATGGCCAAGGTCGTGGGGACCTACTTCGGCAACCTGGATATGGTCCCCGCGCCGCCGGGATCGATGCCGAAGGGTCAGGACGTCGCGGTGGTCGTGGGGAGCCGCTACGAGGTCCCGCCGCCCAACACGAGCGAACCCGTCGACTGCCCGAACTAGATCGTCGGGGAGAGGGGTGGCGGACGTGAGCTCCAACGAGCCCGGCTACCAGTCGATCGCGACGGACGAGCTCGCCCGTCTCCGCCGCATCGAGGCGGCCGCGAAGGACGTCCTGATCCAGATGGAGGGCCGACGATCGGCCACGACGATCCTGACCGCGATCGCCGAGCTCCGCGCGGCCCTCAAGCCGAACGCCGCGCCGTGACCAGGCCGGCCTCCCAGCCGGGTGCCCGCCCCCGGACGGGAGGCCGGATCGCGTCCGTCGGCAGGCCGCTGCTGGCGAGGAGCCACGAGATCACCGAGTTCGAGTTCCACATGTCGCCCGTCCCGAGCTCGTCCCGCCCCCACACCAGCGCGGGGACCGAGCCCACGAGGTCCAGGACGCCTCGGGCACGATCCTCGTCCTCGCTCAGGCGCTGCGGGCTGGCGACCGCCTCGCGGATGTCCGGGATGATGCCGTCCCGCCATCGGCGCACCTCGTAGCGGCACACTCGGAACCGCCCGATCCGTGGGCTGAAGACCGGACCCTCCACCACCACCCCACGCGAGGCGGGCCGGTCATCGGGGATGGGCCACGCGGTCTCGATGACGAAGCGCTCCCGCGGCACCCGCACCTCGAGCGCGGAGTGGTACAGGTCGAACGCCCGTCGCCGTTCGCGGAAGGCCTGGATGCTCTCGTAGAGGCGTCCGTTCATCCGGACGAAGTGGCCGCCCGCGCCGAGGGGGAGCCAGTACAGGTCGATGCCGGTCGCTCGGTCGAGGGTCATCTAGGGGCGCCAGGCCAGCGCGGCGTCCAGCGCCCCGAACGCGACCTCGGGCACGTACCGCCGGCGGACCAGGTCCCGGCCGTTCCGAGCGAGCGTCGTCCACAGCTCGTCGTCGCGCAGGATCCGTTCCAGCGCCGCGAGCAGCCGCCCGGGGTCCTCGGCCACGAGCAGGTGCTCGCCCGCGGTGACCTCGAGCCCGACGGCGCCGTCCGGTCCGGTGACGACGGGGAGCCCGCGGGCGAGCGCGTTCAGGACCTTGACCTTGGTCCCCGAACCACCGACCCCGACGTCGACGAAGCACCGCGCCCGTGTGTACAGCACCTCGTCGTCCTCGACGGGCCCTGCGAACTCGGCGCCGCGGCTGCGGTAGACCTGGCGGATCAGGTCCTCGGCCGCCCCGGACCCCGCGACGACCAGCCGCGCGGCCGGCACGTCTTCGAGCAGCGGGGGGAGACCCTCGCGCAGGAAGCGGGAGAGGCCCTCGGCGTTCGGCGGCCACGAGAGCGTCCCGAGGAACAGGAGGACCGGCTCGGCGGGCGGTGCGAGCTCGGGCCGCTCGAGCAGGGCCGGGTCGGCGACGTTGGGGAGCAGGGCGATCTCGGGGCCGGTCGCGCCGAGCGACACGAGCGCGTCGCGGTCGCGCTCGGAGACCGCGAACACGACGTCGAACCGGGACAGGATGCCCGCCTCGTACCGGCGGACGCGGCCGGCCTCGATGCGGACGAGCCGCCTCCGCGCCGCTGTGGTCTCGAGCTCGGCCTGGCGTTGCCACATCACGTGCTCCGCGTTGTGCTCGTGGAACAGCCGCAGGCCCCCGAACGCGTCCGGGACGTACTGGGCCATGAGCCAGCCGTCGACGAAGACCGCGTCGTACGCGCCGGAGGCGACCAGCTCGGGGACGCGGCCGGCCATCTCCGAGCTCCGGTTCCGCTCGATGCTGAACGGCACCCGCGCGGCGTAGCTGGCGACGAGGTGGCGGACCGAGCGGCCGCGTTCGAATGGGACGGAGACCACGCGGCCGGCGGAGCGCTCCCACTCCGGTTCGTCCCGGCCGCGGAAGCACGCGACGTCGACCTCGTGCCGGGCCTCGAGATAGGCGAGCAGCGCGGCCGACTTGATCGTCCCCCCGCTGCGCGGGTCGTCGAGCTGGCGGGCCGTGAGGAACAGGACGCGCACTCAGCCGCTCCGATCCATGAGCGCGAGGACGGGGAACGCGACGGTCGCCCGGACGATCCGCGGCCATCGCCGTGGTTCGAGCGCCAGGCGCCACAGCCACTCGAGCCCGAGCGTTCGGAACGCGCGCGGGGCGCGACGCTTCGACCCCGCCCACATGTCGAACGCGCCCCCCACGCCGGTCATGATCCGCACCGAGGGGAACGCGTCCGCGTGGCGATCGATCCAGCGCTCCTGCTTGGGGGCCCCGAGGCCGACGAGGACGACCGTCGGCGAGGCCGAACGGATCGCCTCGGCAACCGCATCCTCGGCCTCCGCGGGCCGGGCGAGGCCGTCGTCGCCGAACCGGACCCCCGCGCCCGCCCCGACGACCTTCAGTCCCGGGAG
>JBAVEY010000387.1:0-1774 GCA_049587975.1 Actinomycetota bacterium | reverse complement strand
CCTCATGGGTCGGCGCGGCTGCGGCTCGGGCGGCCTCGGCCGACATCTGCCCGGCCGGCTCCTCCAGGGAGATCGAGGCGATGCCAGGGTCCCCCACCCGAGCCCAGTCGGCGCGAGCGAAGAGCTGGGCTGCTGGGGCTGCAAGTTCTGCCGCGCAGCTCTACCCGCTTGAGGGCCCGAGAGTCGCGCCCCTGTGGCGGCGACCACGCCCACGGACATCGTTGCATCGGTTGCCGTTTCGGCTCCCAGGTGGCTACGAGCCGGCGGGGACACGCGCGAGGTCGGCTGCTCGGCCTTGCGTCGGGGTTGGTACGCGCGGGTGCCTATCGGGCGACGTCAGCGTTCCTCCTCCGCCCGCGATCCGTCGATAGCTCGGGTGGTCAGCCCGGAGAGGAGACGGCTTCGGTCGCCCCGATCGGCGTGGTCTCGTCCGGCTCCGACATGCCTGGGGCGTCCGGCTCCAGCCCGCCGTTGTGATCCGGCTCCGCCTGCGCTCCAGAAAGGCTTGACCTGTACCACTCGGCGGCCCGGCGTACCGCTTCCTCGTAGCCCGTCCGCAGCTCGTCTTCTGGATACGCCGACCCGTCTGTCTCGTCTGGGGCGTCCTCGAGGTCGATGCTCGCCTGGCCGGAGAACAAAGCCCCTTCCCTCACCACCAGGACCTTGGACCGGATCGTGCCCTCCACCCGGCCGCCCTGGGCCAGCTCGGTCCTGGTCCGCGCGGTGATACTGCCCTTGAGCGTCCCCCCCGACACCACGTTCTGGGCCTGGATGTCGGCCTCAACGTGGCTGTCGGACGAGAGGATCACGTCGCCTCGTGCGGCGATCTTCCCCTTGGCCTGGCCGTCGATGCGGATCGATTCCGCCGACACCAGCGTCCCCTCCAGTTGAGTCCCACGACCCACAACGGTCATCTCCGGGCCGAGGGTCTCGTTGATCCCGGGTTCGCTCGGCTGGACCGGACCTCGGCCGCCCTCAGGATGTCGTCGCCTGGACATCGTGCCCTCCCGTCGTCTCCGGTGGCATCGTCAACCGGGCGCGCAGGCTTTAGCGGGTTGCGCGACGGCCGAAGCACCTGGGGTGTGCATAGATCGCCACGCCCGGCACGACGGTCTAAAGGTTCGGGTCGCCTGGTCCGATGGCTCTTCCAGGCGCGACGACCGCCTGCGTGGTCGCGATGAGAGGGGCGCGGATGGATCCAGCTGATCTGGATGATGTGCTGCTAGACCCGAACGCCACGTCGCAGGGTGCCGACCTCTCGCCCCGAATGAGCTTCGTCCCCCCGCCCGAGCTTCCAACCCCCGAATGCGCGAGCATCGAGGCCCGGGCGAAAGCCCAAGGCATCGATGCCCTGGTCTGGCTTGCGGCGCTCATCCTGCTGGGGATCATCTTCGGGGGCATCAGCTCGTCCAACGGGCTCTTCCGGATCAAGGTCAGCGGCCCCCCGTTTCTCATGGCGACGGTCCTGTGGCTGGCGTACATGACCCTGATGGAAGCGAAGTACGGGGGTTCGATCGGCAAACGTGCCAGGGGGCTCCGCGTCGTCATGGAGGATGGAGAGCCGGTCAACCCCGAGGCCGCGCTGATCCGCAACCTGATGAGGTTCCTGGACGCGTTCCCCTACGTCGCCCCCTATGTCGTCGGAGCCATCGCCGCCTCGAATTCACCTCTGATCCAGCGATACGGTGACCGGGTCGCCGAGACCATGGTCGTGGTCTCCGTGCCGGCGAGCCCCGATCCCGGGGCCGCAGGCTTCCCGCCGCACCTCCCACCA
>JBAVEY010000386.1:0-3173 GCA_049587975.1 Actinomycetota bacterium | reverse complement strand
CGCTCGGTGGCGCTCATCCGGGTCCACGCGCCCTGCTCGAACGCGCGGTGCGCGATGTCGACGGCCCTCCTCGCGTCCTCGGCGCTCGCGTCGGCCACCTCCGCCATCGGTTCGCCGGTCCCGGGTTCGATCACCTCCGAGGTCGCCCCGTCGACGGGGGCGGTCCTCTCCCCGCCAAGCACTAGCAGCTCGGTCGCCATGGTCACGTCTCCTTCGTGCGTTCCAGCTCCCGTCCCGTGAATCGATGATAGGCGGGCGGCGGAACCTCGGCCCCACCGACCTGCGAGGTGCGTATGCTCGGCCGGTCGCGCGAACGGGAGGGCCACGATGGGACGGCTCGACGGGAAGGTTGCGCTCATCACCGGCGGCGCGAGTGGGATGGGGATGGTCGCCTCGAAGCTGTTCGCGAGCGAGGGGGCCAAGGTCGTCCTCACCGACGTCGCCGACGACGCCGGGGAGGCGGTCGCCGCCGAGATCGAGGCGGCGGGTGGACAGGCGCTGTACGTGCATTCGGACGCGTCGGACGAGGCGGACGCCGAGGCGATGGTCAAGGCCGCCGTCGAGCGCTTCGGCGGGCTGAGCGTCCTGTACAACAACGCCGGCGTGATGATGAGCCAGGACGGGTCGGTCACCGACACCGACGTCTCGATCTGGGACACGACGCTCGCGATCAACGTCAAGGGCGTCGCGTTCGGATGCAAGTACGGGGTCCCCGCGATGATCGCGTCCGGAGGTGGCTCCATCATCAACGTGGCGTCCTTCGTCGCCTGGATGGGAGCCGCGACCTCCCAGACGGCCTACACCGCCTCCAAAGGGGCCGTCCTCTCGATGACGCGGGAGATCGCCGTCGAGTTCGCACGCAAGCAGATCCGGTGCAACGCGCTGTGTCCGGGACCGATCGACACCCCGCTGCTGGCCGAACTGCTGGCCGATCCGGCGCGGCGCCAACGCCGGTTCGTGCACATCCCGATGGGCAGACTCGGGCAGGCCGAGGAGCTCGCGAGGGCCGCCCTGTTCCTCGCAAGCGACGACTCGTCGTTCATGACGGGGGCCTCGCTCGTCGTGGACGGGGGGATCACGGCCGCCTACGTGACGCCGGAGGACTGACCGGCCGGATCCGGCCGAGGTCGCTCGGACCGCTACCATGCAGGTCCGATGATCGCCCAGCTCGCGACGGGGCATCCTGCGATCCCGACGACGGGGGATTTCGACTTCACGCCGCTGATCTACGCGGCCATCGCCCTGATCGCGGTCCTCCGATGGAGGCTCCCACTGCCTCCGTGGATCTTCCCCCTGATCCTGTTCGCGGGCGGCCTGGTCGACACGATCTCGGACGCGCTCGGGTTCTCGACGCTCAGCACAGCGTGTCTGCTCGCGCTCCTTGCGGTGCTGGTTCCCTCGAAGCGAACCGCCAAGCCTCCGACGTGATCGTGCCGCCGTTTGACATGCGAAGGGCTGGTGTGGCTCGATACGGCTGAGCTCCATCGGCTCGTCGGGAGGGGGTCGTATGTCCGAACGGAAGGTCGGTTCGGTCACCTATCAGGAGGTAGGTGAGGAGTACTTCGAGAAGCGTGGCCTCCGGCGTCACGCGGGCAAGTGGTCGCTGTGGGGGCTCGGGGTCGGTGCCGTCATCTCGGGCGAGTACTACGGTTGGAACTTCGGCCTGGGCACCGGCGGGTTCGGTGGCCTGCTGATCGCGGCGATCCTCATGGCGTTCATGTACTACGGGCTGGTCTACTCGATCGCCGAGATGTCGCCCGCGCTCCCCCACACGGGCGGCGCGTACTCCTTCGCCCGCTCGGCGATGGGCCCGTGGGGTGGGTTCCTGACCGGCCTGGCCGAGAACGCGGAGTACGTGATCACACCCGCGGTGGTCGTCGGCGCGATGGCCCTGCTGATGCAGGAGATCGTGGGCGGGCTGTTCGACATCACGGGCGACCCGTGGTGGAACAGCCTCCCGTTCTGGGCGCTGATCTTCTACGTGATCTTCGTGTGGATCAACATCGTCGGGATCGAGGCCACGATGCGGTTCACGGTCACGATCACGGTGCTGTCGATCGGCGTGCTCGTCTTCTTCTTCCTGGCGGCGATCCTCTCCGGGAAGCTCGATTTCAATCTGTGGACGAACGTGTCCAAGAGCGGCGAGGCGATCCCCGGAGGGGGAGGTCCGTGGCTCCCGTTCGGCATCAGCGGCATCTTCAAGTCGTTGCCGTTCGCGATCTGGTTCTTCCTCGCGATCGAGGAGGTCCCGCTCGCGGCTGAGGAGTCGATGGACCCCCGTCGGGATGTCCCCAAGGGGTCGGTGCTGGCGATGCACACGTTGCTGATCGCGGCGGCCCTCACCCTGATCTTCAACACCGGGCTCCCCGGCGGCGCGTTCCTCTACGGTCAGTCGGGGTTCCCGCTGCTGGACGGCCTGTACGCGATCTTCGGGAAGGACAGTGCCACGGAACTGCTCGGGCTGCTGTTCATGATCGGGCTGATCGCGAGCTTCTTCACGATCATCTTCGCGTACGGCCGGAACACGTACTCGCTGTCGCGCGCCGGCTACTTCCCCAAGTTCCTATCCCAGACACATGGCGTGCGGAAGACCCCCCACGTGGCGCTGATCGCGGGAGCGGTCGTTGGATACGCCGTCTTCTTCCTGGTCTGGGCGCTCCAGCAGCAGGAGCTCGGAGCCCAGATCGTGGCGGCGCTGCTCAATATGGCGGTGTTCGCCGCGGTCATCTCCTACATCATGCAGATGACGTCCTTCGTCCTGCTGCGCAGGAAGATGCCGCACATCGAGCGCCCCTACCGGAGCAAGTGGGGCGTGCCCGGAGCGGTCATCGCGGGACTCCTGGCCGCCATCTCCCTCGTGGCGATCTTCCTGAACGATGCCTACCGTCCCGGCGTCTACGGGGTGGCGATCTACTACGTCCTCGGGGTGCTGTACTTCGCGATCGCCGGTCGGAACCGTCTGGTGCTGTCGCCCGAGGAGGAGTTCGCGCTCACGCAGGGCGAGCATGGTATCCCTCAGGAGGCGGGATACACGACGTCGCGCGAGGAGCAGGAGGCGATCCTCGGCGGCGGAGCGCCGAGCGCTCCGGGCGCAGCGTCGACGCAGCCGCCATCGGAGACGCCCTCCGGCTGACGGACAGCGAGTCGGTACGAACGGCGGGCCCGAGCACGGG
>JBAVEY010000385.1:0-33696 GCA_049587975.1 Actinomycetota bacterium | reverse complement strand
AGCCTGAGCTCGTGGCGTTGGTCGCCGGCGAACAACGCCGCCCGCCCGCCCCCAGGGCCGACCGATTCGATCTCCAGCCGGACGTCGGCGTCCGGACCGACCCCGTACGTCGAGCGGCGGACACCCGATGCCGCGACGGCCCGCATCGCGCGTGCGTCGTCCGCGCAGACGACCACGCGCTCGCACCGTCCGGCGAAGGCGGTGAACGCCCGCTCGATCTCGGCGAGGCCCCCGGGGTAGAAGTCGACGTGGTCGAGCTCGACGTTGGTGATCACGCCGATCGCGGGCCGACCCAACAGGAAGGAGCCGTCGCTCTCGTCGGCCTCCGTGACGAACAGCTCGCCCCCTCCCGCCTTCGCTCCGCTCCCGGATTCGTTGGTGTCCCCGCCGATCACGTAGGTGGGATCCGACCCAGCGCGCTCGAGGACGAGGGCGATCATCGCCGTCGTCGTGGTCTTGCCGTGGGTGCCTGCGACGGCGATCTGCCGCCGGTCGGCGGCGGCGGCGGCGAGTGCCTGCGCCCTCGCCCACGTCGGGATCCCGCGGCCAAGCGCGGCCACGAGCTCGGGATTGTCGTCGCGGATCGCGCTCGAGACCACGAGCACCTCCGCAACACCCAGGTTGGCCTCATCGTGCCCGGTCCAGATCGTCGCCCCGAGCGATCGCAGCTCCTGGACGCCCTGCGAGTCCTTGAGATCGGACCCGGTGACCTCGACCCCGCGAGCCAGGAACAGCCGCGCGAGGTTCCTCATGCCCGCACCGCCGATGCCGACCATGTGCACGCGTCGCACCCCCGACAGGTCGGGGACCTCGAGGGTCGGGATCGAACCGGGCGGCGGGATGTAGCCGGTCAAGCGCCGCTCCCGGCCTCGATGACCGTCCGCGCGAGCGCGGTCGCGGCGTCCGGTCTCGCCCACGCCCGGGCGTGGTCCCCCATCGACCGAAGGCGGTCGTCGTCGACGAGCAACCAGCCGATCCGATCGGCCAGGACGCGCCCGTCGAGCTCGTCGTCCAGCAGCATCGTCGCCGCGCCCGCTCGCTGCAGCGCGCGGGCGTTCGCTTCCTGATGCCGTCCGGTCGCGTACGGGTACGGGATCAGGAGCGAAGGGAGACCGCACGCGGCGATCTCGGCGACCGTCGTCGCGCCGGCGCGCGCGACCACGGCATCTGCGACCGCGTACGCGAGGTCCATCCGTTCGAGGAACCCGAGCACCCGCACCGTCGCCGGGCCGCCGACCGGCAGCGACGCCCGCACCGTCGAGGCGTGGGCGGCCCCCGTCAGCAGGACGATCTGCATGTCCGTCCGATCGAACGCACGGACCGCTTCCACGATCGCCCGGTTCACGTGGAGGGCCCCCTGGCTCCCGCCGAACACCACGACGGTGCGCTTGCCCTCCTCGAGATCGAGTTCCTGCCGTGCCTCCTTGGCGAGCCGTTCGCGATCGGCGGCTACGGCCAGGATCTCGGGGCGCACGGGGTTCCCGGTGAGCACCGTGCGCACCCGCCTGGGGAAGCCTCGCTCCGCCTCCGCGAACGCGAGCGCCACCGCCCGCGCAGGCCTGGCGAAGGCGCGGTTGGCCAGGCCCGGCACGGCGTTCTGCTCGTGCAGGACGACGGGGCGCCGCGATCGCAGCGCCGCGAGCACGACGGGCACGCTCACGTAGCCGCCCATCCCGACGACGACGTCGGCCCCCTCCACCAACGGACGGCACGCCTTCACCGACCGGAGGGCGGCGATCGGTGCCGTGACCGCCCGCAGGGACACCGTGCGCTCCAGCGGTCGGGCCTCCACCGCGGTGAACTCGTACCCGGCCTCCGGGACCAGCCGCCCCTCCTGTCCGGTCGAGGTGCCGGCGAACCGGACCTCGTGCCCCGCCGTGGCGAGTTCGTCGGCGAGGGCCAGCGCCGGGAACACGTGACCGGCGGTCCCACCTCCCGCGACGAGCACCCTCATCGCGATCGGCCTCGGGGCGGAGCCGCCGTCCGGTCGGTGGGAGCTCGACGGGCGGGTGCGCGCTTCGCGCGCGGGGAACGCGTCGGCGTCGACGCCGGCTCGGCGGCGGGGACCCCGTCCCGCCTCGCGGACCCTCCCGAAGGCAGGCGCGCGATGCTCACGAGCACACCGACGGCCGCGAGCGAGACCACGAGCGAGGATCCTCCGTACGACAGGAACGGGAGCGGCACCCCGGTGATCGGGAGCAGGCCGGTGACGGCCCCGAGGTTGACGAGCGCCTGCAGGCCGAACCACGAGACGATGCCGGCCGCGAGCAGACGGCCGAAGACGTCCTTGGCGTTCGCGGCGATCCGGATCCCCGCGAAGATCAGGGCTCCGAACGCGAGCAGCACCACGACCTCGCCGAGCAGGCCCAGCTCCTCGCCGAGGATGGAGAAGATGAAGTCCGTGTGCGCGTTCGGGACGTATTGCCACTTCTGCCGCGAGGCGCCGAGCCCGACGCCGACCCATCCGCCCGATCCCAGTGCGTACAGCGATTGCGCGAGCTGGTACCCGGTGTTCTTCACGTCCTCCCACGGATGCAGGAACGCGAGGAAGCGCACCCGTCGGTAGTCGGCGCTCATGATGAGCCCCGCTCCGATCGCAGCGCCGATCAGGCTCGCGAGCGTCAGGTAGCGCAGCCGAACGCCCGCCGCGAACAGGAGGGCGAACGTCGTGACCGCCAAGATCACGGTGGTTCCCAGGTCGGGCTGCATCATCACGAGGCCGCACACGATCATCGAAACCGGGAGCAGCGGGAGCGCGAGTTGCCGGAGATCGTCGAGCGTCTTCAAGTTCCGCGCGAGCGTGGCCGCGGCGAATACCAGGAGGGACAGCTTCGCGATCTCCGAGGGCTGCACCGTGACGGGTCCGAGCCGGAACCACCGCGACGCGCCGTAGGCCTCGACGCCGTGCGAGGGGATCAGGACCAGGACGAGCATCGCGACCGTGACGATCAGGAACGGCCCGGCCAACCGTTTCCAGGCCTCGTAGCGCATCCGCGACGTGAGGATCAGGGCGAGGACTCCGACGACCGCATAGGCCGCCTGCCGCTGGACGAACAGGAAGCTGTCCCCGTACTCCGCGAAGGCCGACACGGAGCTCGCGGACAGGACCATGACCAGCCCGGATCCGACGAGGAAGGCGGTCGAGCCGAGGAGGAGCGTGACCGTGCGTCGCGTGCGCGCGTCGACCCGCGCCTTCGAGACCGGTCGTTCGTCCGGACGGACCAACCGCAGGGTCCGTGCCCGTGGGGAGGCGGGAGCGATCGCACTCACGTCCGGGCTCCCTCCCTCGCGAGCGCTCGCGCCGCGGCCGCGAACCGCTCACCGCGCTCAGCGTAGTCCGCGAACATGTCCCAGCTCGCGCAGGCGGGCGCGAGCAACACGGTCCCGTGAGGCGGCGCGATCTCGAACGCGATCCGCGTGGCCTCCTCGATCGATCCGGCGTCGCGGACCGCGACCCGACCCTCGAACGCCGACCGGACCCGCTCGGCCGCGGCGCCGACGGCGACCACGCCCGCCAGATGCGGGGCAAGCGATGCGAGCGGCGACAGGTCGATGCCCTTGGCGTCCCCCCCGGCGATCAGGACCACGTCGTCGTCGTCTCCGACGGCGGCGATCGTCGCGTGCGGGTTCGTCGCCTTCGAGTTGTCGACGAACCGGACGCCGTCGAGGGCCGCGACCGTCTCGCCGCGGTGCGGTTCGGGAGCGAACACCCTGAGCCCATCCGCCACCGCCTGGTCCGCGACGCCGTACGCGTGGGCGACCGCGAGGCAGGCCGCCGCGTCGGCGCGCATCGCGGGCGTGTCGATCGGCGGACGGCCGAGGTCCGCCCCGCTCCAGCCCGCGGTCAACCCCCCGTCGCGGAACCCGGCCTCCCCTGCCGACGGCTCACCGGTCGTGAACCAGCGGATCTCACCGGGAGCCGACCGCGACACGGCGGCCGCCGCTCGGTCATCGCGGTTGCCCACATGCACGTCCTCGGGACCCTGGCGAGCGAAGATCCTGGACTTGGCCGCGCCGTAGCCCGCGACCGATCCGTGCCAGTCCAGGTGATCGGGGGCCAGGTTCAGGAGCACCGAGACGCGCGGACGGAACGACTCCTGGGTGACGAGCTGGAAGGAGGACACCTCGACGACGAGCACGTCGTGGCGCTCCCGAGCGGCCACGGGGAAGGGATGGCCGATGTTGCCGCAGGCCACGGCGTCGAGCCCGGCGGCGCGCAGGCACGCCGTCAGCATGCCCGTCGTCGTGGTCTTCCCGTTGGTCCCCGTTACCGCGAGGTACGGGACCCGGGCGAGCCGCGCCCCGAGCTCCATCTCACCCCACACGGGGAGCCCGCGTTCGCCCGCCCAGGTCAGGATCTCCGCGTGGGGCGGGACCCCCGGGCTCGGCACCACCAGGGTCGCGCCGTCGAGGTGCTCGGGGGCATGGCCGCCGTCGAGGACCTCGATCCCCTCCGCGCGGAGCTCCGCCGCGCCCGGCCGGTCGAGCACCCCTTCGCTCACGCGCACCGTCGCGCCCTCGGCGACCAGCACGCGCGCCGCTGCCACGCCCGCGACACCCGCCCCGACCACAACCGCGTGCTCGCCGTCGAACGCGCCCATCACTCGAGTCCCAATCCGCCGCGGCTGACGAAGTCCGTGTAGAACAACCCGAGGCCGACGGCGACGCACAGCCCGGTCACGATCCAGAACCGGACGATGACCGTGAACTCGGGCCATCCGGCGAGCTCGAAATGGTGATGGATCGGCGACATGCGGAAGACGCGGCGATGGAACCCCCGGAACGCGATCACCTGTGCGATCACCGAGGCCGCTTCGATCACGAACAGTCCGCCGAGCACCACCAGCAACAGCTGGGTACTGGTCACGATCGCCAGAGCGCCCACGAGCCCGCCGAGCGCCAACGACCCGGTGTCCCCCATGAAGATCCGCGCCGGTGCCGCGTTCCACCATAGGAACCCGGCCGTCGCACCTGCTCCTGCGCCGGCCACGATCGCGAGGTCGAGCGCCGCGTTCACGTCGATCGGGTAGCAGGCCTCGCCTGGGATCAGTCCGCACGTGTGCCGGAACTGCCAGAACGCGATGAACACGTACGCCGACAGCACGAGGATCGACGCGCCCGAGGCGAGACCGTCGAGCCCGTCGGTGAGGTTCACCGCGTTGGAGGAGGCCGCGAGGATCACGAACACCCACAGGTAGAACAACAGGCCGAGCTCCACGCCGGTGGCGCGGATGAACGTCAGCTCGGTCGGCAGGCCCGCCGCTCGGACGGCGACCATGCCGAAGATCAAGGCGACCATCGCCTGCCCCGCGATCTTCGCCGTCTTCGACAGACCGAGCGAGCGCCGGCGTCGGACCTTGATGAAGTCGTCGATGAAGCCGAGCAGGCCGAGGAGCACCGTCGCGAGCAGCACCGCCATCCCAGCGGCCGTCACGGTCGTGAACACGATGCGCGTCGCGACGTAGCCGGCGACGATCCCGGCGATGATCACCGTTCCGCCCATCGTCGGCGTTCCCATCTTCTCCAGATGCGTGTGCGGGCCGTCTTCGCGGATCCGCTGACCCCACCCCCACAACCGGAACAGCCGGATCGCGATCGGTGTGCCGAGCAACGTCACGGACAGACCGACGGCGGCCGCGATCAGGATCTGTCTCACGAACGTCCCCCACCACGCGTCGTCACCGCAGCGCCTCCGCCGCGCGCTCCAGGCCCGCGACCCGCGAGCCCTTCACCAGGACGACGTCGCCCGCCCCCGCCCACGAGCGCACGTCCTCCGCGGCCTCCTCGGGCCGATCGTAGGAGGCGACCTCCTCCGGCAGCTGACCCTCGCGGATCGCCGCGCGTGCGATGGCTCGCGCCTGGTCGCCCACGGTGATCAGGCGTTCGACGCCGATCCTCACCACGAGCTCGCCCAGCCGCTCGTGCTCCGCGAACGAGATCGGCCCGAGCTCGGCCATGTGGCCGAGCACCGCGGCGAGCCGCGCTCCCGTGGCCATCCACCGCGCGGTCTTGAGCGCCGCGGCCATCGACTCGGGGTTCGCGTTGTACGTGTCGTTCACGACCACGATCGCCGATGCCCCCGTGAAGGTTTCCATGCGCCACCGGGCGACGCCGGCACCCTTCAGCGCCGCGGCGCACTCGGCGAGCGTCATCCCGGCCCACCGCCCGACCGCCGCCGCGGCGAGCGCGTTCGAGACCATGTGCTCGCCCGGGACGGCGAGCTCGACGCGCTCCGCCTCTCCCGCTGCGACCAAGGCGAAGCTCGCCCTGGCGTCGGGGCCGAGCTCGATGCCCTCGGCACGCACGTCGGCCGACGGGTCGATGCCGAACGTGACGACGCTGCCCTCGCATCGGTCCGCGTACCCCCGGGCGACGTGATCGTCCGCGTTCAAGATCGCCGTGCCGTGAGCGCCGAGCCGTTCCACCGGCTCCGCACCCGCTCGAACGATCGCTTCCCACGACCCGAAGACCTCCATGTGGGCCACCCCGACGTTGGTCACGACCACCGCGTCGGGGCGAGCGACGTCGCAGAGCAGCGCGACGTCGCCCTCATGCCGGGCTCCCATCTCCGCGACGACGATCTCCACGCCCGGTTCCGCGCCGAGCAGCGTCATCGGGAGCCCGATCTCGTTGTTGAACGACGCGGGGCTCGCGTGCGTCCGTAAGCGTGTGCCGACGACCGCGGCGGCCAGGTCCTTGGCCGAGGTCTTCCCGTTCGATCCCGTGACCCCGACCACGCGGGCGTCGGTCATGCGCGCCCGCTCGTCGCTCGCGAGGTCGAGCAGCGCGCGACCCGTGTCCGTCACCTCGATCGCGGTCCCGACGACGGGTCGATCCACCAGAGCGGCGGCCGCACCCCGCTCGAACGCCTCCGCGACGAAGTCGTGGCCGTCGACGCGTTCGCCGGCGATCGCGACGAACAGGTCGCCGGGCGCCACGGCCCGGGAATCCGTCGCGACGGCCGAGACGACGGCGTCGGGTGCTCGGAGCTCGCCGCGTACGGCCGACGCGATCGCGGACAGCGGGCGCTCGATCACCGCGCGTTCCCCGTCGAGCGCAGTTCTTCCTCGGCCACCGTGCGGTCGTCGAACGGGATCGTCCGGTCCGCGAGCTCCTGGTAGGTCTCGTGCCCCTTGCCGGCGATCACCACGACGTCGCCCCGCCCGGCCTCGCGCACCGCGAGACGGATCGCCGCCCGCCGGTCCGGCTCGACGACGAAGCGACCCCCGCCGCGTCCGGCCCCCGGTGTGATCTCGGCGATGATCGCGAGCGGATCCTCGCTCCGAGGGTTGTCGCTCGTGATGATCGCGAGGTCGGCGTTGGCCGTCGCGGCGAAACCCATCCGGGGGCGCTTCCCCCGGTCGCGGTCGCCGCCGCACCCCATCACAACGATCACCCGGTCGCTCGCCAGCCCGCGCGCCGCGCGCAGCACGTTCTGGACGCTCGTCGGCGTGTGCGCGTAGTCGACCACGACGAGGAATCCCTGGCCCGCCTCGACGGGTTCCACGCGCCCGGGAACCCCTCGGACGGAGGAGATCGCGTCGGCCGCGACCGCGTCGTCGATCCCGAGCGAGCGCGCGGCGGCGAACGCCGCCAGGCAGTTCTCGACGTTGAAGGACCCGCGGAGCGGCGAGCTGATCCGGATCCCGTCCGCCAGGAACGCGATGCCCGCCGGCGTGGACTCCACCTCCGTCGCACGGACGTCGGCATCGGCCGCGACCCCGTACGTCATCGTCGGCAGGCCCGACCCGAGCAGACGACGTCCCTCCTCGTCGTCGGCGTTCACCACGGCCCGGTCGCTCATCGACGGCGTGAATAGGCGCGCCTTCGCGACGAAGTACTCCTCCATCGACCCGTGGTAGTCGAGGTGATCCTGCGACAGGTTCGTGAACACGGCGACGGCGTACCGGACGCCGTCGACGCGGTGTTGCTCAAGGCCGTGGGACGAGACCTCCATCGCGACCGCATCGACGCCCTCGTGCGCCATCGCCGCGAACCATCGCTGCAGGTCGGGCGCCTCGGGGGTCGTGCGCGGCAGGGGCTGGGGGCGGCCGTCGATCCGGACCCCGGTGGTCCCGATGATCCCGGGGGTGCGCCCGTCCGCGCGGAACACGGCCTCGAGCAGGAACGTGGTGGTCGTCTTGCCGTTCGTGCCGGTCACGCCGGCGACGGTCATCGCGTCGGCAGGACGCCCGTAGAACACCGCAGAGACGGGGCCCATCGCCGCGCGGACGTCCCGCACGAGCACCTGCGCGACGTCCGTCCGGAGCCAGCGGTCGACGACGAGCGCTACGGCGCCGCTCGCGACCGCGTCGTCGGCGAACGCGTGCCCGTCGGCGGCGCTCCCACGGACGCAGAAGAACAGCGCGCCGGGCGCGGCGTCGGCGGATCGGTAGCACAGGCTCGTGACGGGGACGCCGGCGTCTCCTCGGATCTCGCGATCCACGAGCGCGGAGGCGAGAGCGCCGAGCGTGCGGGAAGGGGGTGGGGCCACGGCCCCTGAGCCTATCGCCTGCGTTGGGGCACCCCCGTGCGCGCGGACGCTCATCCGACCGGCAGGGCGTGGGGGGGCAGGGGCACCCGCTCGGCCGGCGTGATGCCGAGGCGTGTGATCGCGGCGAGCGCCACGCGATGGAACAACGGGGCGGCCGCCAGCCCGCCGTAGACGGCGGCGGGGCGATCCAGGATGGCCGCGATCACGACCTTCGGGGCCCCGGCCGGGAGGTACCCGATGAACGACGCGATGTACGCATCCTCGAGATAGCCCGACCCGTCGTCGGACGGGATCCGAGCCGTCCCCGTCTTGCCCGCGACCTGGTACCCCGGGATCTGGGCGTTCGTGCCGGTCCCGTCCTCGACCGCGTAGGCGAGCATCCGGGTGACCATGTGCGCGGTCGCCGCCGACACGACCCGTCGAGGCGTTTGCGTCCCTGCCTGCTCGAACGAACCCTCGGGATCGATCGTGCCACGTACCAGCTTGGGCTGCACCCAACGGCCGTCGTTCGCGATCGTCGAGTACACCGAGACCATCTGCAGGGGCGTCGCGGCGATCCCCTGGCCGTACGCCATCGTGGCCAGGCTCGTGTCGCTCCAGTCGTCGAGCGGGAGCATGATGCCGTTGGACTCCCCCGGGAACCCGACGCCGGTGGCATGCCCGAGCCCGAACCGCGCGAGGTACGTCGCGAGCGCCGCCGAGCCGAGCCGGTCCGCGACCTTGACGGCGCCGATGTTGCTCGACTCGGCGACGATGTCACCGAGCGTCATCGGCATCGGTCCGTGCGGATGCGAGTCGTGGATCACGTAGTCGCCGACCGGCATCGTCCAGGGGACGATCAGCCGCATCCCGAGGGGGATCGCCTGTTCCTGGATCGCGGCGGCGGCGGTGATCACCTTGTTCGTCGACCCGGGTTCGTACGCGTCGGTGACCGCCCGGTTCCGATAGGTGCCGGCCGGCGCGTCCTCGAAGGCGTTGGGATCGAACCAGGGGTAGCTCACCATCGCGAGGATCTCGCCGGTGTGGGGATCCATCACGATGACCGTGCCGCCGCGGGCACCCTGCGCCTTGACCGCGTCCTCGAGCGCCGTCTGCGCGTGATATTGGAGATCGCGATCGAGGGTGGTCACGAGGGATGAGCCGGCGATCGGCGCCCGTTCGTCGTCGATCCCGCCGACGATCGACTGCCCCGACAGGCCCAGCTCGTGGGTCAACTCCCCCGGGGTCCCCGCCAGGACGTCCTGGTACTCGAGCTCGAGACCGGTGAGCCCGACGCCATCGGTCCCGACGAAGCCCACGACCTGCGACGCGAGCGGTCCGGCCGGGTACGAGCGCTTGGAGGTCGGGAGCAGACCGATCCCGGGCAGCGCCATCCGGTCGATGCGTTCGGAGGGGGCGCGATCGAGATGGCGCGCCAGGTAGACGAAGGTCCCCTCGGAGGTCAGCGCGTCGACGAGCCGGGGAACCGGAACATCGATGACCGGCGACAGGCGCGTCGCCGTCCCCCACGGATCGTCCACCAGGCGCGGGTCCGCATAGACGTCGGTGGCGGGGGTGGACAGCGCGAGCCTCGCGCCGTTGCGATCCAGGATCTGCCCTCGTTGCGCAGGGAGATCGATCGTTCGGACCCGCTGGTCGAAGGCGCGATCCTGGAGCTCCCGAGCCTGGCTGACCTGCAGGACCGCGAGCCGGACGGAGATCGCTCCGAACGCGAGCACCATCCCGGCGAACAGGGCCACCAGCCTTCCCGCCGGCGGTCGGCTCACGAGGGCGGCTCGCCCTTCGATGCGGGGTCCGCTCCGGCCGGATCCGCCGAGCCCGAACCGGGCGCGTGGAGGATGCGGATGTCGTCGGGGAGACGCATGCCGTGCCGGCTGGCCCAGGCGGAGATCCGGCCCGGAGCGGACAGGGTGGCCTGCTCGCGCACCAGCTCGAGGTGGTCATCGGACAGCGCCTCGAGGTGTCGTTCCGCGTCGTCGATGCGGAACGACGTCTGTGCGAGCAGGACGTTCACGACCACGATGCCGAACACCATCGATCCCACGATGGCCGACGAAAGGATCACGAACCCGATCGACCGGCGTCGCCTCGGCCGACGCCCGGAGGCCTGGCGGCGTCGTTCGTTGATCGGCCGGGCGACGACGGGCGCGACCCGACGTGCGGGCCTGCGTGGGACCGCGGGACGAGGCTCCGGCTCGAGCCGGCGTGCGGGCTGGCTCACGCGGCGACGCTCCGCTCGGCGGCACGGAGTTTCGCGCTCCGCGATCTCGGGTTCCCCTTCGCCTCGGCTGCCGTGGGTCGCAGGGGCTTCTTGGTCAGGACCCGGAGGTCGGGAGCCGCGATGAGGAAGCGCTTGACGATGCGGTCCTCGAGCGAGTGGTACGCGATCACCACCACGCGGCCGCCGGGAGCGAGGATGTCCACCGCTCGAGGCAGGGACGCGGCGAGCTCCTCCAGCTCCCGGTTGACCGCGATGCGCAGCGCCTGGAACGTCCGGCGGGCGGGGTGGGGGCCGCCCCGCCGCGCCCCCAGGGCGCTCGCGACCACACCCGCAAGCTCGTCGGTGGTCTCGATCGGCGAGCGGGACCTCGCCCGGACGATCGCCGCCGCCACCCGGCGCGAACGCCGCTCCTCCCCGTACTCGAAGACGATCCGGGCGAGCTCCTCCTCCGTCGCCGTGTTCACGATGTCCATCGCGCGCTCGCCGTCGGGGCCCATCCGCATGTCGAGCGGACCCGGGTGGCGGTAGGAGAACCCCCGTTCGGGTCGGTCGAGCTGCATCGAGCTCACGCCGAGATCGAACAGCACGCCGTCGACCCGGCTCTCCGCGGGCACCTGCGAGAACCGGGTCCGCACGGCGGTGAAGCGCTCGCCGAACCGCGCGAGCCGCACGGTGGCGAGCTCGATCGCCTCGGGGTCGCGGTCGATGCCGATGACCCGTTCGACGCCGGAAGAAAGGAGTGCGTCCGCGTGACCGCCGGCTCCCAGGGTCATGTCGACCACCGTGGTGGCCGCGCCGAGGAACCGGAGCACCTCGTCGACCATGACCGGCTCGTGGCCGCGCTCTCCCACCGCCCCGACCTCATCCCAGCAGGTGGGCGGTGAGCAGCCCGAGCCCCAGGAACGTGGCCGCGGTGCCCGCGGTCATCGCGATCAGCGAAAGGCTCTGACGGAGCTCTCCCGGCAGCGTCCCTCTCCTCATCCCTTCCCCCCCGGTGCGAGCGTGCCGGCCTGGTAGGCACCGGCGTGCGCCGCCTCGTATCGCTCGTGCGCCGCTCGATCCCAGATCTCCATCCGGTCCGAGACGCCCAGCACGACGGCCTCCTTGCCGATCCCCGCCTCGCCGCGCAGCCGCTGCGGAACCAGCAGCCGTCCCTGACCGTCGAGCGACACCGACTCGGCCTTGCCGAAGAACATCCGGGCGTAGGCCCGGCCCTCGGTGTCGGAGAGGGGAAGATCGCGGATCTCGGCCGCCCGAGCGGTCCACTCGGCCCTGGGGAAGCAGAAGAGGCAGCCGTCCTGCCCCAGTGTCAGGACGGCTCCGCCGGCGAACGCCTCGCGGAACCGACCGGGCAGGCTGATCCGCCCCTTCGGGTCGAGCTGATAGCTGTGCGTGCCGAGCAGTTCGGCCACGCGTCCTCCCCTTCTCCTCCACTAAGCGCCACCTTTATTCCACTGTCACTCCACCGCGTCAAGGGTCCGGGACGTGAAAAGGGCAAACGACTGTGGACGTGCGTCAACCATCGATGCGGCTTGGGTGGTCGTTCGAGCCGGCGAGCCGAGGGCTCGAGATCAGCTCAGAGGAAGGGCTCCCACTCGGGCTCCAGCCGCCCGATCGACAGTCGGAACCCGTCGCGTGGGGGGACGGGCCGTCGCGCCAGGCGCAATCCAACCTCGTCGATGAGGCGGTTCTCCTTGCGCGAGTTACAGCGCCGGCACGCCGCGACGACGTTGTCCCAGGCGTGCGCGCCTCCCCGCGACCGCGGGACGACGTGGTCGAGGTTCTCGGCCGCGGCCCCGCAGTATTGGCAGGTCCACTCGTCCCGCGCGAAGACCGCCCGACGTGTGAGCGGCGCGTGGGACCGATGCGGGATCTTCACGAAGTTGCGGAGGCGCAGGACCGAGGGCGCGTCGAGGTGCAGGTGCTCGGATCGGAAGACCTGCCCGTTGGAGACCAGGACCTCGGCCTTCTCCTTCAGCACCAAGATCACGGCCCGTCTCGCGGCCACCACCGCGAGCGGCTGGTGCGACGCGTTGAGCACGAGTGCTCGTCCCACGGCGCGAGTATACGGGGGCCTCTCGAGGAGCATCGGGCCGAGGGTGCTTGCAACCACCGAATCCCAGGGTTGTAATCCGCGCGGAGGCGGCGGAGGGCCGCGCTCGAAGGACGCCTGAAAGAGCGAACAAGGGGCCGCGCGGGGCGTCCGGCAGCGGGTGCGCCGCTGCCGCCTCCACCTCCCTCGCAGCGGCTGCCGCGACGTGCTGGGCAGGATGACGCAGGAACCCGGGGGCGACCCTTGCCGTACTCCTGAGTAAGATGGTCCGGCGTCGATCCCGCGGAGGTGCGCTTGGAGGCTCGAGAGTCGGCGCTCGACTGGCAGCGGTTCGCGGAAGGCTTCCGCGTCATCGAGCAGAACGTCGAGAAGGTCGTCCAGGGCAAGCAGCCCGAGATCCGACTCGCGCTCGCGGCCCTGATGGCCGAGGGACACGTCCTGATCGAGGACGTGCCGGGTGTCGGAAAGACGATGCTGGCCAAGGCGATCGCCCGCTCGATCGACTGCTCTTTCCGGCGGATCCAGTTCACGCCCGACCTCCTGCCGACGGACGTGACCGGCGTGAACGTCTTCAACCAGGAGCGCGGCGACTTCGAGTTCAAGCCGGGCGCCATCTTCGCGAACATCGTCCTCGGGGACGAGATCAACCGGGCCAGCCCGAAGACGCAGTCGGCGCTGCTCGAATGCATGGAGGAGCGACAGATCACCGTCGACACCGAGACGTACCAGCTCGGCACGCCGTTCATGGTGATCGCGACCCAGAACCCGATCGAGCACGAAGGCACGTACCCGTTGCCGGAGGCGCAACTCGACCGGTTCATGATGCGGATCGGGATCGGATACCCCTCGAGCGAGGTGGAGGCCGAGATCCTCGCTACCCACGGTGTGCGCTCGACGCTCCCGGACATCGGTCCGGTCGCCGACGCCCTGGCGGTGCGCGAGATGATCGAGCAGACGCGCCAGGTCCACGTCTCCCCCGCCGTCCGCAGATACATCGTCGATCTCGTCGAGGGCACGCGTCGCCACCCCGACGTCTACCTGGGCGCGAGTCCGAGGGCCTCGATCATGCTGCTGCGCTCGGCGCGGGCGCTGGCGGCCGCCGATGAACGCGACTACGTGATCCCGGACGACGTGAAGGCGCTCTTGACGCCGGTGCTCGCCCACCGCGTGATCGTGACCGCCGACGCCGTGATGGGCGGTCGGAGCTCGCAGGCCGTGCTCGAGGACCTCGCCGCAGAGGTGTCGGTTCCCGTCACCGGGACCGCCTGACCATGCCGTCGGGCCGAGGGGTCCTGGTCTTCGGGGCCGGGATCGCCCTGTGGGCGGCCGCGCGAGTCCTCGGCTCCCCGACCCTGCACATGATCTCGGTCGGCATCGTCCTGCTCCCGTTCGCCGCGGCCCTGTTCGCGCGCTGGAGCCGTCAGCGGCTGCGGATCCGCCGGCGCCTGTCGGACACGCGGGTGCAGCCCGGGCAGCGCGTGCACGTGGAGCTCGAGATCGAGAACCAGTCCCCGGCGCAGACCTCCTTCCTGCTGGTCGAGGATCGCCTCCCGTCCCAGCTCGGACGCTCCGCGCGGTTGGTGGTCGCGTCGCTGCCCGCGCGCGGCCGCCAACGGGTGCGCTACTCGATCGCGCCCCACCAGCGGGGGCGGTACGTGCTCGGCCCCCTCACCGCCGACCTGTCCGACCCGTTCGCGCTCACGAAGCTGCGGGTCGAGTTCGACGAGCGCGACGAGCTCGTCGTCGCCCCGGAGGTCGAGCTACTCGGCAGCGGCCCCGATTCGCCGTTCGGCATGACGAGCGGGCTCGCCCTCGCCAAGCACCTGTTCCGGACGGGGGACGAGTTCTACACGATGCGCGCGTACGTGGAGGGCGACGACCTGCGGCGGATCCATTGGCCGAGCGTGGCCCGCAGCGGCGAGCTGATGATCCGCCAGGACGAGTCGACGAGACGCTCGACCGCGGTCCTGTTCGTCGACACGAGGGACACGGCCGTCGGGCAGACGCACTCACCGTGCTTCGAGAAGGTGATCTCGGCGGCCGCCTCGCTCGGCATCCTGCTGATGCGGTACGGCTTCTCGGTCAAGCTCGCCACGACCCAGATGCCCCCGCAACGGGTCGGCGAGGAGAGCCTGTTGGACGCGCTCGCCGGGATGAGCCATCACAGCGCCCGCGCGCTCTCGACCGGGCTCACGCGGCTGCGGATGGTCGCCGCGAGCGACACGACCCTCGTCGTGGTCGGCGCACCCCCCGCCCCGACGGAGCTCCCGTCGTGGATCCGCGTCGGTGCGATGTTCGGGCCCAAGGTCGGGGTGTTCGTCCACCCGACCGAGCCCGACACGCTTCCCCCCGAGCGTCGCGCCCAGGTCGAGGGGCGCGCCTCGCAGGCCCGGATGTCCCTGTCCCGAACCGGCTGGGAGGTCGTCGTGCTCCCGCCGTCGAGGAGATTGCGAGAGGTATGGCACGTCGAGCGGACCCAACCCCTGGTCACCAGCGGCTCCTAAGCCTCGCGGCGGTCGCCGGGCTCGCCGTGGCGACCGCGCTCGCGTTCGGTCGAGTCTTCACCGGACGGGTCCCGACGCTGCAGCTCGTCGCCGCCGCGCTGACGTCGGTGGCGATCGCCGCCTTGTTCGAACGCCGGGGGCTCCTCCTCGCGACGCTCGCGAGCCTGGTCGGGCTCGCCCTCGCGATCACGTGGCTCGTGCTCCCGCAGACGGCGTGGTACGGCCTGCCCTCGATCCGGACGCTCCGAGCCGTCGGTCGTTCGCTCGAGTTCGTCGGCCAGCAGGCCCGCCTGCAGGTCGCGCCCACGCCACCCCTGCCGCCGCTGATGCTCGCGGCCGTCACGGCGGTGTGGACGTCGGCGTTCTCCTCGCACGCCCTCGCCATCCGGGCGGGAAGCCCGCTGCTCGCGGTCCTGCCACCCATCGCGCTCGTCGGCTTCGCGGATACGGTGCTCGAGGACGGCGCGCGGCCGGTCTACGCGATCCTCCTACTCGCGGCCGCCCTCGCCGTGCTGTTCGCGGACGGTCTGCGGCGCGTCCGGCAATGGGGGCCGGTCTGGTCGGGATCGCGGACGCGTCGCCTCGGCACGTCGGTGCGGGGCTCGAGGCCGGTCGCGTTCATGGTGATCGCGGCGGCGGTGCTCGTCCCGGGTCTGCTCCCCGGCTTCCGTTCGGGGCCGCTCGTCGACCTGTCGACCACGGGTGACGAGGGCGCGGGCCTCGATCCGTTCATCTCGATCCACGCCCAGCTCGACAGCGGGGCTCCGGTCCGGGACCTGTTCGAAGTGGAGACACCCGATCCGCAGTACTGGCGTCTGTACACGCTCGACGAGTTCGACGGCGAGGAGTGGCGGAGCAGCGACCCGGACGGGACCGAGAGCGGCCAGACCGTCTCGATCCCCACCGTGCTCCCCCAAGGCCCCGGATACGACCCTCCATCCGATTCGCAGACGCAGCCGTTCACGTTCCGGGTCCTGAGTGACGACTTCGACGATCCGAACGCGCTCCCGATGGCGCAGACGCCGGAGCAGATCACCGCAGGGGACCTGGGCGATGTGACGTGGGACCCGTCCCGCGGCCAGGCGTTCGTGGACGGCGGGCTCGATGCGGGCCTGGAGTACACGGTTCGCTCCCGCATCGTCCTACCGACGCCGCAGGAGCTCGACCAGGTCCAGAACCTCACGCCCGTCCAGTACGGACGGTGGACCGACCTCCCAGGTGACGAGGTCTTGGACCCGCGGATCGCACAGATCGCCAAGGAGTGGACCGCGGGCGCGACGACCACGTACGACCAGGTGTTCGCGATCCAGCGGCACTTCCACTCCGGCGGGTTCTCCTACACCACCGACGTCGACGTGGCCGATGACGCGGACGCGCTGCTCACGTTCCTCACGCAGACCAAGGCGGGCTTCTGCCAGCAGTACGCCACGGCGATGGCGGTGCTCGTCCGCGAGCTCGGCATCCCGGCCCGCGTGGCCGTGGGGTACCAGGCCGGCACCAAGCAGGACGACGGGACCTACCTCGTGCAGAGCAAGAACGCCCACGCCTGGGTCGAGGTCTTCTTCGAGGGATACGGATGGCTCCAGTTCGAGCCGACCCCCGGGCACGGCACCCACCCGAACGCCGAGGCGGGTACCTACCTGAACCCGGCCACGCCGACCGGCGGCGCGGGCGGGCAGACCGGCGAGGCGGACAACACGCTCGGCCCGGGTGGCGGCGGCACCGCCGAATGCCGGGCGGCCTCGCCGAGGGAGCGCCAGCTCGTCTGCAACACGGAGACGCGCCCCCAGCGAGGACCCAGCGAGTTCGTCCCCCTGCCCTCGATCGGCACGGCGGACGCGCCGGACGGATCCGGGTACTCGGTCCCGTATCGGCTGATCTTCCTCGGTCTGCTCGTGCTGCTCGGCGTGCTCCTGATCGTCGTCCCGATCGCGAAGTCCGTGTGGCGGAGCCGGCTCCTTCATCGGTCGCGGGAACCGCGGGAGCACGTGCTCGCGGCCTATCGGGTCTTCGACGGAGAGGCGGCCGACCTGGGGATGGGCCGCCGCGAGGGGGAGACGCTCGAGGAGCATCGGGCGCGGCTCGCCGCCGCGATCGCGTTCAGCGACGGCCATCTGGGGCGCCTCACGACCCTCGCGACCCGGGCGGCGTACGCGGCGGACGCCCCCACCCGCGAGGAGGCGAGCGCCTCCGTGGAGGATGCTCACCGGGCGATCCGGGAGCTCCGCAAGGAGGCAGGCCTGATCCGGCGGATCGTCGGGACCTACCGGCCCGGCCTCTAGGTCCGGTTCAGCGCCCCGTCTGGGCGTGGGCGGCGGCCTCGCGGAGGGCCCGAACGAACCGGTCGCGATCCTCGCGGAACTGCCCCACCTTGCCCTCGACACCCGTCGCGATCTCGTCGATCGCCACGAAGAACGCCAGCTGTCCCTCTCGCAGGGCGTCGATGATCTCGCCGTTGCGGCGCGCGATCTTGAAGATGCTGACCCCGTCGGTGATGAGCTTGATCTCGGACAGTTGCTGATCCAACGCGGCCCGGCGGTTGAGGTAGTCCCACGCGCGGCGGACGCGTTGGAGCGACATCCCGTTGTCGAGCAGGGACTTCACGACCTTCAGCGCGACCAGATCACGGAACGAGTACAGCCGCGGAACGCCGGGACGACCACCCGTCCCCTGCACCGAGGGGTTCACGAGTCCGATCTGGTCCCAGTACCTGAGTTGGCGCGCGGAGCATCCGGTGAACTTCGTCGCCTGATGTGCGGTGAATCCCTCCATAGGAACGAGCGCCCTCCGACGACGTCTCCCTCACGACACCAACGCGTTCCGCCGGCTCGTCGAGGGGAAGTCTCGACGTCGGTTCGACGGTCACGCCCCCGGGGAAGGTGACGCATGTTGTACTCCAGGCGCACGTTCCGTGGCAAGCCGAAAACCGGTGACGTGTCGGATCTCCCTGACCTCGTATCCCTCGCCACGACGACGGAAACGAGCGACCCGACGATGCCGGTTCCGGGATGGCCCTGAGCTACGAGCCCGGCGGCGTGGGCGGCGGGGTGCGGAATCGCCCGGCCAGGCGCGCCAGCAACCCGGTCAGCGAGAAACGGCCCGACTGCTGCTGCATCGCGCGCATCTGATCCAGGGTCAGTTGTTTGAGGTACCGGTAGATCAACAGGGCCGACGCGAGCATGACGCCGAACCCCGTCGCCGCGACCCAGAGCAGGTCGGGGACGACCATCAGGAACACCATCAGCATCAGGAAACCGATGGCGAACGCGAGGATGGACCACTTGATCCGCCGCGCCAGGTGCGTGTACAGGGAGGTTCGGCTCACGGCCTCGACCAGCCGAGGGTCCTCCTCGGCGAGACGCTGCTCGATCTCGTCGAGGATGCGCTGTTCGTCGGGCGACAGTGGCATGGGCTCCCGGCTCCGGCCTTCGTTACCGTGCGACACGATTATAGGAACGACCCCCGCGAGTGGAAGAGGGGGTCCGTGGGCAGATCACCGATCGCGCCCCCGGTCGAGCAGGACGGCAGGCACGGCCGAACCCCGCCCGAACCTCTTGTCGATCCGATCGACGGCCCGCTCGACGTCCCCCCACCGTTCGCTGCGGAGCAGCGCGAGCTGCTCCTCGCCCGCCTGGACCAGGCCGGTCGCGGCGACGCCGAGCAGGCGCACGCGTCGCCGGGCGCCGGGGAGGGCGGCGAACAGCTCGCCCACCACCTGGTACAGGTCGGCGGCCACGTCGGTCGGCGCCGCGAGCGTCCGAGAACGGGTGAGGGTCGTGAAGTTCGCCAGACGGATCTTCAGGGTGACCGTCTTCGCCCGGAACCCGTCCTCGCGCAGCCGCGCCGCCACGCGCTGGCAGAGCGAGAGCACCTCCCGCAGCAGTTCCCGCTGGTCGTCCAGATCGCGGTCGAAGGTCTCCTCGTGGCTCACGGACTTCGGCGCCTCGTACGCGACGACGGGACGATCGTCCACGCCGCGAGCGAGGTCCCGCAGGTCGCGCGCGTGCTGGTCGCCGAGGAGCCTGCCGAGCACCCCGACCGGCGTCCGCCCGAGATCGCCGACCGTCCGCACGCCGAGGCGTCCGAGGGTCTCGGCCGTCTTCTCCCCCACCCCCCAGAGCGCCCGGACCGGGAGCGGCTCCAGGTAGGCGTCGACCTCGCCGGCCCGAACGACGACCATGCCGTCGGGTTTGGCTCCGGCGGAGGCGAGCTTGGCTACCAGCTTGGTCGGCGCGACCCCCACCGAGCACCGCACCCCGATGCCGCCCTGGACCTCGCGCCGGACCTTGCGTCCGATCTCCTCCGGGTCGCCGAACAGCAGGTGCGCGCCCGAGACGTCGAGGAAGGCCTCGTCGAGCGAGATCGGCTCGACGAGCGGGGTGACCGAGAGCAAGATCTCGCGGAAGCGGTTCGAGTGCGCCTTGTAAGCCTCGAAGTCCGGGGGGACGAAGACCGCGTCAGGACACAGGCGCCGAGCGCGGACGGCGGGCATCGCGCTGCGGATCCCGAACGCGCGGGCCTCGTAGGAGGCCGACATCACGACCCCTCGCGTGCCGACACCGCCCACGACGAGGGGCTTGCCCGAGAGGCTCGGGTCCTTCAGGGACTCCACCGAGGCGTAGAACGCGTCGAGGTCGACATGCAGGATCGGCTCGCTCGACCGCGATCGGGTCATCGACGCGGAGCGTACCGCCGCGACGGAGGCACCGGGCGGGGTCATCGACCGGCCGAGCCTCCGCTCGAGTGCCACAGCTTGCGCGGAACGTCAGCGCCGAACGCCGTCCCCTGATGGGCGAGCGCCTCCGTCAGTCGCCCCTGCCGTCGCGCGTGCAGCAGCGACGTCAGGTCCCACACGTCTTCGGCGACGATCGAGACGCCCTTGCGCCCGGTTCGCCTGACGGTCCCGAGCACCGCGAGCACGAACGAGTGGAACACGGTCTTGGCGACCTTCGGCTGAACGCTCTCGAACACGGTCACGTCGACCGGTCCCGTCGCGTCGTCGAGCGTGAGGAAGATGATCCGCTGGCCGCTGCGGATCGCCGGCGTCTGCGAGGCCACCTTCACGCCGGCGACCATCACGCGCTCGTCAGAGCGACACCGATGCAGATCCTCGGAGCGAACCACACCGAGGTCGGCGAGCAGTGGCTCGAAGAAGCTCACGAGGTGCCGGCTCGCGTCCAGGCCGAGGACCTCGAGCTCGGCGCGGACCCGCTCCGCGTCGGTGTACTCGGGCAACGAGAGCTCATCCACAGCGCCCACCGACAGGTCGAGCGCCAACTGATCCCCCTCCCGCTGCGCCACGGTCGTCATCGCCGCATACAACCGATCCCGCCGCGACCCCTCCCCGATCCCGTCGAACCCCCCCGCATGCGCCAAGGCTTCGACGACAGGTTTGGACACGATCGCCCGCCGTAAGAAGTCCCCCACGTCGTCGAACGCCCGGTCGGCCCGAGCTTCCAGGATCGACCGGACCTCGGCGTCCGAGATCCCATGCACGTCCTGCAACGCCAACCGGATCCCGTACCGCGGGGTCTCGAGGTCGGTGGCGCCGCCCGTGCCGGCGCTCGGGGAGGGGTCCGCCCCGGGCGTCGTCGAGCGGAGCCGAAGCCCCTCGGCGTCCGCGAGCATGGACCCGTCGCGTAGGCGGAGACGAGCAGCCCGGGGCGAGGCCCCGACCTCAGCGCGCCGCTCGACGCCTTCACCACCACCACCCACCACCTCGACCACGTATTCCGGTTCTGAGAGGTTCACGTCGAGCGGCAAGATCGGGATCGCGTGCTCGCGAGCGTCTTCGAGCAGCAGCCGCCTCGGGTACATCCCGGGGTCGTGGGTGAGGATCCCCGCGAGGAAGTGCGCCGGGTAGTGGGTCTTCAGCCAGGAGGACTGGTAGGTCGGGACCGCGAACGCCGCAGCGTGCGCCTTGCAGAACCCGAAGCTCGCGAACTCGGCCACCGCGGTCCACGTCCGCTCGGCGACGTCCGCGGGGATGCCCCGGCCGGTCGACCGCCGGAGGAAGTCGGCTCGGAAGCCGGGGAGCAGGTCCTCGCGGTCCAGGTGGCGGCGGACGTGGTCGGCGTAGGTCAGGTCGTAGCCGGCCATCGCCGCGAGGGTCCGGAGCACCTGCTCGTGGTAGACGATCACGCCGAAGGTCTCGCGCAGCGCGGGGCGGAGCGCCGGGTGCGCGTACGTCGGCGCCTCCATCCCGGCGCGCCGACGCAGGTATGGGTTGATCATGTCCGACTTGACCGGCCCCGGCCGGAAGAGCGAGATGTCGACGATCAGATCCTCCCACCGGGTCGGCTGGAGCTTCTGCAGGAGCTCGCGCTGGCCCGGCGACTCGATCTGGAAGCACCCGAGCGTGTCCGAGGCTCGGATCAGCTCGAACGTCGGCTCGTCGTCGAGCGCGATCGCGTCCAGATCGATCTTCACGTGCTCGGTGCGGGCGATCTCGTCCAGCGCGTGCCGCATCGACGAGAGCATCCGGACGCCGAGCACGTCGAGCTTCAGGTACCCCAGGAGCTCGACGTCGTCCTTGTCGGCCTGGATCACGCGGTAGCCCTGGAACGAGCGTTCGAGCGGGACCCTGGTCACCAGGTCGTCGTTCGACAGCACGATGCCCGAGGGATGGAGGGCGATGTGGCGTGGGAAGCCGTTCAGGCGCTCGGCCACGCGGAACAGATGCTCGAGCTGCCCGGCGTTCAGGTTGCTGCCCACGAGCTCGGGCAGGCGTTCGATCGCGACCCGCAGGTCGTGGGCGCCGATGTGCGGGAACGACTTCGCGACCACGTCGACCTCGGGCTCGGGGAGCCCGAGCGCCTTGCCGACCTCACGGACGGCGGCGCGGGCTCGGTACGTGTCGACCATCGCGACGCACGCGCACCGGTCGTCGCCGTATCGCGAGAGCACCATGTCGTAGACGTCCTCGCGGCGGGCCGACTCGACGTCGACGTCGATGTCCGGCAGCTCGTCGCGCATCGGGTTCAGGAACCGCTCGAACGCGAGATCGTGCCGGATCGCGTCGACGTCGGAGATGCCGACGAGGTAGCAGACGAGCGAGCCGGCGGCACTCCCCCGACACGCGCATCGGATCCCCATCGCCCGCACGTCGGCGACGATGTCGGCAACCGTCAGGAAGTAGGCCGAGAACCCCAACCGGTGGATCATCGCGAGCTCGTGGTTCAGGCGGTCTCGGACCTTCGTCGTCGGTCGCATCCCCCGGCGTTCCAGACCGCGCCAGCTGCGCTCGGCCAGCACGGAGGAGGCGTTCCGTCCTCGCGGCGTGGGGAAGTCGGGGAAGTTCACCGTGCGCAGGCCGATGTCGAACGCGCACGACTCGGCGACCTGCAGCGTGGCGGTCACGAGGTCGGGGCGCTCGTCGAACAGCGCCCGCATCTCACTCGCGGGCTTCAGCCACCCCTCGGCGTTGCGGCGCGAGACGTTGGTCCTGCTGATCGGAACGAGCTCGCGCATACACTCGAGCGCGTCGGCCAGGAACGCGTCCTGCGGCACGAGGTACCGGACGGGGTTGGTCGCGACCGCTCGGATCCCCGCGCGATCGACCAGCCGCAGGAGCGCGCGGATCTCATTCGCGGAACCCTGTTCCAGGCGGTTCGCGACACCGACGTACGTACGATCGCCGAAGGCTTCGCGATAGGGCTCGAGCGATCGCCGCGCGGCGTCGATGCGGCCGGCGAGAGCGAGCGCGGCAGGCGGTGACGTCGGACCAAGGATCGCGACCAGACCACCCGCATGCGCGCAGATCTGCTCCGGGGTGAGCGACGGGTCGCCGCGTTCGCCGGTCATGTGCGCGTCGGTGACCAGCCGGCACAGGTTCGCGTACCCGGCCGCGTCCCGCGCGAACAGCAAGACGCTCGCATCCCTCGGCTTGCGGCCGGCCATCGCCCCTGAGAGCGGCAGCGTGCCGCTCTCCCGGACGGTGAGCGATGCGCCGAGGATCGGGCGCACACCCTCCCGCACGCACGCGTCGACGAACCGGGCTGTGCCGTAGAGGCCGTCGCGGTCGGCGAGCGCGACGGTCGGCATCTGCAGCTCCGCCGCCCGTCGCGCGAGCGCCTCGGGCGAGAACGCGCCCTCCTTCAGCGAGAAGAACGAACGGACGTCGAGGTGGACGAAGGCGCCGGGCATCTCACCGCTCCGGCGGTACGTTCGGACGCGCTACCCACGCTCCCAGACCGATGGGTCGTGCGCGAAATGCACGCGCACCGGCTCGAGCGCCCGCAGACGTTGCACCGAGCGCGGGTAGGCGGGGTCGCGCGCGGTCGAGGCACCGGAGGCGCTCGGCTCCGTCGCGCCCTCCCACTCGAGCCGCGACTGCAGCGCCTGACCGGCGAGCACGACCCTGCCCTCGGGCGCATCCACCACCAGCGACTGATGCCCGGCCGTGTGCCCCGGTGTGGGGATCAGCCGCAGGCCCGGAGCCACCTCCACCTCGCCCTCGATCACCTCGTAGGACAGGCCGGGCGCGTCGATCCACTCCGGGACCGTGTAGTCGGGCTCGTGCACCATCGCCCACTCGGCGCGCTGGACGAAGATCGGCACGCCGGGGAGCCGGACGTTCTGCCCGCTGTGGTCGAAGTGCAGGTGGCAGTTGGCGGCGCCGGTCACGTCCGCGAGCCCCATCCCGTGCTCGGCGAGCGCGTCCTCGATCGCCGTCACCCGCGGCGAGAACGTCGTCTCGATCTCGGCGTTGCCGAACCCCGCGCCGTTGTCGAACAGGAAGACGCCCTCGCGGTGGACGACCGCGTGCGCGTAGGAGGGCCACCACTCCCGGCCGAGCAGCTCCTGCTCGTCGGGCGGCAGCCGTAGCTCTGAAACCAGGAACGGCAAGATACGGGCGTCGGTCATCTACAGCTCCCCCGCGCGCCTGGTGAGATCGCGGGCGATCACGACCCGCTGGATCTCGGCGGTGCCGTCCACGACCTGGAGCATCTTCGCGAGCGCGATCGCCCGGTTGAACGGATGGTCCTGGAGCCAGCCGTACGCGCCGAGGACCTCGCTCGACAAGATGGCCGTCCGAAGGGCCGCGTCCGGGCAGAACCGCTTCGCATGGGCCACCGCCACCGACCCCTCCGGTCCCCCCAGCCGCTCCGCGGCGTGCCGGACCAGCAGGCGCCCGGCGACCAGGTCGGTCTGCGCGTCGGCGAGCGCCCACCCGATCCCCTGGTGCTCGATGACCGGTCTGCCGAACACCGCTCGATCCCGGCCGTACCGGAGCGCCGCGTCCAAACATGCCGCTGCCAGACCGTTCGCGATCGCCGCGATGTCGCAGCGGGCGACGTCGATGGCGCCGAGCGCGGCCCGCATCCCCTCGCCCGGCGGGAAGAGCACGGTCCCCGGCGCACCCTCGAGCATCATCTCCCCGATGGGCAGGAAGTCGGCGCACGCCTTCCGGTAGATCTGCGGGAACGAGACGCCGGGCGCCTCGCGTTCGACCGCGACCATCGCGACGTCGCGATGCCCGGGCTCCTCGCTCGTCTTGCACACGACCAGGAACAGGTCCGCCTCGCCGGCGAGCGAGACCCACGCCTTGCGCCCGCTCACGCGCCACCCGTCCGGTCCCTCGAGCGCCCGCGTCGTGATGGTCGCCGCGTCCGAGCCGGCGTGCGGCTCGGTGAGCGAGAACCCTCCGAGCGCCTCCCCCGCGGCCAGCCGCCGGCCCCACCGCGCCAGGAGAGCATCGTCGCCGAACCGCGACACCGCCGCCGTCACCGCGTTGTGCATCGAGAGCGAGAACGCGAGCGCGGCGTCCCCGCGACCGAGCTCCTCGAAGACCGCCATCGCATCGGGGTACGACAGGTCGAGTCCACCGACCCCTGCGGGAGCGAACAGCCCGGTCAGACCCGATCCCCGCACCACCCCGCGCGGGTAGGTCGCCTCGCGTTCCCACGTCTCGAGGTTCGGAAGGACCTGGTCGCGCACGATCCGCGCGGCGAGATCGGTCGGGTCCGCGGGATCGGTCACGGTTCCGATTCAATCCCACAGCCGCTCCATGTGCCAACGGTCGTGCTGGCGGTCGTGGTACAGGTCCCAGACCGCGCCGCCGCGCGCCTCGACCCGCCAGTACTCGCGATCGCGTCCGTCCGCCCACCAGCGTCCCTCGATCCGCCACCTCCCGATCACGTCGGCAACCTCGTACCGGCGCCCGCGCCAGACGAACGCCGAGGGCATCCCCGCGTCGCGCTCGACCCGGACCTCGACCTGCTCGTCGTACCGCTTGGACACCGACGTTCGCTCCTCGGACCCACACCCCTTCCCTCAGGGAATCGAACGTATGTTCGAGAGGGAAGGGTGAATGTACGCCCGTCCGCCGACACGAGTCAAGCCGGGGTTCGGGGGCTCAAGGAGCGAGCGCGGATGCGCGAGCGGTAGCCCCCGATAGGAGAGGGGTTCGGGGGCTCAAGGAGCGAGCGCGGATGCGCGAGCGGTAGCCCCCGATAGAGAGGCTTCGTCAGGCGGGGGTTTCGTGGCGGTCGTACCACTCGCGGTGCAGGACGCACCTGCCGGCTGGGTCGAAATCGCAGACGAGGATCCCGTCCACCTCGATCCGCGACCCCGCATCGTCCCGGAACGACACGCGCAAGTGCGCAACACCACGGTCCCCCGCCACCGCGATCGGCTCGACGTCGGTCCGGAGCTCGGACGGGGCGCCGCCCTCGACCCATGCCCGCACGATCGCGTCGCGACCGCGCGTCTCCTCCCGGAACGGGCCGTAGGAGTACACGGCGTCCTCCGCGAACAGCGCCGACACCTCGACGGGATCGTTCGACGCCCACGCGTCGAAGTACCGCTCGAGCCACCCCGTGAACGCGTCGAGATCCACCCCCCGCATCGTAGGCTTCTGCCTCGATGGCCGGTACCGGTGCGCTCGTCGTCTGCGTCCCGAACTTCAGCGAGGGTCGCCGCAGGGACGTGATCGATGCGATCTGCGATGCCCTGGCCGGGATCGACGGCGCTCGCCTCGTCTATCGCCAGGCCGATCCCGGGCACAACCGCCTCGACACGACCGTGGTCGGGTCGCCCGACGCGGTCCGAGCGAGCGCGCTCGCCGGCGCCGCGAAGGCGGTCGAGCTGATCGACATGACGATGCACACCGGCGGGCACCCCCGGATGGGCGCGGCGGACGTGATCCCGTTCGTGCCGCTGTCGGGGATCTCGATGGACGAGGTGGTGGATCTCGCGCGGGCGTTCGCGGCCGAGCTGGCCGAGACGCTCGCGATCCCTGTCTACCTCTACGACCGCGCCGCCCGCTCGCCCGAGCGCGCGAGCTTGGTCGAGGTCCGCAGGGGCGAGTTCGAGGGTCTGCGCGACGCGGTCGCCCGGGGAGAGCGCCTGCCCGATTTCGGCCCGCATGAGCTCGGACGGGCGGGCGCGACCGCGGTCGGCGCGCGCAAGCCGCTCGTCGCGTTCAACCTGTACCTGAGCGGGGCCGAGGACGACGCCAAGGAGATCGCGAGGCAGGTCCGGGAATCGAGCGGGGGGCTGCCGGCGGTCCGCGCCATCGGGTTCGCGGTCCCCGAACGCGGGGCGGTCACCGTCTCGATGAACCTGGTGGACATCGACGTGACCCCGCCGCGGGTAGCCTTCGACACCGTGGGCAAGCTCGCCGCCGAGCGAGGCATGGAGGTGCGATCGTCCGAGATCGTCGGCCTGGTCCCCCGTGCGGCGTTGGCGGAGGGCGACGTGGAGCACCTGCGACTGGAGGGGTTCGATGCGGACGGACAGATCTTGGAGCGACTCGTGAGCGCGGGAGGGGACGGTCGATGAGCGGGCGCATCGCGGACCAGGTGGTCGAGACCTATATGGAGCATCTCGCGTCCGACGCGCCGACGCCGGGGGGCGGCGCGGTGGCCGCGCTCTCCGGAGCTGCAGGCGCCGCGCTGATCTCGATGGTCTGCAACCTCACGATCGGCAAGGAGGGCTACGAGGAGGCCGAGGAGCGCATGCGCGGGATGCTGGTCCAGGCCGAGGCCGCACGGACGGCACTGCTCGACCTCGCGGACCGGGACGCGACCGCGTTCGACGGCGTGATGGCGGCGTTCAAGATGCCGAAGGAGACCGACGCCGAGAAGGCGGTCCGGTCGCAGACGATCCAGGAGGGCTACCTGGCCGCGGCCGAGGTGCCTCTCGACATCGCCCGCACCGCTGCGGAGCTCATGGAGCTCGCCCGCGAGACGACCGAGATCGGGAACGCGGCCGCCGCGTCCGACGGCGCCTGCGCGGCACAGTCCCTCTCGAGCGCCGTCTGGTCGGCGACGTACAACGTCGAGATCAACGCCGCGGCGCTGAAGGATCCCGCGAAGGCGCAGGCGCTCCGGGACGAGGTCTCGTCGCTGCGCGCCCACGCCAAGGCACTGCTCGACGCGACCAATGCCGCGTTCGGGTCCCGTCTCGGCTGAGGCGGTGCGCCGCTTCGATCCCGGCCGGTCCATCGCGCTCCGCCAGACCTGGCAGGGGCACGTCTGGTCGGCACGCCCGGCGACGGTCGTCGAGGACACGCCCGGGCAGACGATGCTGTACATCCCGGCGGGGATCCGATGGATGGCGCCGTTCCACGACGGGCGGCGGTTGAAGGTCCCGCAGGCGGAGTTCGAACTCGTCTGGCAGCGAGACGACGACCGTCACGTCCTCTCGTTCTCCTGGCCGGACACCTGGTACGCCGTGCTGCTGTTCCTCCGCCCCGATCGGTCACCGATGCACTGGTACGTGAACCTGGAAGAACCGCTCCGCAGGACCGACATCGGGTTCGACACCCTGGATCAAGAGCTCGACGTGATCGTCGAGCTCGACGGGTCGTGGCGATGGAAGGACGAGGACGACCTCGCCGAGGCGATCCGGCGAGGCGTGATCCCCGCCAAGGAGGAGCCGCGCCTGCGGGCGGACGGCGAACGGGCGGCCCATCGGATCGTCGACCGGGAGCCGCCGTTCGACCACGAGTGGAGCGACTGGCGCCCGGACCCGGACTGGCCCGTCCCCGCGCTCCCGCAGGGCTGGGACCGGATCTAGCCCTCGAGCGTCGGCATGACGGTCTCGATGAACTCGGTGAGGCGGCCCTCACCCTCGGTCGGCCAATCGACGATCAGGTACCCGACGCCGTTGCCCACGTGCCGGTCGAACGCGCGACGCACCTGATCCCACGGCTCGCTGACCGACAAGCTCGACGCGCGCAGGATCGAGCCGGGATCTCGCCCCGCCTCCTCGGCCGCGCGTCGGACGATCTCCCACTTCTCCGCGTACCTGCTGCCCCACGAGTGCCAGACGTCGGCCAGCCTGCCGACGATCGGCAGCATGAGATCGCGACCGCGGGCGCCGATCCATATCGGCGGATGGGGTCGTTGGATCGGTCTCGGCCGGTACAGCGCCCCGTCGAGCCGGTAGTGCCGGCCGTCGAAGGACACCCGCTCGCCGCTCATCAGCAGACCCAGCACCTGCACACCCTCCTCCAACCGTTCGGTCCGCTCACGGGTCGCAGGGAACGGGATGCCGAGCTCGGCGTGCTCCTCCTCGTTCCACGAAGCGCCGACGGCGCATTCGACGCGACCGCCGCTCACGTGGTCGACGGTCACCACCTGGGTCGCGAGGACCGAGGGATGCCGGTGCGTCATCCCGGTGACCAAGGTGCCCAGCCGGATCCTCGACGTCGCCACCGCGAGGGCGGCTAGCAGGGTCCAGCCCTCCAGGCACGGACCGTTCGGATCGCCGTACAGGGCCGTGAAATGGTCGAACACCCACGCGCCGTCGAAGCCCGCCCCTTCGGCGAGCCGCACGCGGGCCGCGATCTCTTCCCACGCGAGCTGGTGCTGGCCGATGTCCAGTCCGAACCGCACGCACACCTCCCGGGTTGCCGACCGTGAGCCGGTACGCGAGTCTAGGCGGCCATGGACGGCCCCGATCTGGCGAAGACCCGCTCCCGATTCCCGGCGCTCGTCCGGGAAGTGGACGGACGGCCCGCCGTGTTCGTCGACGCGCCGGGCGGCTCCCAGGTACCCGACGCGGTGATCGAGGCGATGGCCGGGTACCTGCGACGGAGCAACGCCAACGCGCACGGCGCGTTCGCGACCAGCCAGGAGACCGACGACGTGATCGCGGAGGCGCACCGGGCATCGGCCGACCTGCTGAACGCCGACGTCGACGAAGTGATCTTCGGACCGAACGCGACCACGCTGCTGTTCGCGATCTCGCGCTCGGTGGCCCGGATGCTCGGACCCGGCGACGAGGTGGTCGTGACGAGGCTCGACCACGACGCCAACGTCCGTCCCTGGGTCCTCGCGGCGGAGGAGGCCGGCGCCACCGTCCGATGGGTCGACATCCGGGAACAGGATGCGACGCTCGATCCCGCGTCGTTCGAGGCCGCGCTGTCCGAACGCACGAAGGTCGTCGCGTTCTCGCTCGCGTCGAACGCCGTCGGCACGATCACTCCGGCGGCCGAACTCACCCGGCTCGTGCACGAACGGACGCCGGCGATCGTCGCGTGCGACGGGGTCCACCTCGCACAGCACCGCCGCATCGACGTCCGGGCGATCGGCGCCGACCTGGTGGTGTGCTCCCCGTACAAGGTCTTCGGACCGCACCTCGGGATCGCGTTCGGACGGCGCGAGGTGCTGTCCTCCCTGCGCCCCTACAAGGTGCGGCCGGCCGACGACGCGCTCCCGTTCGCGTTCGAGACCGGCACGCAGAACCACGAGGGCTTCGCCGGCTGGATCGCCGCCGTCGACTACCTGGCGGGCCTGGGAGCCGCGCAGGGCCGGCGGGCGGCCCTCGCCGACGCGTTCGATCGGGTGATCGTCCCCTACGAGGCCGGCCTGTCCGAGCGCTTCCTGGCCGGGATCGGCGACATCGCCTCCGTCCGCCTCTACGGCATCGCCGAGCCGGGCCGGGTCGCCGAACGGACGCCGACGTTCGCGATCCGCGTCGGGGACCAACATCCCGCTGAGACCGCCAAGACGCTCGCCGAGCGCGGGATCTTCGTCTGGGACGGGAACTACTACGCGCTCGAGATCATGGAGCGGCTCGGCCTGCAGGACTCGGGCGGGGCGGTCCGGGTCGGCTTCTGCCACTACAACACACCGGCCGAGGTGGACCGGGTGCTCGAGGAGCTCGCCGCACTGGTCTAGCGACGAGGTACCGGCCCTGGGACGCCCGCCGGCGTTGCTAGGATGACGCGGCCATCGAACCCCACCAACCCGGAGCGAGGCGACGGCATGCGCATCTTGATCCTCGGCGGCGACGGCTACCTCGGGTGGCCGACCTCGATGCACTTCGCCCGCAAGGGTCACCAGGTGCACGCGGTCGACGGCTACCTGCGGCGACGTGCCCACCGGGAGGCCGGGACGGATTCCCTCACCCCGATCGGCGCATCCCTGCCCGCCCGCGCCGAGGCGTTCCGGGAGGTCACGGGCATGGAGATCGGCGTCACGGAGGGCGACCTGACCGACTGGGGCGTCGTCGAACGCCTCTTCCGCGAGTTCGAGCCCGAGGCGATCGTCCACTACGGTGAGATACCGAGCGCCCCGTTCTCGATGATCGACCGCGAGCACGCGGTGTTCACCCAGACGAACAACGTCGTGAACACGCTGAACGTGCTGTACGCGATGGCCGAGCTCACACCCGACGCGCATCTGGTCAAGCTCGGGACGATGGGCGAGTACGGGACGCCCAACATCGACATCGAGGAGGGGTACATCGAGATCGCGCACAAGGGACGGTCGGACACGCTCCCGTTCCCGAAGATCCCGGGATCGATGTACCACCTGTCGAAGGTGCACGACTCGCACAACATCCACTTCGCGTGCCGCATCTGGGGGCTCCGGGCGACCGACCTCAACCAAGGGGTCGTCTACGGGATCGAGACCGAGGAGACCAGGCTCGACGAGCGCCTGCTCACGCGTTTCGACTACGACGAGGTGTTCGGCACCGCCCTGAACCGGTTCTGCCTGCAGGCCGTGATCGGCCAACCGCTCACCCCGTACGGGAAGGGCGGGCAGACGCGCGGGTACCTCAACATCGTCGACACGCTCCAGTGCGTCGAGCTCGCGGTCCTGAACCCGGCCGGGGCCGGCGAGTTCCGCGTGTTCAACCAGTTCACCGAGCAGTTCTCGGTGGTCGAGCTCGCCGAGCTGGTCCGTCATGCGGGAGCCGAGGTGGGCCTCGAGGTCCGGATCGAGCATCTCGACAACCCGCGGGTCGAGCTCGAGGAGCACTACTACAACGCGAAGCACACCAAGCTGATGGACCTCGGCCTGCATCCGCACCTGCTCTCGGAGACGCTGATCGAGTCGATGTTCGAGGCGATCCAGCGATACAAGGGCCGCGTGATCGCCGACCACATCCTCCCCGTCACCAGGTGGCGAGGGATCAGGGAACGCTCCGCTCGCTGAGCCGCCCGGCCGGCACCATCGCGTAGAGTCCACACGATGTCGGCGCTGCGCGTGGTCGGAGGTATCTTCGCCGTGGCGTTCTTCGCGCTCGCCCTGATCCGCTATCGACGGCGTCAGATCAGCAGGCTCAACCTGATCATCTCGTCGCTGATCTCGATCGCCGTCCTGCTGCTCGCGATCGCCCCAGGACTGTTCAACCCCCTGTTCGAGGTGTTCAACTTCCAGCCGGGGAGCGGGCAGCGCCTCACCGCCGTCCTCCTGCTCGCCGTGGGCGTCCTGTTCCTGCTCCTGATCCGCATGCAGTCCGAGGTCGACACGAACGAGCGCGGCATCCGCCAGCTCGTCGAATCCTTCGGGCAAGCGGCGTTCGACTGGGCGGCGACGGACGACCTGCCGGACGGGAAGCGGATCGTCGTCGTCTCGCCCGCCTTCAACGAGGCGGAGAACGTGGGGGCGGTCATCGAGGCCATGCCGCAGCAGGTCGAGGGCTACGACGTCGTCGCGATCGTGATCGACGATCACTCGGACGACGGGACGGCGGACGCGGCCCGGAAGGCCGGCGCGCTCGCGGCGAGCCTGCCGATCCGACGCGGCGGCGGCCTCGCGCTGCGCGTCGGATACGACATCGCCCTCAAGCTCGGTGCTGACATCGTCGTCACGATGGACGCCGACGGCCAACACCAGCCGGAGGAGCTCCCCACGCTGGTCGAGCCGATCATCGCGGGCCGGGCCGATCACGTGAACGGGTCGCGGATGCTCGGCGACTTCGAGCGGGAGAGCGTGATCCGCCACATGGGCGTGCACTTCTTCTCGTGGGTGGTGACGGTCCTCACCGGCCAGCGGGTGACGGACATCTCGAGCGGGTACCGGGCGACCCGCGCCGACACGCTCCGCGCCCTGATCCTCGAACAGGACCAGTTCTGGACGTCGGAGGTCACGATCGAGGCGCTCCGCCAACGGGCGCGGGTGGTCGAGGTTCCGGTCACGTTCCTCACGCGACGGGGCGGTGAGTCGAAGAAGCCCAAGTCCTTCCGCTACGGCTGGAACTTCTCGAAGGCGATCGTCAAGACCTGGCTGCGCTAGCGGCGGCGATCTCGCCGGCCAACCGCGCGTTGGATTCGAGCAGCGCCAGGTTCGCCTCCAGGCTCTCGCCGTCGGTGCGTTCGGACAGGCAGGAGAGCAGGTACGGCGTCACGGCCTTGCCCCGGACGCCCTCGCGTTCGGCGATCCGCTCACAGGCCCGCACGGCCTCCTCGACGACGTCGGGATCCATCGCGAAGCGCTCGGGGACCGGGTTGCAGAGCAGCACCGCCGCGCGGGCGTCCAGGTCCTCGAGCGCCCACACCAGCCGGGCGGCCTGCCCGACGTCGTCCACCCGATCGTCCAGGTCGACCGCGGCCTCCGTGGCGAGGAAGAACGGCAGGCGCCGGCAGCGGTACCCGACCACCCCCACCCCGAGCTCCTCCAGGCGCTCGGCCGTGGCGACGGGATCGACGATGGACTTGGGTCCCGAGCTCACGAGCAGGATCGGCGTCCGGGCCAGTTCGAACAGGTCCGCGGAGACGTCCCCCGTGCCCGGGTGCACGCCGCCGATGCCGCCGGTGGCTCCGACCCGGATGCCCGCCCGGCCGGCGGCCCAGATCGTGCTCGAGACCGTGGTAGCTCCGAACCCGCCCGAGGCGATCGCGGACGGCAGGTCACGCCGCGCCACCTTCGCCGCCCGGCCCGGCTCGGCGAACGCCGCGAGCTCGTCGGCCGTCAGCCCAACGACCACCTCCCCGCGCATCAAGCCGGTCCATGCCGGTACGGCGCCCGCGGCGCGGATCGCCGCGCTCATGCGCTCGACGCACTCGAGGTTCCGGGGTGCGGGCAGCCCCTGGGACACGACGCTCGTCTCGAGCGCGACGACGCCGTCGCCCGCCGCGATCGCGACCGAGACCTCGCTCGAGGCGCGGACGCCGCTCAACCCCGCCGCCTGCCGGGCGAGGGGTCGGCCTCGCTCGTCCGGGTCCGTTCGGGCCACGTCTCGT
>JBAVEY010000384.1:0-24483 GCA_049587975.1 Actinomycetota bacterium | reverse complement strand
ACCGCGACGTTCCACTGGGTCCCCGATCACGACGTCCTGTTCGCGCACGTCGCCGCGGCGCTCCGGCCGGGGGGTGCGCTCGCCGCTCAGTGCGGTGGCGCCGGGAACCTCGTCACGGTGGTCCGGGCCCTCGAGGACCTCGGGGCGGATCCATTCACCGGCAAGGTGTTCGCCACGCCCGAACGCACCTCGGAGCGGCTGCGGAAGGCCGGGTTCGATGAGGTCGAGTGCTGGCTCCACCCCGAACCGACCGTCTTCGCGAGCCTCGAGGATCTCGGGACGTTCCTCCGCACGGTCGTGCTCCGCGAACACGTCTCGCGGATGACCGATGCGGAAGCAGGCGCGTTCGTCTATGCCGTCGCCACACGATTGCCGCGCCTCGAGCTCGATTACGTGCGCCTCGACATCGCCGCTCGACGAGGTTGAGGTCGGGTCCCGCTCGAAAGGGGACCCCCGACCCTGCCGTTCGGGCACCGCCGTGGCGACGATACGGCCGGTTGTGGTTCCGACCCGGCAAGGTGGCCGGGGCATCTGAGGGTCGGATGGAGCGCAGCCAGACGGGGGGAACCATGGAGATCGGGTTGTGGATCCGGTTCGGGAAGCTCGTGCCAGGTCGGGAGCGTCAGGCTGTCGAGCTGTTCGAGGAGGGCATGAAGTATTTCCGTGACCTGTACGCGAAGAAGGTCCTCACGTACTTCGAGCCCTACTTCCTGATGACGAGCGACTACGAGGCCGAGACGGGGTTCTTCATCTTGAGGGGCCCGGCTCCCGAGATCTTCAAGCTGATGGAGGAGGAGCCCTACCTGCGCCTCGTCCAGAAGGCCTTCGTGCTCGTCGAGCACTTCCAGGTCGACCTTCTCACGGTCGGCGAGGGCATCCCCGCACAGCTCGAGCGCGCCGGCAAGGTGCGCGCCGAGCTCGGCATCTGAGGACGCCCACGGCGGTACCGGCCGGAGCGGGGGGTTGGCCCCGCTCCGGCCGGACCAACCGGAGATCCTCCTGAGGACGGCGCTCGGCGGCCGCTCGCTCAGGCCGAAACGCGCTCGGCATCGGCTGCCTGCAGCTCGAGACCATCGCCGACCCGGCGTCTCGAGAGCACCCACAGGCCGATCATCCCGGTCACGAGCGCGATGACCCCACCAGCGGCGAACGCGACCCGCGGTCCGAGGTGCTCGCCCACCCATCCCGCGATCGGGGCGCCGAACGGCGTCGTCCCAAGGAACACGATCCCGTAGAGGGCCATGACGCGCCCGCGCATCTCGGGCCGCGAGGTGAGCTGCAGCGTCGAGTTGGCCGTCACGAAGAACACGATCGACGCGACGCCGAGCGGCAGCATCGAGACGACGGCGACGTCCAGGCTCGGCGCGAACGCCACGAGCGTCGTCACGATGCCCACGCCCACGGCCGCCGCCGCCAACGGGCGCTCTCCCGGTCTCGGGCGACCGGCCATGAAGAGCGCGCCCGCGAGCGAGCCCACGCCGGCCACCGAGAACAGCAGGGCGAGCGTCGCGGCGTCACCCTGGAAGGTCCGCTCGGCGAACAGCGGCATCAGCACCGAGTAGTTGAACGTGAACAGGTACAGCACCGACATGAGCAGGAGCGGGCGTCGGAGCTCCCCCGTCCGCCAGGCGTAGCGGAGTCCCTCGCGGATCGCGCCCGCCTCGCGCGGGGCGCGCTGCGGCCGGAGCTCCCCGGCGCGCATCGCGAGCAGCGCGGCGATCACGCCCAGGTACGAGACGGCGTTGAGGAAGAAGCACCACGGCAGGCCGACGCCGGCGATCAGGGCTCCCGCCAGCGCCGGGCCGACGATCCTGGTCCCGGTCATGACCGCGCTGTTCAGGCTCACGGCGTTCGGGAGATCCCGGGCCTCGACCATCTCCGCGAAGAAGCTCTGCCGCGTGGGCTGGTCGATGGACGTGGTGATGCCCTGCAACAGCGACAGCGCGTAGACCATCCAGAGCTGCACGACCCCTGTAGCGACGATCGCCCACAACGCCAGCGCGAGGATGCCGAAGGTGACCTGCGTGGTGAGCAGGATGCTCCGCTTGTCGTGGCGATCGGCCAGCGAGCCGCCGAGAGGTCCAAGCAGCAGGATCGGGCCGAAGGCGAGCGCGGTGTCGATGCCCAGCGCGACCCCGCTGCCCGTCAGCCGCAGCACCAGCCACGCCGCGGCCACCATCTGCATCCACGTGCCGGTGACCGAGATGGCCTGCCCGATGAAGAACAGGCGGAAGTTCCGCGAATGCCCGAGCGCGTGGAACGTCCGATGCACGGCTCGACCGACGGGGGTCATGGGCGCTCCTGGGCCCGCGAGGCCGACGGCAGGTCGGTGAGGCGCTCGAGGATGGCCGCCGCGGCCTCCAGACGCTGAAGCTCGCGCGGCTCGAGCGATCGGAGCGCCTTCGCGAGGTAGGCCTCCTTGCGGCGCCGGCTCCGCTCGAGGAGACGACGGCCCTCGGGCGTGACCGTCACCCAGGCGACCCGCCCGTCGGTCGGGTCGGCCTCGCGAACGACCAGGCCGGCCTGGACGAGGGCGGCGACGATGCGGGTCATCGTCGGGGGCTGGACCTGCTCCGCCAGGCAGAGCTCGCGCATCGTGAGCGAGCCGTGACGCTCGGCTGACGAAAGCGCCGAGAGCATCGAGGGGGTGACGCCGGCCTCGGCCTCCTGTCGGAGCCTTCGCGCCAGCCGCGTCACGCCGAGCCGGAGGCGGGCGGCCAGGGCGGTGGCGTCGACGGGAGCGATCGTGGGCACGTAAGCCATGATACTACGCATCGCTAATTAGCTTCGCGAAGGACTTCGGCACCGCGTCGGCGACCGTCAGATGAACAGCTGGATCCCGCTCTCCTTCATCTCCAGCAGGGCGGTGGCGGCGCCGATCGGCTCCTCGACGCCGTCGATCAGGTCCTCGGCCCCGATCCCCATCAGATCCATGGTCATCTGGCACGGGATCAACCGAACCCCCATGTCCCGAGCGAGCTCCAGGAGCTCGGTCGGGTGTGGCGTCTTGTAGTCCTCGGCCACCTTGCCGAGCATCCACGGTCCCATCCCGCCGAAGTTATACCGGGAGAGCTTGGCCTTGGCGGTGGAGCCCGGGTTCATCTGCCCGAGGGCCCTCGTCATCCAGTCCTTCCCGGTCTTGCGGCGGCGCTCGGGCTTCACGAGCGCGAACAGACCCCAGAAGGTGAAGAAGACGCTCACGTCCATCCCGGACGCTGCGGCCGTGGTCGACAGGATGAGGGTCGGCCAGACCCGATCCAGGTGACCGTCCCACGCGACGATCGTGACCCTGTTCTCCTTGGCGATCCCTGCCTCGGCCTCGCGCTCGGAGAGCGCTCGCTCGATGAGCTCGCGGATCGCCGTCTCGTCGAGCGTGGGGCCGGCGTCGCCGGTCTCACGTGCGGTCCGGGCCATGTCGATCACGCCTTCCGGATCACGTATCGGTAGACGCCCGCACTCTCGCCCACCTCGACGAGCTCGTGCCCCGAGAGCTTGGACCAGGACGGGACGTCGGACCTGGACCCGGGGTCGGTCGCGAGGAGCTCGAGGAGATCGCCCGGGCGGGCCTGCTTCAACGCCTGGTGCAGGGCGACGAGCGGCCCCGGGCACGATCGTCCTCGAGCGTCGACGGTAGCGATGATGACATCCATCAGGCCGGACCTCCTTGGAGGGGTGGGAGCGGAGCTGGTCGGGAGCGTGGGTGCCCTGGGGTGATGGCCTACGGGCCGACGCCGGGCACCTCGGGACAGCAGCACCGGTCGGGGATCATCGCCCCCACGAGGCCACGGCAGCGTGTCCGGATCATCGCAGGTGCAAATCCTACCGGCGAGATGGGAATCGCCGCAACCGGGGCTGGCATCCCTTGCCTTCGCGTTCCCGCGAGGGGATCTCGTCCCGGCCGAGTCAGAGCCAGCGGATCCGTCCCGGTGGCCACCACACGACCCGGAGCCGACCCCGCACCAACGGGACCGCGACCGGTCCGAACTCGCGGCTGTCGGTCGAGCGCTTCGGATCGTCCCCCTCCACCCAGACCGCGTCGACCAACCGGAACCCGTCGGGCGCCACGTCTCCGGGCAGGCCGATCACTCGCTTGACGAGATCGAACCCCGGACGGTCTGGGTGCTCGACCACCACGACGTGGCCGCGTCGGAGACGTCCGGGGACGACGGCGATCGCCCAGTCCCCCGGCTCCAGCATCGGTCGCATCGACGGGCCCTCCACCTCCACCTGGAAGGGCCGCCAGCGTAGGAACCCGTACGCTGCAGCGGTCGCCGCGAGCAGGCATGTGAACACCACCTTCCGCGCATCCGGACGCCGGTGGTAGGTTCGGGTCACGGAACGCCGACCGTCCGAAGGAGGGAACGCATGCTGAAAGCTTTGCTCAGACCTCGCCGCATCGTCCACGCGCACTGCGACCTGCCGTGCGGGATCTACGACCCCGCCCAGGCACGCGTGGAAGCCGAGTCCGTGAAGGCGATCCAGACGCGGTACCAGGACGCGGAGAAGTTCAAGACGGCCGGCGAGAGCGTCGAGGACTACCGGACCCGCGCGCTCGCGATCAAGGAGGCCCGCGCGGACCTGGTCAAGGAGCACCTGTGGGTGCTGTGGACCGACTACTTCAAGCCCGAGCACGTCGAGAAGTACCCGCAGCTGCACGAACTGTTCTGGAACGCGACCAAGGAAGCGGGCCTCGCGAAGAAGGCGCAGGATCCGGCGCAGGGCCAGAAGCTGCTGGACGCGATCGACGAGATCGGCAAGATCTTCTGGGAGACCAAGGCGTAGCGCGGTCGAGCCCGGCGGCTCCCGAGGGGCGGGGCGGCGGCCCCGCCCTCCGCGCGTGGGCCGCTCCCTAGACTGACCCGATGAAGGACATCGGTCTGGTCGGCGTGCCGTTCAGCGGGAAGTCGACGCTGTTCACCGCCCTCACGCGGACCGGCGGCCACGGCGGTCAGGCGAACCACGCCGTCGTGCCGGTCCCCGACCCGCGCGTCGACGTGCTGACCGAGATGGAACGCTCGCGCAAGACCGTCCACGCGCAGGTCGGGTTCGTGGACGTCCCCGGCGGGACGGCGTCGGCGCAAGGCATCGCGAGGCTGCGGGAAACGGACGCGCTCGCGATCGTCGTGCGCTGCTTCGGTCCAGACGCGAACCCCGTGTCCGAGCTCGCGGAGGTCAGGGCCGACCTGCTCCTCGCGGACCAGGCCGTGATCGAGCCGGCGCTGCAGAAGGCCGAGAAGCGCTCGCGGGCCACACGCACGCCCGAGATCGACGCGCTCGCCGCCGCGAACGCCGCCCTCGAGACCGAGACCCCGCTCTCGGACGCCGGGCTGTCGGACGAGCACCGGCGCGAGCTGAAGGCGATCGCCCCGCTCACGATCAAGCCCTGGGTGGCGGTCGCGAACCTCGAGGAGGGCACGGAGGTCCCGGACGGGCTCCCGGACGACACCGTCGGCGTCTACGCCTCGATCGAGGCCGAGACCGCGGAGATGGACGCTGAGGAGGCTCGTGTCCTGCTCGACGAGTTCGGGGTGCACGAACCGGGCCTCGAGACCGTCATCCGCGCCGGCTACCGGGCGATCGACCTGCTCACGTTCCTCACGACGGGCGAGGACGAGACGCGGGCGTGGGAGGTCCGGCGCGGCGCGAAGGCTCCCGAGGCGGCCGGCGTGATCCACTCCGATCTCGAACGGGGCTTCATCCGCGCCGAGGTGATCTCGTACGAGGAGCTGGTGGCGGCCGGCTCGATGGAGGCGGCCAAGCACCAGGGCAAGGTTCGCGTCGAAGGCAAGGACTACGAGGTCCGCGAGGGCGACATCCTCCACGTCCGGTTCTCGGTCTGAAGGCCCCAAACACCAGCTTTCTCTGGTGTCAGGCGGACCCGAACCTCTATACTTACGCACCATGGCCGATGAGTACCGGATCGGCGATGCTGCGGCGATGCTCGGCGTTCGCGTCGAGACGCTCCGCCGCTGGGAGCGCGAAGGCAAGCTCACGATGTCGAGGACGGCGGGAGGCCAGCGCGTGGTCCCGGCTGCGGAGGTCGCCAGGCTCCTGCACGAGCGGCGCGAACGCCCGACCATCACCTCGGCGAGCGTGCGCAACCGCTTCCCGGGCGTCGTGACCGAGGTGAAGCGCGACAAGCTCGCCGCGACGGTGGAGATCCTCGCGGGCCCGCACCGGATCCTCGCGTTCGTCACGCGGGAGGCGGTCGACGAGATGGGCCTCGAGCCCGGGATGCGCGCGGTCGCCACGGTGAAGGCGACCAACGTGATGCTCGAGGTCGACGAGTGACGCGATCGGCGGCCCTCATCGCCCTGATATCGCTCGTCCTGCCCGCGTGCTCGCAGGACCCGTCCAACGCCACGAGCGGCGCCACCGGATCGGAGCACGAGGGCACCGACCTCATCGTCTCCGCCGCCTCCTCGCTCACCGGAGCCTTCGGCGAGATCGGGGACGCGTTCGAGGCGGCCAACCCCGGAACCACGGTGACCTTCAACTTCGGGCCCTCGGACGGTCTCGCGGGCCAGATCGACGAGGGCGCCCCGGTCGACGTCTTCGCCTCGGCGAGCCCCACGTGGATGGACTCGGTGCAGGACGACGGGCCGGGCGTGACGGATCGAGCGGACTTCACGCAGAACCGTCTCGCCATCATCGTCCCGGTCGACAACCCCGCCGCGATCGAGAACCTCGACGACCTCACCGAGGACCACGTCCAGCTCGTGCTCGCCGCCGAAGGCGTTCCCGCCGGCGACTACGCGCGGCGGATCCTCCGGAACGCCGGGATCTCGCGCGCGGCGCTCGCCAACGTCGTGTCTAACGAGGAGGACGTGAAGGCCGTTATCACGAAGCTGATCTCGGGGGACGCCGATGCCGGCATCGGGTACGTCACCGACGTCACGCCCGACCTCGCCGACCGGATCACCCTCATCCCGATCCCCGACACCGTGAACGTGATCGCGACCTACCCGATCGCGATCGTGAACGGATCCCAGGAGGCCGACCTCGCGCAGCGCTTCGTCAACTACGTCCTCGGCGAGGGACAGCAGACGCTGGCCGAGTACGGGTTCCTCCCCCCACCGTAGGGGGCGGATCCCGCCCGGCTTCGCCGTCCTTGCGGCGCTCGGCGTCGCGCTCGTCGCGCTGCCCCTCCTGGGCCTCGTGATCCGAACGCCCTGGTCCCGCATCGGCGACATCCTGACCACCGAGACGGCGCTCACCGCCCTGCGCCTCTCGCTGGTCGTCGCCACGACCGCCGCGGCGATCTCGCTCGTCCTCGGGTTCCCGCTCGCGTGGGTCCTCGTGCGTGCGGCCTTCCCCGGCAAGACGCTCGTGCGCGCGCTCGTCGTCCTCCCGCTCGTCATGCCCCCGGTGGTCGCGGGGGTCTCCCTGCTCGCAGCGTTCGGTCGACGCAGCGGGCTCATCGGATCGTGGCTGTACGACTGGTTCGGGATCCAGCTCACGTTCACCACGGCGGCCGCGGTGCTCGCGGCGACGTTCGTGTCGTTCCCCCTGGCGGTGCTCGCGCTCGAAGCCGGTCTCCGCGGCCTGGACGAGCGGCTCGAAGACGCGGCCTCGACCCTCGGCGCCTCTCGCTGGTACGTGCTGCGACGGATCACGCTGCCGCTCATGGGTCCGCAGATCGCGGCGGCGCTCGTGCTGTCCTGGGCGCGAGCGCTCGGCGAGTTCGGCGCGACGATCACGTTCGCCGGCAACCTGCGGGGTCGAACCCAGACGCTGCCGCTCGCCGTCTTCGAGCAGCTCCAGACCGATCCGGAGGCCGCGTTCGCCGTCTCGATGCTGCTGATCCTGCTCGCGTTCGCCGTGATCGTGGCGCTTCGCGGTCGGTTCCTCCGATGACGCTCGCGGTCGACGTCGCCGTCCGGCGCGGGGCGTTCGAGGTCCGGGCGGCGTTCGAGGCCGCGGCCGGTCAGACCGTCGCGCTCCTCGGGCCGAACGGCTCAGGGAAGTCGACGCTCGTCTCGACGATCTCCGGCCTGCTGCCCCCGCTCGAGGGGACGATCGCGCTCGAAGGCGTGACGCTCGACGATGCCGGGGCGGGCCTGTCCCTCCCGCCGGAACGACGCCCCGTCGGCGTGGTCTTCCAGGACCTGCTGCTGTTCCCGCACCTGTCCGCGACGGAGAACGTCGCGTTCGCGCTCCGAGCGCGCGGGGTGGCCAGATCCGAGGCTCGTGAGCGCGCGTCGCGGCTGCTGGACCGGCTCGGCCTCGCGACCCGCCTCGACGCGCTGCCCCGCGATCTCTCGGGGGGAGAGGCGCAACGGGTGGCGCTCGCGCGCGCCCTCGTCGTCGAACCGACGCTGCTCCTGCTCGACGAGCCGCTGTCGGCCCTGGACGTCGGCGCGCGCGTGCGGGTGCGCGAACTCGTGCGCGACGAGCTCGCGCGCTTCCCCGGCGTTCGCCTCCTGGTCACCCACGACCCGGTCGAGGCGTCCACGCTCGCGACCCAGCTGGTGATCCTCGAGGACGGCCGGGTGACGCAGATCGGGACACCGGAGGAGGTCCGCTCGGCTCCCCGCTCTCGATACGCCGCGGACCTCGTCGGCGTGAACGCGATCCGCGGGATCCTGGAGCCGCTCGGCGAGGGCACCGGCCGACTGGTCTCGAGCGACGGAGCGCTCGTGGTCCCGTGGCCCGAGTGGTACGAGTCGGGCGACGTGATCGCGATCGTCCGTCCGGTCGACGTGACCCTTGGGCCGGACCGACCCGAGGGCTCGGCCCGCAACGTGTTCCGGGGTCGCGTGACCTCCGTCGCCGTGGAGGGCGATCGTGCCCGCGTCCGCCTCGCGTGCGCGCCGCCGCTGGTGGCCGAGGTCACGCTCGGCTCGGTCGAACGGCTCGGCGTGCGCGCCGGCGCCGATCTGTGGGCGTCGTTCAAGGCCGTCGAGGTCGAGCTGCTCCCGCCGTAGCGGAACCGACCACGTAAGCTGGGGAACCCATGGCCGAGATCAGGCACGCCCAGGACGACGACCCGCCGTCGGAACCCGAGACGATCGCGCTCCGCACGACCGAGCCCCCGCTGGCGGCGGTCGAGCCGGACACCGGCCGCAGCGGTCCCGGGGTCGACGAGGCGGGGGAGGAGCCGCCCGAGAAGGGTTCGCCGGGCCGGCGGTTCGTCGGTTCCACGCCGTTCCTGATCTTCGTGGCGCTCGCGGTCGCGATCCTCGTGAAGACATTCGTGATCCAGGCCTTCTACATCCCGTCCGAGTCGATGGTCCCCACGCTCCAGGTCGGCGACCGGGTCTTCGTGAGCAAGTTCATGTTCGACGGCGGTGACATCGCCCGAGGCGATGTGATCGTCTTCGAGAACCCGCACCCCGGCGAGCTCCCCCAGCGGAGCGGCGTCGGCGAGGTCCTCCACTGGCTCGGCGAGGGGATCGGGCTCGCGCAGCCCGAGAACGAGGACTTCATCAAGCGCGTGATCGCCCTGCCGGGTGAGACGATCGAGATCCGCGACAACGTCGTCTACATCGACGGCAAGAAGCTCGACGAGCCGTACCTCACGGACGCGGCGAGGCAGAGCAACGGCACCTATGCACCCCACACGGTTCCGCCCGACTCCCTGTTCGTGATGGGCGACAACCGGGGCAACTCCGCGGACAGCCGGTTCGGGCTCGGCTACGTGCCGTTCGACAAGGTCATCGGCAAGGCGTTCGTGTTGATCTGGCCGCCGTCGCACGCCGGCGGGATCAGCTGACGCAGGGAACGACGGGGGAGGCTCAGCCGGGCGCCCTCGGCGCGCCCGGCCCGACCGGTCGTTCGGGTGGCAGGAACAGCCGGGCGAACGACCACACCAGCGCAGCGATGCCGAACGCCGCGAGCCACACGATGAGCGGCGGAGGGTAGAGCGCGAAGAACTCCCTGGCGGCCGGGATCACCATCACGAGGGCGAACAGCGCCGGCATGGCCCACACGAGCGCAAGCCGCCACGTCGTGAGGGGCGCCGCGATGATGGTGAGCACGAGGAACCCGATGTAGAGAAGCACCATCGTCGCCGCGGTGCGGGCCTCGGCGAGCGTGACACCCGGCTCGTTCTTCGCGAGCACGTAGCCGAGGAAGGTGGCGACGGCCGCCAGGGTCCCCGCCGGGATCGTGAAGCGCAGCACGCGCTTGAGGAACCCGGGCCGCGCGCGCTCGTCGTTCGGGGCGAGCGCGAGGAAGAAGGAGGGGATCCCGATCGTGAGCGCACCGATCAGCGTGAGCTGACGCGGCAGGAACGGGAACTGCAGGCCCACGACGCCGACGCCGAGCGCGATGAGCATCGCGTACACGGTCTTCGTGACGTACAGGTTCGACGTCCGCTCGATGTTGCCGAGCACCCGTCGGCCCTCGCCCACGACGGACGGCATCGCGTCGAACGTCGAGTCGAGCAGCACGAGCTGCGCGACCGCCCGCGTCGCCGAGCTCCCCGATCCCATCGCGATCCCGATGTCGGCGTCCTTGAGCGCCAGGACGTCGTTCACGCCGTCGCCGGTCATCGCGACCACGTGTCCGCGTGACTGCAGGGCCTCGACCATCGAGCGCTTCTGCTGGGGGGTGACCCGTCCGAAGATCGAGTGCGTCTCCAGCGCCTCGGCGAGCGCTCCCCGCTCCCCGGGGAGGGTCTTCGCGTCGAACGGCACATCGGCGCCCGGCAGCCCGACCCGACGCGCGACCGCGGCCACGGTCTCGGGATGGTCACCGCTGATGACCTTGACCTGGACCCCCTGCTTCGCGAAGTACGCGAGCGTGGTCGAGGCGGTCTCCCGCACGCGGTCGGTCAGGATCACGAACGCCACCGGGATCAGGCCCGTCGGCGTGCCCTCGCCGTCGATCGGGCCTTCCGTCCGGCCGAGGAGCACGACGCGTCGACCGGCCTCCGCGTGCGCGCGGGCCTTCCGCAGGTGGGCGTCCTCACCGGGGTCGGACCCGAGCAGCACGTCCGGCGCGCCGAGCACCCATCCGCCCTTCCCGCCGAACTCGGCCCCGCTCCACTTGCGCGCCGAGGAGAACGGAACGGTCCGCGAGGCCGCCCAGCCGTCGGCGGGACCCGAGAAGCGTTCGCCGATGGCGCGCAGCGTGGCGTTCGGATGCGGGTCGGCGGCCGCGAGCGCGGCGAGGGCGTCGGCGTGGGTCCCGTCCTCGCCGAGGAGCTCGACCTCGTCGACGACGAGCCGCCCCTCCGTGAGCGTGCCCGTCTTGTCGATGCAGAGGACGTCGACCCGCGCGAGCACCTCGACGGCCGGGAGCTCCTGCACCAGCACCCTGCGTCGCGCGAGACGGATGACCCCCACCGCGAACGCCACGCTCGTCAGCAGCACGAGACCCTCGGGGACCATCGCGACCGTCGCGGCGACCGCGCCCCGGAGAGCCGCAGGCACGCTCGCGCTCGATCGGAGCTGGCTGATCAGGACCAGCGTCGCCGTCGGCACGAGGAGCCAGGTCACGATGCGCAGGATCTGGTCGATGCCGGTGCGCAGCTCCGACCGCGTCAAGGTGAACCGCCGACCTTGCTCGGCGAGCTGCGCGGCGTAGGCCTCCGCGCCGACGCGCGTCGCTCGGAACCGACCGCTCCCCGCCGCCACGAACGACCCCGAGAGCACCTCGTCGCCGGCCGCCTTGGTGACGGCCTCCGACTCGCCGGTCAGCAGCGACTCGTCCACCTCGAGGGCCGGGGCCTCGAGCACCTCGCCATCCACGACGATCTGATCGCCGGGTTGCAGCTCGAGCACGTCGTCCAGCACGACCTCGTTCACCGGCTGCTCCCGCACCCGTCCTTCGCGGACGATCCGGGCGTGAGGCGAGGTGAGCACCGCGAGCCTATCGAGCGTCCGCTTGGCTCGCAGTTCCTGGAAGATCCCGACGCCCGCGTTCGCGATCAGCACGAAACCGAACAGGGCATCCTGGATCGGTCCGACGATCAGGATCACGACCAGGAGCGAGCCGAGGAGCGCGTTGAACCGGGTCAGGACGTTCGCCCGGACGATCTCGCGCACCGTGCGCGAGGGCACGGCTGGGACGTCGTTCACCTCACCTCGCGCGACGCGTTCGGCGACCTCCTGCCGGGTGAGGCCGTCGAGGGTGGCGGGCACGTCCGGAGCTATCGGTCGCCCGGGGTGGTTCGCTCGGCGGCCCACCACTCGTCGAGCAGGGCATAGGCCGCGTCCGCGTCGATCGGACCGCGTTCGAGACGGAGTTCCATCAGATGCTCGAGCGCGCGTCCCACGATCGGTCCGGGTTCGACGCCGAGGTGCTCCATCACCTGCTTCCCGTCGAGCGGCGGCCGGAGCGCCTGGAGGTTCTCCTCCTCGGCCAGCCGCGCGATCCGCTCTTCCAGGTCGTCCTGGAGCGCCTCGAGCTTCTTCGCCTTGAACCGGTTCTGCGTCGTGCAGTCCGCCCGGGTGAGCTGGTTGAGCTTGTCGAGCAGCGGTCCCGCGTCGCGAACGTACCGACGGACCGCGCTGTCGCTCCACTCGGTGTAGCCGTGGAAACGCAGGTGCATCTCGACGAGCCGGGCGACGTCGTCCACGACCTGCGCCGGGTACCGCAGCGCCTGGAGGCGCTCGCGAGCCATGCGCGCCCCGACGATCTCGTGATGGTGGAACGAGACGCCGTCGGGTGTGATCTCCCGGGTCTTCGGCTTGCCCACGTCGTGGAGGAGGGCCGCGAGTCGGAGCGTGGGATCGTCGGGATCGGCCTCGCACTTCTCGACGACCGCCAAGGTGTGATGCAGCACGTCCTTATGCTTGTGCACGGGATCCTGCTCGAGCCGCAGGGCGGACAGCTCCGGCATGAATTCCTCGGCCAGCCCGCTCGTGACCACGAGCTCCAGTCCCCGCGACGGCCCGTCACTGAGGAGCAGCTTCGAGAGCTCGTCGTTGATCCGCTCGGCCGAGACGATCTGCAGGCGCCCGTGCATCTGCTCGATCGCCCGCACGACGCGGGGCGCCGGGACGAGCTCGAGCTGCGCGGCGAACCTCGCCGCGCGGAGCATCCGCAACGGGTCATCGGAGAAGGCCACCTCGGGGTCCAGCGGCGTGTCGAGCCGCTTGGCGGCAAGGTCTTTCACGCCCCCGAAGGGGTCGACGAACTCGCCATCGGGGAGCCGGATCGCCATCGCGTTGACGGTGAAGTCGCGTCGAGACAGGTCGGTGCGCAGGTCGCGGCCGAAGGTGACCGCCGGCTTGCGGTGCTCCTCCGCGTAGACCTCCTCGCGGAACGTGGTGATCTCGAGGACCCGGTCGGCCTTGCGGGCACCCACCGTGCCGAACTTCACCCCGACCAGGTACAGGCGCTCGGCCCACCCACGGAGCACCTTGGTGGTCTCCCGCGGAACGGCGTCGGTCGCGAAGTCGAGATCCCCGTGGTCGCGACCGAGCAGCAGGTCCCGGACGACCCCGCCCACCAGGTACAGCTCGAGACCGGCGAGGCGGAAGCGCTCGCCGAGCTCGGTGGCGATCGGGGGGATCTCGAGGCGCGCGCCGCCGTTCGGACGCGACCGGTCGGCCATGACCGGGTCAGGATACCCCTGCCTCCTCCGCGGCTTGCGGTAGCGTCCGACGGGTGCGTCCATTCGAGCTCCTCGGGTTCTTCTGGACGATGCCCAACACGCTGCTGGGGCTCGTGCTCGGCCTGCTCACGTTCCAGGCGCCTCGCGCGCACGGCGGCGCGATCGTGTTCGACCGCGTGCCGCGCGGGCTCACGAAGGTGCTGCGGGGGGTGCACCGGACCGCGATGACCGTCGGGTTCGTGATCGTGGCCGCCGCGCCGGTGGAGGGCCGGCTCCTCGCGCACGAACGCCACCACATCCGTCAGTACATGGCGTGGGGACCGTTCTTCATCCCCGTCTACCTGATCCTGGCGATCCCGTTCGGGTACCGCCGCCATCCGATGGAGGTCGCGGCCCGCCGGGCGGCCGGCGAACACGTCTAGCCCGAGACGCCCGCAAGCGCGTTGGCCCTCAACAGCAGGACCCCGCCGTCTCTCGGCGGCTGTCACGGCCATTCGTCTATCCTCGTCCTTCGCCTTCCGACCGCAGGTCGCTTTGGCTCGTTGCCGGGGGGGTCACCCAGGAAGGTTCAGCCCTGACGGCCACCTGATCGCGGTCGGCCTCCGGGGACGCGGCATCGCGCTCTGGGACGCGGACGAGCTCACGACGGTCGGTCTCTTGGAGGCAACCGACGGCGAGGTTCAGTCGATCGCCTTCTCAGCGGACGGGCATGCGCTTGCGGCTGCTGCCTTCGGCTACGTGATCACGCTCTGGGACGTCGGTTCGCAATCCCGGCTCCTCCACGAGGACATCAGAGGATCGACGGACGCTCCTTGGCCCGGAATCGACTTCAGCCCCGACGGAACGACATTCGCCATGACGACCGGCTCCGGCCTGAGACTCGTGGACGTGGCGGCCGGCGCCGGTCTCGGTGAGATCGGAGCCGGGCGGCTCGTTCCTGCCATCGGCGCTGACGGGATCGACCCTTTCTTCAGCGCCGACGGGACGATGATCGCAACCGCCCGCGGATTCCAAGGCGGGGCGGACGTCTGGGATGTGGTCACGGGCACTTCGATCGCGAGCGTCGGCGCCCGGCCAGGTGAGCACCATCCAGCTGACGGGGTGGCACTCAGCCCCGACGGGCGCACCCTGGCCGTCGGCGGCTGGGGCCCCGTCGCCCGCCTGGTCGACGTCCCCACCGGGAAGCTCCTCCACGAGCTCGATCTGGCCGGCACGGGCGCGTTCGCCCTCGAGTTCACGCCAGACAGCCGGACCCTCGCCGTCTCCGGCTGGGGTCAGGGCGTGGCGTCCCTCTGGGACGTCGCTACCGGAACACAGATCGGTCCGAGGCTCACGGCCGGCAGCCGCCGGACGATGCTCGATGTGTCCCCTGACGGACAGCGACTCCTGGTGGCGGCGAGCAACGGCGAGGGAGCCGTCTGGGACATCGACCCCGAGGTCTGGAAGCAGCGCGCCTGCGCGATCGCCAACCGCACCTTGACGCGCGAGGAGTGGGACGAGTTCCTGCCAAACCGACCCTACGAGCCCGCCTGTCGTTAGCCCGTCCGGGCATCTCAGCCGCGCAGCAGCGAGCCGCGGAGCGCGAGGACGAAGTCGTGCGGGCTCGTCGAGGCCGTCCGCGCATCCTCCTCGGTCACCAGCCCCTGGTCCACGAGGTTCACCAGCGCCTGGTCGAACGTCTGCATCCCGTAGAAGCCACCCTCGGCGATGATGTCGCGGATCTCGACCGTCGCCTCGGGATCGATGATGCGGTCGTACACGCGACCGGTCGCGACCAGCACCTCGACCGCCGGAACGCGGCCCTTGCCGTCCGAACGCGTCACGAGCCGCTGCGACACGATCCCGCGGAGCGCGCCGGCGAACGACGTCCGGACCTCGCGCTGCTGCTGGGCGGGGAACAGGTCGAGCAGCCGGTTGATCGTCTCGGTCGAATCGATCGTGTGCATCGTCGAGATCACCAGGTGCCCGGTCTCCGCGGCTTGGATCGCTGACAGCGCGGACTCGGGGTCACGGATCTCGCCGACGAAGATCACGTCCGGATCCTGGCGGACGACGTGGCGGAGCGCCGCCGCGTACGAGTCCGTGTCCAGACCGACCTCGCGTTGCTGGATGATCGCGCGGTCGTCGTCGTGTACGACCTCGATCGGGTCTTCGATCGTGACGATGTGCGCCCGGCGGGTCCGGTTGATGTGCCCGATCATCGAGGCGATCGTGGTCGTCTTGCCCGTACCGGTCGGACCGGTGACCAGGACCAGGCCGCGGCTCGAGTCCGCGAGCTCGGCCATCACGGGGGGGAGCATCAGCTCGGCGATCGTGGGAACCTCCGAGCGCACGCGGCGGATCGCGAGCCCCACCATCGACCGCTGCCGGAAGACGTTGATCCGGAACCGACCGACGCCGGCCATCGTGTGACCGAAGTCCGATTCGTGCGAGGTCTCGAACTCGCGCCGCTTGTGCTCGGGCATGAGGGCGACCGCGGCGGCCTCCGTGTCCTTGCCCGACATCGCCTCGAACCCGGTCGGGCTCAGCTGGCCGTCGATCCGCACGAACGGGACGTTGCCCGCCTTCAGGTGCAGGTCGCTCGCGCCCACCTCCACCATGTGCCGAAGCAGCTCGGTCACATCCATCGCGCCTATTCGCCCTCCCGGTCGTGCTCGAGCCCGGTCTCGACCTCCTCGAGCTCCTCCTTCACTTGTCGGCGCGCGGAGAGCAACTTTGAGCCCCCGATCAGAAGAAGCAGCACGACCAGCAGGACCAGGCCCCCGGGGGTCAGGTACCGCTCCCAGCGCTGGTAGCTGGCCCCGAGGGCGTAGCCGAGCACGGAATGGCCGATCCCCCACAGGACGGCCCCGGCGACGTCGTAGACGATGAACCGTCGCCATTCCATGTGGGCGACCCCGGCCACGATGAACCCGACGCTGCGTACGACCGGGATGAACCGACCCAGGAACACGGTCTTGCCGCCGTGGCGGCGGTAGTAGCCCTCGGCCGCCTCGAGCCGCACGGGCGTGACGAACAGCTTGCGTCCGTGGCGCTCGAGGAAACCCCTGCCGTACCGGCGCCCGATCCAGTACCCGAGGTTGTCGCCGAGCACCGCGCCGACGATCGCGACCATCGCGACCCCGGGGAGCCAGAGATCGCCGATGCGCGCATAGAATCCGCCGATGATGACCAGGGTCTCGCCCGGGATGATGACGCCCGCCCCCACCGAGTTCTCGAGGAAGGTCGCCATGAAGACGATCGCGTACCCCCAGGGCGGCTCGAGGTACGGTCGGAGCAACTCGATGATCCGGTCGAGCACGGCGGCCCAGTATAGGAAGCCCCTTCCCCGGTCCTGATGGGATCCCGCAACGAGGTGTCCGCGGGTGGCGTCGTCTATCGCCGCGACGACGAGGCGCTCGAGCTGGCGCTGGCGGCTCGACGAACGCGGCGGGGCGACCTGGCGTGGGGCCTCGCGAAGGGCGCGATCGAGCCCGGCGAGTCCGAGGAGCAGGCGGCGGTGCGCGAGGTGCTCGAGGAGACGGGGCTCGAGGTGGAGGTGGAGTCCGACCTCGGCGACATCCGATACTTCTACGTCTGGGAAGGGGTCCGGGTGCGCAAGCGCGTCCACTTCTTCCTGATGCGGGCGACCGGGGGCGACGTCAGCGACCACGACACCGAGATGGAGGACGTCCGCTGGTTCCCGGTTCGCACCGCGATCAAGCGCGCCGCGTACAAGGGTGAGCGCGAGGTCATCGAGCGCGCCGTCGACCGACTTTCGTGACCCCGCTGCAGGTCGGCGTCGGCATCGCCGTCGGGTTCGCCGCCGGCATCCTGTCGGGTCTGTTCGGGGTGGGTGGCGGGATCATCACGACCCCGGCCGTGAACACGCTGCTCGGCGGAACGGCGATCCAGGCGATCGCGACCCCGCTCCCCGTGATCCTGCCGACGTCGATCGTCGGCTCGTACACGTACGCGAAGGCCGGGGAGGTGAGTTTCCGCGCCGCTCGGTGGGCCGGCGTGCCGGGGATCGGTGGAGCGATCGTCGGCGCGCTCCTGACGGAGGTCGTGAACGCCCACCTGTTGCTCGTCGTCACGTCCGCGCTGATCGCCATCACGGCGGCGCAGGTGATCGCCGGCAGGACGCCGAAGACGCCGTGGGTCAAGGGCAGTACCCCCGGGTGGAAGTACAGCGCGATCGGCCTCGTCGCCGGGTTCGTGTCCGGCCTGCTCGGGATCGGCGGCGGCATCATCATGGTGCCCGCCCTCACCGCGTGGATCGGCATGCCGGTCCGGCGCGCGCTCGGCACGTCCCTGCTCGTGATCGCGATCCTCGTGATCCCCGGGACGATCGTCCACGCGATCCTCGGTCATATCGACTGGGCGATCTTCCTCGTCCTCACCCTCGGCGTCGTGCCGGGCGTTCGGATCGGCGCGCGGATCGCCCTCGGCGTTCGCGAACGCACGCTGCGTGTGGCCGTCGGCACGTTCATGCTGGTGGTGGCCGTCGCGTACGGGGTGGCGGAGGTGGCTTCCCTCGCCCAAGGGCGAGGGTAGGATGGCTCGACCGACCATGCGACGGCTCTCGCCGCCCGTCCTCGCGCTGCTGCTCGTCCTGTGGGCGCCGCCGTCCTCGAGCGCACAGGAGAGCCCGTCGGTCCTCCTCACGATCCTGTCGCAGACCTCCTGGAACTGCCCGATGGCGACCGCCGAGCTGACCCCGGCGCAGCAGACCTGGAGCTGTCCGACGGGGCGGACGCTCGTCCTGCGGTTCCGCGCGCAGAACCTCGGGACGACCACGCTCGACGAGCTCGCCATCGGGGTCACGCTGTACTCGCGGGTGCTGTCCCGGAGCGCGTACGAGGCCTCGCTGGTCTCCGACCCGACGCTCGTGATCGATGCCGGCACCTTGCCGCGGGAGGGGGTCATCGAGCCCGGGGCGACGCGGGACTTCGAGGTCTCGCTGCTGCTCGACTCCGGGATCGATCCCGACCACTCCGGCGTGTACCCGCTCAAGGTCGACCTACGGAGCGGGATCACCTCGGTCGCCGCGCTCCGAACGCCCGCGATCTTCCTCGTGCGACAGCCCGAGATCCCGCTCGACCTGTCGTGGACCTTCGTCCTCGCCCACCCCATCACCTTCGCGCCCGACGGCACGTTCACCGATCCGTCCCTGGAGACCGCTCTGGAGCCCGGCGGTCGGCTGAACGGGGAGATCCGCGCCCTGCTCGAACTCGCGACCGACCCGTCCCTCACGCCGGTCGACGTGGCGATCTCGCCGGTCCTGCTGACCCAGCTCGGACGGATGGACGACGGCTATGAGGTCTCCGATGGCGGCGAGGTCCGTCGGGTCCAGCCGGGGGAAGGCGGCGCGGCCCTGGCCAAGCAGGCGCTCGAGGACCTGCGAGCGATCGCGGCGGCGCCGAACGTCGAGGTCACGGCCCTCCCGTTCTCCGCTCCCGAGATCCCCTCGCTCTACGGCGGTGGCCTCGGTCGCGACGTCGGGGTCCAGCTCCAGCGGGGCCGAGAGGTGGCTTCGTCGTTCGTCGGGGTCCAGATGCCGCAGGAGATCCTGCGACCACCCGGCGCGGCCCTAGACGACGCGACCCTGCGCGGCCTGTCCGCCGCCGGCATCCGGACGCTGCTGGTCGATCCCACGACCGTGGAGCTCCCCGAGCAGCCGCTCGGCTTCGCCGGGCCGGCGACGACCTCGCTCGGGGACGGTTCCCTCGCGGCGATCGTCCCCGGATCGGCGACCGACGCCCTCCTGGACTCGGTGGTCGACGAGGATCCGGTCAGGGCGACGCAGGTACTGCTCGGCGAGCTCACGACGATCTGGCAGGAACAGCCGGGTGAGGCGCGCGGCATCGCGCTCCTGTTGGGTGAGGACGCACCGCTCCCGGGTCCGTTCTTCGCGCCGATGGCCCGCGGCATCGCGTCGGCGCCGTGGCTCGCCCCGGCCAACGCGGCAGGGTTCGTCGTGACGTTCGCGCCGACCGACACCTCGACCCTGACGTCTCCGTCGTTCCGCCGGTTCCCGACGACCTACGTCGCGTCGCTCAAACAGGCACGACGCCGCATCGAAACGCTGCGCTCGATGCTGCCCCCGAGCAGCCTCGAGCCCGACCGACTCGACACGATGCTGCTGCTGGCCGAGGCGCGTCAGTTCCTGACCTCGACGACCGACGGACTCGCGTTCATCGAGGCGGCCCGCGAGAGCGTCCGCGCCACCATCGACGATCTCGCGCTCGACACCGTGCCGTCGGTGACGCTGACGTCCGAGTCCGGGGGTATCCCGGTCACGGTCTCGAACGAGGGCGAGCACTCCTTGCGGTTCTCGGTCCGCCTCGTCTCGCAGTGGATCCGCGAGGAGCCGACGGCCGAGGTCGAGCTGGGACCCGGTGATTCCCAGACGTTGCGGCTCCAGGCCGAGCTGCGTTCAACCGGCCGATTCCCCGTCCTGGTGCAGATGGTCTCGCCGAGCGGACGGCCGATCGGCCATGAGGCACTCATCGTGCGTTCGACGGCGTACAACCGCGTCGCGCTGCTCATCACGATCGGTGCCGCGCTCGTGCTGGTGGGACTGTGGGCCAAGCGGTTCGTCCGACGTCCGGCGACATGACCGACGACGTGCGGGGCGACGTGGGCACGGGCGCCGTACCGCCCAGCGAGGACTCCACCAGCTCGTTCGTGCGCAACACGGTGGTGATGTCGGCCGGCACGGCGCTCTCGCGGCTGACCGGCTTCCTCCGCCTGTCGGCGATGGCGTTCGCGCTCGGCATCACCGAGACGCGTTTGCCCGATGCCTACAACGTCGCGAACATCACGCCGAACATCCTGTACGAGCTCGCGCTCGGCGGGATCTTGACCTCCGTCGTCGTACCCGTCGTGGTCGAGTGGATGCAGACGCGCGGCCGCGACGCGGCGTGGGATGTCGTGCGTCGGTTGTTCACCATCGCGCTCGTGCTGCTCTCGGCGATCGCCGTCCTCGGCATCGTGCTCGCGCCGTGGATCGTCGACCTCTACACGGTCGGATACCCAGAGGTGCAGCGCGAGGCGGTGCACGGGCTGGCGACCTTCTTCCTCCGATGGTTCATGCCGCAGGTGGTGTTCTACGGGATCGGCGCGGTTGCCGCCGGCCTGCTGAACGCCCACCGGCGGTTCGCGGCGCCGATGTTCGCGCCGATCGCGAACAACGTCATCGTGATCGCCACGTTCCTGGTCTTCGCCGCCATGTCACCGCCCGCCGCCGGATCGCATCAGCTCGCGACCGGCGCCCAGCAGCTCGTGCTGGCGGTCGGCACGACCCTCGGCGTCGTGGCGATGACGCTCGCGCTCTGGCCCTCGGTGCGCGCGACGGGGTTCCGCTTCCGGTGGATCCGAGGCGTCCGGGACGAGGCCATCGGTCGGATCGGCAGGCTCGCGACGTGGGTGATCGTCTACGTCGTCGCGAACCAGCTCGGGTATCTGGTGGTGCTGATCCTCGCGGGCGAGATCACGGGCGGGTATTCCGCCTACGCGGCGGCGTTCATCCTGTTCCAGCTCCCGCATGCGATCTTCGCCGTGTCGATCCTGACCGCCCTGCTCCCCGCGATGTCCTCGCGATGGGCGGCGGGCGACCTCGACGGGTACCGGGCGCTGCTCTCACAGGGGATCCGGGCGACGGCGACGATCCTGATCCCGGCCGCGCTCGGGTACCTCGTGCTCGCCGGGCCGATCGTCCGGCTCCTGCTCGAGCACGGCGCCACCGAGCCCGTGAGCTCGGACCTGGTGGCCGAGGTCCTGTTCGCCTTCGCGATCGGGCTGTTCGCGTTCTCGGCGTTCCAGTTCCTGCTCCGAGCCTCGTACGCGATGCAGGACACCCGAACGCCCGCGCTCGTCAACATCGCGGCGGTGTCCCTGAACGTGGTCGTCAACCTCCTGTTCTTCCTGGTGCTCGATCTGGGGATCCCCGGGCTCGCGCTCGGTCACGCGGTGTCCTACGTGTTCGCATCGTGCCTCCTCCTGCTGATGATCCGCCGCCGGGTCGGCAGGATCGGCGGGCGACGGATCCTCGCGTCGATCGGTCGCATCCTCATCGCCGGCGGCGCGACCGCGCTTATGGCCTGGCTCGTGGCCGAGGGCCTCGAGCGGTGGCTCGGCACGGCGACGATCGGCACGCAGGCGGCGCAGGTGCTCGGCGCGGTGGCGGCCGGCCTGGTCGTCTTCGTCGCATCGGCGGCCGCGCTCCGGATCGAGGAGGTCGGCATGGTCCGCCGGCAGGTGACCGCGCGATGGCGATGAGGACCGCGCTCGGCGACGATCGCGGGCTCGTCGGCAAGATCCTCCTGGTGTGGCTGCTCCTCGCGGCCGTCATCGTGGTCATCGCGATCGACGCGAGCTCGATCCTGCTGGTGCGGTTCCGCACGTCGGATCTGGCGAAGGACGCGTCGGCCTCGGCGGCCGAGGCGTTCCGGCAGACCGGAGACGAAGAGCAGGCCAAGCTCGCGGCCCTGGACACGATCGCCGACGCCGACGAACAGGTGCACCTCAAGCGGATCGACGTCGGCCGGCGCGAGATCCGCGTCGTGCTCGTGGCTCGAGCGGACACGCTGGTGGTCGACCGGATCCCGTTCGTCGACGATCTGGCCAGGGTGACCGTGAGCGGCTCGACCGCCGCGCCGCGCGACTGACACGCTTCGCGTGGGTGGGAGCGGAGCCACCGGGCATAGACTTCGTGCCGTGACCCAGACGATGGAGCCGGTGCCTGTCCTTGCCGGCCGCTACGCGCTCGAGGAGGAGCTGGGCAGGAGCCGGACCGGGATGGTCTGGCGTTCGCGGGATCCCCTCCTGCAGCGCTCGGTCGCCGTGAAGCTCATCCACCCACGCCTAGCGGACGATCCCGGCTTCGCGCGTGCCCTGCGGGACGAGGCGCGCAAGGCGGCCGTCCTGTCGGTTCCGGGCATCGCGCGGCTCCTCGACACCGGCGAGCAGGACGGCGTGATCTACCTCGTCCGCGAGTACGCGCCCGGCTCGAGCCTGCGCGCCCGGCTCAGGGAACGCGGGCCGGCATCGGCCGCCGAAGCGGGTCGGATCGGCGTCGCCGCCCTCGGCGCCCTCGCCGAAGCGCACGAACGCGGCGTGCTCCACCTGGCGCTCGACCCCGACGACGTGATCGTGAGCGAGCAGGGAGACGTCTGCCTGATCGACTTCGGGATCGGCGCGGCGGTCGCAGCGAGCCGCCCCGGGGACACGACGGCGCTGCTCGACGACGAGCACCTGGCGCCCGAACAGGTCGCCGGCTCGACGACGGACGAGCGCACCGACGTCTACGCCGTCGGATCCCTGCTCTTCGAGCTGGTGACCGGTGAGGCCCCGCGGGGGCGGGCCTCTGCTCGCGGCGTCCGCCCGAACGTGCCGAGGACGCTGGACCGGGTGCTGGCCCGGGCGCTCGATCCCGACCCGGGGCGACGGTACCCGAGCGCGCGCGCGTTCGCGGACGCGCTCGAGCGCTCGGTGGATGCCGAGCTCCTCGACGTACCCGACGGAGGGCGGGCGACCGGCCTGTTCACCTGGATCGGGATACCCCTCATCGTGGCGGGGATCGCCGTCGCGGCGATCACGCTCGGGCTGTGGCTGGGCGAGCTCGAGGTCGGGGGACCGCTCGGGATCCGCGCCGCCCCGGACGAGCCGGCCACGGTCGAGATCCGGCCCGTCGCGGTTCGCCCCGCGGCCGTAGCCGCGATCGATCCCTTCGGGGACGGCGACGAGCTCTCGTCCAACGCGAGCCTGGCGGACGACGGTGACGTCCAGACCGCGTGGCGCTCGGAGAACTACTTCGACGGCGAGCTCGGCAAGCCGGGGATCGGCCTCGTGCTCGACCTCGGCGATCGTCGCGAGGTCCTCGGGCTGCGGCTGTGGACCCCCCACCCGGGGTTCAGGTTCAGCGTGGCGGTCGGCGACGATCCGGATGCGCTCCTGGACCATCTCGGTGACGAGGTGACCTCGACATCGCTGTCCCGCGTCCCGCTGCGCGGTTCGGGACGCTACGTGCTCGTGTGGATCACGTCCGTCGTGCCGGTGGACGACGGCACCCGGGCCGAGGTCGCCGAGGTGCGTGTGCTGGTCCGGGGCGTCGACACCGAGGCGGTCGGTGCCTGACCCACCGGCCCGCGACGAGGACCTCGTCCGCCGGTACCTGTCGGGAGACCGAGCCGCGTTCGCCTCTCTGGTCGAGCGGCACGAGCGGCGCGTCTACAACCTCGCGTTCCGCATGACCGGTCGGGAGGAAGACGCTCGCGACGCGACGCAGGACGCGTTCCTCACGGTCCTGCGCAAGCTGTCGTCGTTCCGCGGGGAGGCCGCGTTCACCACCTGGTTGCATCGCGTCGCGGTCAACGCGTGCTACGACCTACTGCGCAAGCGCCAGCGGGCACCGCTGCTCGAACGCGGCGAGGACGACCTCCCTGCCGTGGAGCCGCCGCCGGCGCCCGATCCGGCGGACGCTTCGAGCCTGTCGATGGACGTGCAACGAGCCCTGATGGAGGTCCCCGAGGACTTCCGCGTCGTCATGATCCTGCACGACGTGCACGACCTCCGGCAGGAAGAGGTGGCGGCGATCGTCGGCGTCCCCATCGGCACCGTGAAATCGCGCCTGCACCGTGGGCGGGTGGCCCTGGCCCGGGCGATGGGCCTGGAGCGTGAGCCACCCCCGATCGGGGAACGGGCCGATGCCGCCGGGCCGTCAGACGGAACGGTATCCCCGTGAGCCATCCCGACGACCTCCTCGCCGACTACGTCGACGGCACGCTTGACGAACGCGGGCGCGCCGACGTGGACTCGCACCTGCTCGGGTGCGAGCGCTGCCGTGGGGAGGTCGGGGAGGCGCGGAGCGCCAGGGCCGCCCTCGCCGAGGTCGAGGAGCTCCCGGTGCCGTTCGGCGTGACCGGGCCGGTGCTCGCGGAGGCGGGTCGGCGGTTCGAGCGCCGCCGGGGCATCGCCTGGGACCGCTTCCGGTG
>JBAVEY010000383.1:0-2181 GCA_049587975.1 Actinomycetota bacterium | reverse complement strand
GTGACGGGTCCGTCCACGTTCACGTATTCGACCCTGTCCGCCCCTGCACCGCCGGCGACCGTATCATCGCCGAGCCCGGGCCTCAGCCGGTTGGCGAGACCGTCACCCGTCAGCACATCGTTCTGTGCCGTGCCGGTGACCCGCTCGAATCCGGAAAGCGTGTCCAGGCCCTGACCGGTTGCGACATTCGTGACGAGGTTCACGTTCACACCGGTCGTGGAGTCCGAGTAGTCAACCCTGTCGGCGGTACCCGCGTCACCGATCAGAGTGTCGTCACCGGCTCCACCCGAGATGGTGTCATCGCCCGCGTCGCCATCCAGGGTGTCGTTCCCGGCCCCGCCGCTGATCGAGTCGTCGCCGCCGTTGCCATTGACAACGAGCTTGGTCGTGGCCGCGGCCCCGGTCGCGGTGTCGCCGGCCCCGCTGATGGAGTCGAACACGGTGCCATTGTTCGAGCCGTCGATGGCGATCGTCTCAACACCGCTGTACGAAACATCGACGTCACCGTCCGTGGTCAGGTCGACGCCCGTTACTCCCACCGTCGTGTTGAGGGCGGACGTGCCGGGCGTGTTGAACACGGCGAGGGTGTCGTTGTCGGCCGCCGACGTTCCCAGGCTGACGGTCCAGTTGATCGTCCCCCAATTGGTCGCCGACGGCGATGCGTCGGCCGTAAAGTGCCCACCGGCGACAGCCGGTGGGGACGCGATCTTGTACATCGCGATCTCGAGGGTCTGATTGCCGTTCCCACCGGTCGCTGTGATCGTGGTTATCGACGAAGTTGTTCCCACCCCGCCAGTGCAAGCAACTACTGCTGCGCCGCTGGAGACGGCGATCACGCCGTTCGCGTCCGCACCTACGATGGCGTTATCGCCAGCGTTCGGCTGCGTGATCGACAGCGAGCTCCCGCTGAACGCGCAGCTAGTTGCCGCCGAGGCGGGCGTTGCGACTAACGCCTGGAACGCGATCAGCGAGCCGGCCGCCACCGCAGTGGCGACTACCCGATGAACGCGCCCTCGCCCTTTTTCGAGGATCATCATGCTCCCCCCTTCTGGGTTCGCTCTGCCAACTGCCCAACTGCCCTCCTTGACAGCGCGAACCTTGCGCAGGAAAGGGGGAAGGTGGGCCGCACTCGATGGCCGACCAGCGACGAGTCAACGCCGCAAGCGCCATAGTTTCCTCCGAAGACAACCTCCTTTCGACGTAGGCCACCCAACGGGGACTCGCGTCCCCCGATCGACCGATTCGTTGTTCCACCATGGAGAACGCCAATTTCGACCAAAAGTTGCTTTGGGCCCGCGGGACGGCTTAGGCGTCAGGCCGTCGAGGCCTCGTCTGCCGCGGGGGCCCCAGCCGTCGCCGGGGTCTCCGCCAGGCCCAGCTCCACCCGGTAGAGGGTCGTTTCGTCCGACCAGAACCCCAGCGCCAGCGTGATGGCGCCAGCGTTCGGGACATCCGGGGAGGGCTCAACGCCCTCGGCCGAGCCCGGCCAATCCACGAGCTCGTACGCGCCACGGAACGTATAGGTGGATGTCCCGTCCGGTCCCGGAGAGGTCGACTCGAGGCTCGCTGACGCGTCGTACCGGTAACGCCCATCCGGCGTGTCGAGGAAGATCCAGAACGCGCAACTCCCTTGCATACGCTCGGCGGACCCCCAGTACTCCACGTAGAGATGCCCGACCTCGCGTCCCTTGGCGGCCGCAAGTGGGCCGGATGCGGTCTGAGAGAACAAGATATTGGCGCCTGCGCGGCCGTTCACCCGGGTCTTGACCAGCTCCAACTGCGGATTCCCGATCGCCACTGACGAGGTGAAGGACAGGCTCCAGTCCGGCGCCGGCGGCGGAGGGGTCGGGCTGGGATCGACGACCGGCTGAGGCGACGGGCTCGGAACGGGTGCGGGACTCGGCTCGATGACCGGGCTCGGTTCCGGTTCCTCGACGTTCGGCGGCTCCGCTCGGATGTCAGCGGCGTCACCGGTTCGCCCTGCATCGAAGACCGGATGGTGGACACGCGAACGTGCCACGCGGACCGTGGAGGTATCGGGGGTTCGTACCACGGCTTCGGCAACGGGCTTCGCCGCTGCCTCGCCCTGGTTCCCACCCCTCACGATCTTGGCCGCTCCTACGGTGACCCCTCCGGCCAAGAGCAACGACATCCCTGCCGCCACCACCCGCTCGCCCACTC
>JBAVEY010000382.1:0-1989 GCA_049587975.1 Actinomycetota bacterium | reverse complement strand
ACTGGCTGTGGCTGATCGCGGCTGGGACGTTCTTCATCGCCGGCCTGCTCATCAGCGAGGTGTGGTTCGGATCGGCGACGGAGGGGGAACTGCAGCCGAACATCGACGGCCTGTCACGCGATGAAGCCCTGCTCGCGATCATCCCGGCGAGCATTGCCGCTTGGATGACCTGGGCGTTTGGGCGGAGGCACATGCGTCATCGCGCTGTCCATGCAACATAGGCGTTCCGCTTGCGGGAACTCGCGGTAGCCGGCGATCGCCGCTGTGGTCCGACGGGACGGCAACCGTACTGGTCGTCAGGGCTGTGGCCGCGAGCCCGGGCAGTCCATCCCGCCGCCCCTCCTGGAGCCCGCGCCGCACGGCGAACCGGCCGCCCAGCCGAGGACTCGACCGGTCGGCGTGGCCGGTCATCCTTAACGCGAAGGAGACCCCGCTCGCCTTTTTACGGGGCGTGGCCGCTCTCGCCACGGCTTGAATCCCCACCAGCTCCGATCGGCCCAGCGGATGATCACGTCCGTTCGCCAGACCCGGGTGCCGTCGGGTCGGTGGATGGGTCGGGGGAATCCCTGCTTCGCGGTGAGCTGAGAGACGCGCTGCTTGGAGACGCCGAGGTAGTAGGCGACGTCGATCGACCGCATATGGTCCACGCTGGAAGACGATTCCTGTTCGCGTGGCGGGAGTGGCTCACTGCTCGGCCAAGCTCCTTGCAAGGTCACGCATCGAGACCATCCCCACGACCGCATCGCCGTCCATCACGGGGAGATGCCGGAATCCGCCGAACAGCATCCGGTTGAGCGCCTCAGCCACCATGGTGTCGGGTCCGATCGTCACCGGATCTGGAGACATCCATTTGGAAACCGGTGAGACCCTGGCTAGATCCGCGCTGGAGGAATGTCCAAGTGCCTGGAGGATATCTCGCTCGGTGAAGATGCCGACGAGGGCGCCGTCTTGAATCACGAGCACGGACCCACCGCCTCCCGCGGACATGGCGCGCGCAGCCTCCATGAGGTTGGCCGAGGGATCGACCGTGATGAGCTCTGTGCTCATGATCTGTTCGACGGTCGTCAACGTCGCCACCAGGCTCGGACCGACAGCTACGTACGCCCTCATACCTATCACCTCGGTCAAGCTGCCAATCCTGGGGCGCACCGGGGCCCGCGCCGCACGGTGAGCCGGCGGTCTAGCGCGCCAGGGCTTGGCGACACGCCTGTGTCGACATCGCGTCACCGGACCCCACCTAAATCGTGACCGGGTATAGAGTCGTCAGCATGTGCCCCGCCGCGGGATTCCGAGGAGGAGAGGACATGAGGAAGAGTGCCTTGCTGTTGCTGGCCGCGATCATGTTGCTCGGTGGAGTCGTCGTGGGCGGGCGTGTTTCGCAGGCTTCGGGCGCGGAAACCGCCAAGATCCTGGACTTCGACACGATGGTGGGAGTCCCGCGCCCATACACGGGTGCGACAAATGCGATCCGCGACGTGCCCGGTGGCGGATTGCCGTGGGTGGTCGACTCGGCGAAAGGGAAGCTGCGAGCCGATGGGCGGATCGACGTCACGGTCAATGGTCTGGTGATCGACCCCAACGATTCGGCTGCCATCGCCGCAGGGGTCGCTGGAACGAATCCTTCCCCCACCTTCAAGGCCATCGTGAGCTGCTTGAGCAAGGACGCCGCGGGCAACGCCAACACCGTCAACGTGTCGACCGCGCTCTTCCCGGCCAGCCAGGCGGGTGACTCGACAATCTCGGGCACCATCAGCCTGCCTCAGCCGTGTATCGCGCCGATCGTGTTCGTGACCAGCCCCGGGGGCTCGTGGTTCGCTGCGAGCGGCTTCTAGGCGGGACGCTCTCGCGCCTCGACGCCTGGTGTTGAAGGCCACCTCCCAAGTCTCCGGGTCGTGGTCGGCCCGGGGCAGTAAGCGCAGAGCGAGCCCGCAACCGCACGGCGAGCCTGAGACCAGGTAGAAGACTCCTATCGCTTGGTCAAGGCACGTG
>JBAVEY010000381.1:0-1836 GCA_049587975.1 Actinomycetota bacterium | reverse complement strand
TAGTGGTGCCAGAGGATCCGCGCGGCGGTGGCTCGGTGCGGTGCCCACGCGCGGGCACGGAGCCCGAGCTCGTCGAACGTCGGCCGGGCCGGGAGCTCGAAGAGCTCGGCGGCGGCGGTCGCGAGCGCCTGGTCGCCGTGCGGCCAGACGTCGGGACGCCGCAGACACATGATGAGGTAGATGTCGGCGGTCCAGCGGCCGATCCCGTGCAACCCCATGAGGCCGGCTCGGACCTCGTCGTCGGACCGGCGCTGGAGCGCCGCGAGGTCGAACCCATCGGCCAGCGCGATCGCCAGGTCGCGGGCGTACCCGGCCTTCTGACGACTGAACCCGATCGTGCGCAGCTCGGTGTCCGACAGCGTGAGGAACGCGTCCGGTTCGATGCTGCCCCCGAGGGCGGCGTCGAGGCGGTCGAACGCCGCCTTCGCCGAGGCGAGCGACACCTGCTGTTCGAGGATCAGGTGGACGAGCGTGGCGTAGGAGGGATCGCGCGCCCAGAGCGGTGGCGCCCCGAACCGTCCGACCGAGGCGGCCAGCACCGGGTCGGCGTTCGAGAGCGCGGCGACCGCGGTCAGGAGCGATCGTTCCGTCAACGGTCGGATCATCGGAGCATCGTAGGACCGCGCTCACGCGGTTCAGGGCATCCACCCCATGCCGAGCTCGAGCGCCCGGAGGACGACCGACCGTGCCTCCGCGGCGGCGTCCGCGCCGTGGCGGGCGAGCAGCGGATCGGCCAGCCGTCGGTACAGGTCGATCTCGGCACGCAGGGCTCCGAGGACAGCTTCCGGATCCAGCGCGGTGGGGACCGTCCGGGCGAACGCGTCGGCGTGCTCCCCGACGACGGACTCCGCCCGGCGTCCGCCGGCGGGCCGGCGATCACCGAGCAACGCCAGCAGCCGGAACAGCACCCGGTCGCGCACGTACTGCAGGCCGTCGAGCGCCTCGTAGAGCTCGCCCCGCAGGATCTTCGACTGGATGTACCAGGACCAGGTCCAGATCCGCGCCTCCATCCATCGGACCTGCGTCGCCACGTCCGCCTCGAACGTGCCGGGCAGCTCGGCGGAGATCGGCTGGCGCTCCCACAGGATCCCAACGGGCAGTCCCTCGTTGTGCTCGGTCGCGCGATCGACCGCGACGACGTCGAAATCCACGTGCACGAGGTCGTCGTACAGGACGATCGTGAGGCTCGGGATCGCCAGGTGGTCGGCGCCGAACCACGCCACCACGTCTCCGCACGACGCGGCCAGGTCGGGCACGCGCGCGAGCACGGCCTCCACGGCGTCCGGTCGAACGTATAAGCGCAGGTCGACGTCGGAGAGCTCGTCCGCCTCGCCCGTCGCGAATGATCCGGTCACCGCCATGCCGACCACGTCGGGGTCGGCCTGCCCCGCCCGGGACGCGGCCATCGCCTTGTCCCGGTGACGCGGGAAACCGTCGAACACCGGAGGCAGCGCGATATCCATACCGGAACGCTACCCGGCGCCGGCCTCCGCGAGCGCCGACGACCGCCGCGCGTCCCCGCGTCGGCGTTCGGATCGGTGGGCGAGCCACACCACCACGCCCATGGCGACGAGCACGTCCGCGAACCCCGCAACCGAACCCCAGGGCAGGTCGCCCACGAGATCCCCGGAGTCGAGCTGCGCGTAGAAGGAGCCCAGCGGGATCAGCAGAGGCCAGAGCACGAGCACGTTCCCGGCGAGGCGGTAGGCGATCGCGTACACCACGCCGAGCCCGAACAGGAACACCATCTCGTCCGCGCCCATCCCATAGCCGACGTGGTAGAGCGCGTACAGCCCGGCCGCGAGGTACACGGCCGGGCCGAGGCCGAGCGAGTCC
>JBAVEY010000380.1:0-1836 GCA_049587975.1 Actinomycetota bacterium | reverse complement strand
GTTGAAGCGGACGGCGGTCGCTCCGGTGAAGTTCGTCCCGTTGATCTGGACCGAGGTCCCCACCGGACCGCTCGTCGGGTTGAACGACGTGATCGTCGGAGCTCCGGTCGCGGTGACCGTGAAGTTCGTCGAGCTCGTGGCGGTGCCAGTCGGCGTCGTCACGCGTATCGGACCCGTGGTCGCCCCGGTCGGAACCGCGACCGTGATCCTCGTCCCGCCGGCGCTCACCGTGAAGCCCGGCGCGTTCACGTTGTTGAACGAGACCGCTGTCGCCCCGGTGAAGTTGGTCCCGTTGATCGTCACCGAGGTCCCGACGGGCCCGCTCGTGGGGCTGAACGAGGAGATCGTGGGAGCCCCGGTCGTGGTGACCATGAAGTTCGTCGAGCTCGTGGCGGTGCCGTCCGGGCTCGTCACGGCGATCGGTCCCGTGGTCGCGCCCGCTGGCACGGTGGCCGTGATCTTCTGCGCATTGTCGATCGTGAACGTCGCAGACGTTCCGTTGAAGGTCACGCTCGTCACGTTTGGACCGCTGAAGTTGTGGCCGTGGATCGTTACCGAGGTCCCGACGGGTCCGCTCGTGGGGCTGAACGAGGAGATCGTCGGTGCCGCGGCCAGGGCGGCATCGGCCCCCGGAAGAGCTACCAGGATCCCGGTCAGCAAGAACGTGGCCGTGACCTGGGCGGCACGTCTACGCATCGCGTTGCCCATGAGCACCTCACCTCATCTCCGAGGGGACACGTACCGACCCCGACCCACCTCGATCCGAGCGATCGGGCGACAGAACGTCCCTCCCGGCCGTTGAACTGGCGAGACTGGTGTCTAGCAGAGCTGTTCGGCCTGCAACATGCGCCACTCTCCAGAGCTGGCCCCTCGGCGCGCCGCCGAGCGGTCCGGCGTGAGCACGTTCTGGTTGTGGTGCGATCAGCCTAGGAAGGCGCTCGCGAGCGCAACCATCGCGCCGAGGCACCCCCACTGGACTTGCCAGTCGGCCCCGCATGCCTCCCCTCCTCGGCTACGGCACCTTACGTACCCTATCTGTCGGAACACGGCAACCCCCACGATGGCCAGGTTCTCTGGCTCGCATCTGAAGCGGAGCCTCCGGCTCCCAGGTCAGGCCTCCGTGGGGTCGCCCTCAGTGGCGGCGGCGCTCGATCCCCCAGATCGCGCCGCGTAGACCTCCTGGTTCTGTGGGCTGAACCTCTTGTACGCCAGTGGCCGGAGACCTTGCGCTGGATCTTGACGGGCACCGTGTCCTCACATGCCCCGAAGTCTTCCTCCACCGAGACCGTTCCGCTCGCGATCAGATGTCGCCTGAGATCCAGCGAGATGTTCCGCTCGTGTGTCTCGACCGTGGGAACGGTGAAGTTCGACGAGCTGGTCGCGGTTCCGGCCTGTTGTGGCTCCCGTCGACACCGTTGCAGTGATCCGGGTCGAGCTGTTCACCGTGAAGCCCGAAAGCACCGTCGCCGTTACCGTGGTGCTGTTGACTGGTCGTAGCTGTCGAGTCGGACTGCTGGCATGGAAGACGGAACCGGCCCCCCGAAGGGGGCCGGTTCCGATTCATCCGCAGACCCTTGTCTGCTTGTCGTCCTACCTCCTAGCCGAGCCTGGCGAGCTTGGCCTCCCTGGCTGCTGTCATCAGCTGCTTCGACTTCTTCTTCTTGTTCTCGCAGCCCTTGACCACGTCGGAGCCGCTCCCACCGTCGCAAGTGTCCTTGCCCTTGCCGCCGATGAGGTCGTCGTCGCCGCTTCCGCCGCGGAGGTGGTCGTTGCCGCCCTTGCCCCTCAGGGTGTCGTCCCCGGAGCCGGACTTGATGTTGTCGGCACCGGCTCCAC
>JBAVEY010000379.1:0-9337 GCA_049587975.1 Actinomycetota bacterium | reverse complement strand
GTGCGACACCGTCATCTGGGCGGGCGGCCCCGACGGCGGCGCCGACGCGGCGCGGGTGCTCGGGCCGGCCGGTGTGACCTTCGTCGGAGGCGATCGCCTGCTCGATCCCGACTTCCTGTCGGCGGCGGGGACAGCCGCCGAGGGCTCGTTCGCGCTCTGCCCTTGCGCCAACGTCTCCACCTCGACCGAGCTCGCCGCTCGCCGGTTCATCCAGGACTTCCAGTCCGAACACGGCGTGGCGCCGGGGGCCTACGCCGTGGAGGGATGGGATGCCGCGCACCTGATCCTGCGCGCCCTCGCCTCGGGCCAGGTCAGCCGCGCGAGGGTCGCCGCGTCGCTCGGGACGCTCACCGAGGTCGAGGGGCTGGAGGGCACGCATCGGTTCGGTGCCGACGGGGAACCGCTCGAGCCCAGGGCGTTGCTCCGGCTCTACCGGGTGGATGGAGGCCGATGGGTCCGCGCAGCCTGGGAGGAGATCTGATCGGAAGCGGTGCGTAGCAGCCGCTTGAGCGAGGAGCCCGATTGGGGGGAGGATAGGGGTTCGTACCTTGAGCACGGCTCGGCGGGGAGAAAGGGGACGCGGTGAAGAGATCGAGGGTCTTGCTGGCCGCATCGGTCGCGGTGTTCGCGCTGATCGTGGCCGCGTGCGCGAGCAACGACAACGAAGGTCCCACCGGCGGCACGGGCGGGACGGCGGAGAGCGGCGCCACCGGCGGAACCGGTGGGACCGGCATCCCGTCGTTCACGACGCTCACGGAAGGGAAGCTGACCGTGGGGTCGTGCCTGGACTATTCCCCGTTCGAGTCGGTCAAGGCGGGTGTCGAGACGGGGTTCGACGTCGACCTCACCACGGAGATCGCGAGCCGTCTCGGGCTCACGGTCGATTGGGTGAAGGCGGACTTCGACACGATCTTCACCGCCGTGGCGGGCGACCAATTCGACATGGTCGCCGCCGCGTCGACGATCACCGACGAGCGTGAGCAGGTCGTCGACTTCTCGGTCCCGTACTTCAACTCCCTGCAGTCCCTCACGGTGAACACGGCAGAGACGCCGGACATCACCTCCACCGATCAGCTCGGTCAGGGCGACGTGGTCGGCGTCCAGAAGGGCACCACCGGCAAGGACTGGGCGGAACAGAACCTCGCGCCCCAGGGCGTGGACATCAAGACGTTCCTGCTGGCCCCGGACGCCATGCGTGACCTCGAGGCCGGCAACATCGTCGGGGCCATCGTCGACAAGCCGGCGGCCGTGGGGATCATCGCCGACCTGCCCGAGCTCGCGGTCGTGCAGGACATCGACACGAACGAGAAATACGGGTTCGCGTTCTCGCCGTCGAACCCGGACCTGCGCGAGGCCGTGAACACGGTCTTCGCGCAGATCGTCGCCGACGGGACGTACCAGGAGATCTTCGACAAGTACTTCCCGCCCGACTCCATCCCCGAGGAGTTCAAACCGACGACCTGACAGACGAACGGACGGTCTGAGGGGGTCCGCGCCGATCTGCGCGGACCCTCTCGCTTATGGAGGTGAGCCGATGGCGATCACGGAAGCACCGGCGCTCGAACCCGACGTCGCGCCCGACGTCCGTGGACCCACGGCTCCGCTCCCCGCGACCATCCTGGCCCTCGGCATCGCATCCCTCGTGGTGATCGCCATCGGCATCGTGGTCACCCAGACGAACTACGCCTTCTCGGACCGGGTCCTGACCCAGGCCTGTCTCGACGCCGAGATCTCGCCCACGGACAACGGGGCGATCGGCGTCTGCAACATCATCGAGGCCCTGCAGGACCCGGTGACGTCCACCGCGCTCTTCGCAGGGATCGGGCTGGGCGTGGTCGCGCTCGTGCTCGGGGCCGCCTCGTACCGGCGCATGGATTCGAAGCGCAAACGCGAGCAGGCGATCACCGGTGCGGTGCTGGGTGCGCAGGCGGTGCTGCTCGCGCTCGCGATCTTGTGGTTCCGCTCGGTGACGCCGGGCCTGTTCTCGAAGCACTTCCTGAACTTCGCCGATCTGCAGGGCTACGGCGGCGCGTTCCTCCGGGGGATGCGCAACACCCTCGTGCTCGCGTTCACCGGCGAGTTCGGCGGGATCATGATCGGCCTGGTCCTTGGCGTCCTGACGATCTCCGAACGACGGTCGGTCCGAGCTCCGGCGAGGATCTACATCAACTTCTTCCGCGGAACCCCGCTGATCTGGCAGCTGGTCACGGGGTACTTCCTCCTATCGTTCGGGTTCGGGCTCAGCCTGTCGGCGTTCCAGGTGGCGATCATCGTCTTCGCCTTGAACACGGGGGCCTACGCCGCCGAGGTCTTCCGCGCCGGCATCCAGTCGATCGAACGTGGGCAGATCGAGGCGGCACGGTCGCTGGGGATGAGCTACGTCCAGGCGATGCGGTACGCGATCGTCCCGCAGGCGATCCGCCGGGTGATCCCGCCGCTCATGAACGAGTTCGTGATCCTGATCAAGGACACCGCCCTGGTCGTCGTCCTCGGCCTGACGTCATCCCAGTACGACATCTTCACCCTGGCCCGGGAGGGGCAGTCGGCGACGTTCAACTCCACCTTCTTCACCGTGGCCGCGGTCGCGTACCTCGTGGTGACCCTCCCGCTCATCAGGCTCGTGAACGCCGCCGAGAAGCGGCTGCGGAGTGGCCTCGTCGGGATCGCGGGCGCGGGGGCCTGATGGGGGAGACCGAGGCCCCCGTCGCGCCGGTCTCCGCCCCGGCCGGCGAAGCCCTCGTCCGCCTGGAAGGGGTGCACAAGTGGTTCGGGAACCTGCACGTGCTCAAGGGCGTGGACCTCACGATGCAGCAGCGTGACGTCGTCGTCATCATCGGGCCCTCCGGAGGAGGCAAGTCGACCCTGCTCCGCTGCGCGAGCATGCTCGAGGTCCCGACCTTGGGGGAGGTCTGGTTCCAGAACCAGAACATCAGCGACATCCGGGCCGACCTGAACGAGGTGCGGACCCACATCGGCATCGTCTTCCAGGCCTACAACCTGTTCCCCCACATGACCGCACTGCGGAACGTGACGCTGGCGCTCGAGAAGGTCCTGCACCTTTCGGGCGACGAAGCGCATGAGCGCGCCATGGATCAGCTCGCTCGGGTCGGGATGGGGAACAAGGTCAGCGCCTACCCCGGGCAGCTCTCGGGAGGTCAGCAGCAGCGGGTGGCGATCGCCCGGGCGCTCGCGATGCGGCCGACGCTCATGCTCTTCGACGAAGTCACCTCGGCCCTGGATCCCGAGCTGGTGGGCGAGGTCCTCGAGGTGATGATCCGGCTGGCCGGCGACGGCATGACGATGATGGTCGTCACGCACGAGATGGGGTTCGCGCGCGAGGTCGGGACCCGGATGCTCTTCCTCGATGAGGGCCGGGTCGCGGAGGAGGGGGAGCCGAGGGAGATGTTCTACCGGCCCCAGACCGAGCGCCTGAAGCAGTTCCTCGCCAAGGTGTTGTAAGGAGCGCGAGATGCATTCCTCCCCGGCCCGTCTGGCGGCGCTCGGCGTCGCGTTAGGGGCGCTCGTCCTCGCCGCGCTGCTGGCGGGGAGCGTGCCCCGCCCGTATGTGGTGACGGCGATCGACTACCACTTCCACGATGCGCATCCGACGCTCCCGATCGGCCCCGGGCGGGATCTGGTCGTCAAGAACAAAGGGCGGACCCTCCACAACGTGACCATCCCGGCGCTCGGGTACTCGAAGGATGTCCGTCCCGGGGCGCAGGTGACGATCCCATCGATCGCGGATCGGCTCGCGCCGGGCAGCTATCAGCTGTACTGCCGGATCCATCTGGAGGCGTTCGGCATGAAGGGCGTGATCGTGATCTCGGCGGAGTGAGCGATCGCGCAACGCGCGCCCCCGACGGAGATCGGCGGGCCGAGGAACCTTTGGAGCCGCTCACGCCTTCCCCATACGCGAGCGTTGTCTACTCGGTTCCTCGACCCGCCAAAAGGTGGCCCCAAGCGACCCGGACTCCCGGGAACCGTCGCCTCTTCCGTGTCGGCGAACCGCTTCTGGGACTCGCGTCCCTTCGTCGCTCCGCTTCTTCGGAAGCGCTCTCCGCCTCCCGGTCCCAGCGGCCGCTCGGGACCGGGGCGAAATGTAGCGATGGGCGTCGCACCTGTCAACGCGATGAGAACGATTGGGCTGCAAGGCGATCCGGGTGACGTCGCAGGTAGCGGCGCGCGCGTTGCGAACGAAGAAAGAGTGACAAACGGCGAAGTGGCCGCGTCAGGATCTGGGAGAGCTGTCGGCGTTCGCGCGACGCGATGTCGACGCGACCGCGATCGGTCGCAGGTAGAGCGCACCGACGGCGAGCAGGTACGCGAACCACGCGATGACCTCGAGCACCGTCGGGTCGGCGTTGTAGCCGATCAGGCCGCGCACGATCGCGCCAGCGCCGCTCTCGTCGGGCAGCGACGACGTGACGTCGTAGGCCGTACGTTCGAGCAGTGGGAGCCAGCCGGCCTCCTGGAGCTCGTGGATCCCGGCGGCGAACAAGCCAGCCGCGATCACGATGAGGACGAAACCCGTGAGCTTGAAGAACGTTCGAAGGTTCATGTGGATCGCCCCCCGGTACAGGAGCACCCCGAGGAACACCGCGAGGGCGAGCCCAAGGATCGCGCCGAGGAGCTGGGAGCCGACGCCACCGGTTCCGACCGCCGTTCCCTCCGCGGCCGCGAACAGGAACAGCGCCGTTTCGACGCCTTCCCGCAAGACCGAGAAGAAGGCGATCGCGGCGAGCGCGGCGCCACCTCCCAGCAGCGCCATGTCAACCTTGTCGTGCAGATCGGCCCGGATGCCCGCGCCCTGCCGCCGCATCCAGAAGATCATCCACGTGAGGACGCCGACGGCGGTGAGGGTGACCAAGCCACCGAACAGTTGCTCCGCCGTGCCTTCGAACTCGGCTCCGACGGTGAAGATCGTGGCGCCGGCCGCGAGGGAGGCCACCGCCGCCAGACCCGTGCCCCACCACACGACCCTTGAGCGGTCCCCGCGGCCGAGTTGACGGAGGTAGGCGAGCAGGATCGAGACGATGAGCGCGGCCTCGATCCCTTCCCGGAGCGCGATGACGAAGGCGGCACCCATGCGGCTTCCTGTCTCTCTGTCGAACCTCGGGCCGGCGAACGGCCCGCCCGAACGCCCGCGCCCGCGAATCCTATCCAGCAGGTCGGATTCACGTCAAGGTCGTTCGGTACCGAATGATATGGCTCACCTGGCCGTCGGTCGACTGCGTGTCCGCGCGCCGCGCTAGGATTCGGCGCGTGACCCCTCGCGCCGCCGATCCGCCGAGGCGGCTGTTCCTCCTCGACGGCCACAGTCTCTCGTACCGTGCGTTCTTCGCGCTGCCGCCCTCCCTGGCGACGACCTCCGGGCAGGTGACGAACGCCGTGTACGGGTTCACCTCGATGCTGATCAAGCTGTTGACGGAAGAGCGTCCCGATCTGATCGCGGTGGCGTTCGACATCGGCAAGCCGACGGTGAGACTCGACAAGTACGCCGAATACAAGGCCGGACGCCCCGAGACGCCCGACGAGTTCCGCCAGCAGCTGGGCCTGATCGTCGAGGTCCTCGAGACGCTCAGGATCCCGGTGATCGGGGTCGAGGGTCACGAAGCCGACGACGCGATCGCGACCCTGGCGCTCAGGGCCCTCGAGCAGGGGGTCGAGGTGGTGATCGTGACCGCGGACCGAGACTTCTTCCAGCTCGTGCGGCCCGGGCTGACGGTCATGTTCAACGTCAAGGGCATCTCGGACATCCGCCGCTACGACGTCGAGGCGGTGACCGAGCGTTTCGGGCTCCCTCCGGAGAAGTACCTCGACTACGTGGCGCTGAAAGGCGACGCGTCCGACAACATCCCGGGCGTGCCCGGCGTGGGCGAGAAGACCGCGTCCAAGCTCGTGCAGGACTTCGGGTCGATCGAAGAGCTGCTGGGCCGGACGGATGAGCTGAAGGGCAAGCTCAAGGAGTCGATCTCCGCGGCGGGCGACCAGCTCGCGCTCAACAAGGAGCTCGCGCAGCTCGACACGCACGTGGACGTGGATCTCGAGCCCGAGGACGCCGTGATGGGGGACTGGGACATCGAGGCGGTCCGGCGACTCTTCACCTCCCTCGAGTTCCGGACGTTGTTCGAGCGGTTGGAGGAGGTCGGCCGGAGCGCGAAGCCCGCGATCGAGATGGCCGAGCTCGACCTGCGCGAGGTGGACGCGAGCGAGGCCGCCGGACTCTTGTCGGCGGACGGACCCAAGGCGCTCCGGCTCGACCTCGACGAGCGTGAGGTTCGAGGGGTCGCGATCTCGATGGGAGGCGGACAGGCGGCCTACGCGGCCGCGAAGGACCTGTCCGGCTTCGCGGACGCCCTGGCGAGCGACGCGGCGCCCAAGTGGATGCACGACGCCAAAGACGTCGAGACGGTGGTCGTCGCCGAGGGCCGGTCGTTGGGGGGCGTCGCAACGGACACGATGCTCGCCGCCTACCTGCTCGATCCCGCCGCCCCGAGCTTCCAGCTCCAGGCGGTCAGCGAGCAGTACCTGGGCTCCGACGTCCTCGGCTCGGTCGCCGAGGAGGCCGCGGGGCAGCTGTTCGGCGACTCGTGGCGCCGCGCGGCCGCGGAGGCCGCGGCGGTGGCGCTGCTCGCGCCCGTGCTCGATGAGCGCATCGACGGGGCGGGGCTCCGCCGCCTGCTCGACGAGGTCGAGCTCCCGCTGTCGTCGGTCCTGGCTCGGATGCAGGCCAACGGTGTCGCGCTCGACGTCGTGTACCTCGAGGAGATGGCCGAAGGCATCCGGGACGAGATGGCGACGCTGCGCGCCCAGATCTACGAGCTCGCCGGCGAGGAGTTCAACCTGAACTCGCCGCCTCAGCTCAGGGCGATCCTCTACGACAAGCTCAAGCTCTCTCCGGGCAAGAAGACCCCCAAGGGGCAGCTCTCCACCGACGCGAGCGTCCTGGAGAAGCTCCGGGACGTGCATCCGATCGTCGACGCGATCCTGTCGTGGCGCGAGCTCGACAAGCTGAACTCGACGTACCTGGAGGCGCTTCCCAAGCAGGTCGACCCCAAGGACGGCCGCGTCCACACGACCTTCAACCAGACCGGCGCCGCGACGGGGCGGCTCTCGTCGACCAACCCGAACCTGCAGAACATCCCCGTGCGGGGCGAGCTCGGCCGGCAGATCCGCCGGGCCTTCGTGCCCGGCCCGAAGGACGACGTCCTGCTGGTGGCCGATTACTCGCAGATCGAGCTCCGGATCCTCGCCCACCTCTCGGGGGACGAGGGGCTGAAGGCGGCGTTCGAGTCCGGCACCGACATCCACACGGCAACCTCCGCTCGCGTGTTCGGCCTGCCGGAGGACCAGGTCGATCCCGCGACGCGGAGCCGGGCGAAGGCCATCAACTACGGCCTCGCGTACGGGATGAACGCTTGGGGCCTGGCCTCCCGCCTGGAGATCACCCCGGACGAGGCGCAGGAGTTCATCGACGCGTATTTCGCGAGCTTCCCGCAGATCCGCGACTACCTCGACCGGCAGGTCGCGCGGGCCGCCGCCGAGGGGTTCACCGAGACGCTCCTGGGCCGCCGCCGCTACATCCCCGAGCTCCAGGCGGCCAACCCGAGGGTCCGGGACATGGGACGCCGGATGGCGCTGAACGCCCCCATCCAGGGCAGCGCGGCCGACGTGTTCAAGCTCGGGATGATCGGGGTCGACGCGGCCCTCCGTGGGTCCGACCTGGATTGCCGGATGCTCCTCACCGTCCATGACGAGCTCGTCTTCGAGGTCTCCGCGAAGCGTGTCGAGGCGGCGGCCGAGCTCGTGAAGCGCGAGATGGAGGCCGCCTACGAGCTGGACGTCCCGCTGCGGGCCGACATCGGCTGGGGTCCCAACTGGGCCGAGGCCGTCCCCGCCGGCCACTGATCCGAGCGCGGCATTGACGCTGTTTCCGCTGCTCACCTACCATCCTTGAGCCGCGAGGCGCACCCGCACCCCGGCGAATCCCAACGGTCGGTCGGTGCGCGCTTCGTGCGCGGGAGGAGTTGGTTCAGATCGAGACGGCGAGCGAGATGCGGGACTTCACCCCCGACGAGCTGAAAGAGGCCATCGAGGCCTCGCTCCGGGACTTCAAGGAAGGGGACATCCTCGAGGGGACGGTCGTGAAGATCGACCGCGACGAGGTCCTGCTGGACATCGGCTACAAGTCCGAAGGCGTCATCCCCACCAAGGAGCTTTCGATCCGCCACGACGTGGACCCCAGCCAGGTGGTGAAGGTCGGCGACGAGGTCGAGGCCCTCGTGCTCCAGAAGGAGGACAAGGAGGGGCGGCTGATCCTGTCGAAGAAGCGTGCGCAGTACGAGCGCGCCTGGGGGCGGATCGAGGAGGTCATGCAGTCAGGCGGCACGATCAAGGGCCCGGTGATCGAGGTCGTCAAGGGCGGCCTGATCCTGGACATCGGGCTCCGCGGGTTCCTCCCCGCGTCGCTGGTGGACCTCCGGCGGGTGCGCGACCTGCATCCGTTCGTCGGGACCGAACTCGAGGCCAAGATCATCGAGCTCGACCGCAACCGGAACAACGTGGTGCTGTCGCGCCGCGCGTTCCTCGAGGAGTCGCAGAGCGAGGGGCGCAAGAAGTTCCTCGAATCGCTCCAGAAGGGCGAGCGCCGCAAGGGGACGGTGTCCTCGATCGTGAACTTCGGGGCGTTCGTCGACCTCGGCGGCGTCGACGGCCTCGTGCACGTGTCCGAGCTGTCATGGAAGCACGTCGACCACCCGAGCGAGGTCGTCCAGGTGGGTCAGGAGGTCGAGGTCGAGGTGCTCGACGTCGACCTGGAGCGCGAACGCGTGTCGCTCTCCCTCAAGGCCACCCAAGAGGATCCCTGGAAGGAGTTCGAGCGCAAGTACTCGGCCGGTGAGATCATCGACGGCCAGGTCACCAAGCTGGTGCCGTTCGGCGCGTTCGTCCGCGTGGCGGCGGGGATCGAGGGGCTCGTGCACATCTCCGAGATCTCCGAGCAGCACATCGAGACCCCCGAGAGCGTGCTGTCGGTGGGCGACGAGGTGCGCGTCAAGGTGATCGAGGTGGATGTGCCGCGCCGGCGGATCAGCCTGTCGATGCGGCAGGTCGGCGGCGCGATGCCCCGCCCGGCAACCGAGATCGAAGAGGAGGCGGTCGAGGCTCCTGCCGCGGTGGCGGCGGGGGAGGTCTTGGCCTCGCCCTCTTCAGCGCCGCTCGCTGCGGCATCCTCCGAGGTCGCTCCAGCGGAGGTCACACCTGACGGGGGGGCCGGGTCGGGCGCTGCCGAGACCTCCCCCGCCGTGCCTGCCCCCGCCGCGGTGGTCGAGGCGCAGGC
>JBAVEY010000378.1:0-8715 GCA_049587975.1 Actinomycetota bacterium | reverse complement strand
GGGAAGAAGGTTAGGCATCCGTCCAGCATGTACAAGCCATCGTCGGAGGAGCCGTCCTTGAAGTCGATGATCTTCCGATACCCGGCGAGGAGATCGAAGCGGAACAGGACCTCGATCGAGTATCCCGGGCTCCGGATGACGCGGGTCGTCGGAGCCAGCGCCAACCCTCTGCCTCCGGCGAAGCGCAGCACCGTGACCCCGGTCCTTCCATCGACGGTGAAGACGCTGCTGCCCTTCTCGACCTCGACCAGATCGGGGGCGGCTCCCAGGCTGCTTTCGAGCGAGCCCTGGAAGTAGTAGTCGGCCGTGGCGGCCGGCACGGCGTCCGCGGGCTCAGGTATGGCCAGCGTCGTGGCATCGCCGGAGCACTGAGGTTGTGGGCCCGGCGGCGGGTTGGTCGGCAGGCTGGGGAAGGAAGGATCCGCTGGCGTCTCAGGGTCTGCACGAACATGGTCCTGACCCCTGGGGTCGGGCTCGCCGCCACGCGTCAGTGCGAAGGCGACGACCGCCGTGAGCGTGAGGGCGAGAACGATGACCCGCCAACGCCCGCGCTCGGCGGTGGCGGCCGATGGAAGTTCCGCCTCGTCCTGGTCGCCCTCGCTTTCGGAACCTTCGAGGGGCGCACCGCGCGTGCCCGGGACTTCGGCCGGCGGATCGCGGCGGGCCGGAGGGACCTCTGGCGGAGCCGGCGTCGGCTCGGAACGGGTCATCCTGTACAGGGGAGCGCCGCACCGAGGGCAGGCAGGCTCCTCCGTCTCGCCGGCCCAGTCGCAGCGCAGGCAGAACCGCTCAGCCATGCACGAAGCCTATGACGAGCCCCCACGCTCGGTGTTGGTCAGGGAGCACGGCTCCGTTGCGGCGTAACGCTGCGGAGGGTCAGCCCTCGCGGACGACCCGGTAGCGCAGGTGCGTGGCGTGCGGGGTCTCGCTCACCCCGACGAACTCGAGCGTGACGTGCTCGTCCACGCCCTCGCCGAACAACGGTGTGCCGCTCCCGAACAGCACGGGCACGACGTGCACCGAGATCTCGTCGATCGCGCCGGCGTCGATGAACTGGCGCCCGGTGTCGGCGCCCATCACGCTGATGTTCCGATCACCCGCGGTCTCGCGCGCCCGTGCCAGCGCCGTCTCGATGTCGTGGACGAACGCGTACACGCCGCCCCCGGGGACGTCGTCCGGCACGCCGTGCGACAGCACGAACACCGGGACGCGAGCGTCGCCGGTCGGGCCGTCGGTGCCCCAGTGGGGGATCGACATGTCGTACGTGCGTCGGCCGCAGATCACCGCGCCGAGGTTGTCGACCTCGCGCTGTATCAGCTCCACGCCGGCCGGGGCCTTGAAGGCCCAGTCGTGCAGACGCTCTCCGTCGGCGCCGAGCCCCGCCTCGACCCGCATGTTCGCTCCGGCGATGTAGCCGTCGAGGGACATGCTCTTGTCGTAGATCACGCTCCCCATCGTGTGCCTCCTCCGGTCTGGGTCGCCCCAACGGGCTCCCGCTCGGGGTAAGCGCCGGCGGCCGCTCGAACGAGAGACTAGATGGAGCGACGATATGGCCTTCTTGGAGGGGAGTCGGTCGGTGGCGGAGGGAGCCGAACCCGTCGCCGTGGAAGCCTCGGAGACGTTCGAGGACTTCTACGTTCGTGAGTACCCGGCGGTGGTCGGACTCGCGTACGCGCTCTCCGGGAGCCGCTCGGGTGCCGAGGACCTCGCCCAGGAGGCGTTCCTCGTCGCCCATCGCGGTTGGGACCGGATCGGGAGCTACGACGAGCCCGGCGTCTGGGTGCGTCGGGTCGTCGCGAACCTCTCGGTCTCCGCGATCCGTCGGCGCGTCGTCGAGACCAAGGCGCTCGCGCGGATCGCGCTCGGGCAGACGCCGACCCTGCCCGAGCTGTCGGCGGAAGGCGTCGAGTTCTGGCGCGCCGTCCGGTCGCTCCCACGCAGGCAGGCACATGCCATCGCCCTCCACTACCTGGAGGATCTGCCCGTCGCCGAGGTCGCTCGCGTCCTCGGGACGGCCGAGGGCACGGTGAGGAAGCACCTGCACGAGGGCCGGAAGAAGGTCATCCGGCTCCTCCGGCTCGAGGAGGAGGAGGCATGACGTTCGAGTCGCGCGCTCGTGGAGCGGTGCTCGCCATCCATCGTGCCGTGGAGGTCATGGAGATGACGACATCGACCAAGGAACCACGGAAGAACGAACGGTTCGACCGATTCCGTGATCGCAAGCAACGGAACCGACGCATCGGGGCGCTTGTCGTGGCGGGAGCCATCATCGTAGCCGCGATCGTGGTGATCTCGACGAACATGCTCGGCAACGACAAGAAGGTCGTCCCGGCGGGGGACAACCCAGTCGACCCTGCGGCACATGATCGCATCCTGTACGACGTCTACTCGGGCGGGTACACCTCGGCGCTCTTCACGATCGATGCGGGGGGCGGTGTCGGGCAGGACCTCGGGGTCGACACCGATCCCGGCTCGGTGTGGTCGCCGGACGGCACGCGGATCCTCGTCACGACCACAGGAGGGCCGGCAGAGACCGCGACGCCGGTCCGACCGGCGACCGTCGCGGCCGACGGGTCGGACTTCCAGCTGCTCGATGGGGTCGAGGATCGCTCGTTGAACCTCGGTTGCACCGCGTATGCGCCCGACGGGAGTCTTCTCGCCTGCACGGGATACAGCGATCTAGTCTCGGGCGTGTACACGGTCCGCGCCTCCGACGGCGGCGGGCTCCTTCAGCTCGCCGATGTCGCCGGCATCCCGAGCGACTTCTCCCCGGAGGGTGACGAGATCGTCTTCGTTGCCGATGACACGATCGGTGGCGCGTCGACGTCCGACGCGAGCACCCTCATGGTCGTCGGAACCGACGGATCCGGCCTCCGCGAGATCACGCCGCCGGCCTCGGTGCAGGCGTACAGCGGCGCGTCATGGTCCCCGGACGGGCAGTGGATCGTCTACATCGACGTCGAGGGTCGGCTCAGCCTGGTGCATCCCGACGGTACATCGCGGCACCTGGTACCGATGCCACCTGAGGCGTCGATCGACGAGTCACTTGGCGGGGCCACGTGGTCTCCCGATGGGACCTGGATTTCGTTCTCCGCACGGGCCGACGGAGGGGAGAACCCGGACCTCCACCGCCTGGCCCCGGGCGGGGCGAATCTCGGGCAGATCACCGACTACCGACAGCTCACCGACACGCCGAAGGTCGCGGAGTTCACGCTCGACTGGTCCTCGTGAAGCGAACGGTCCGCCCGGCTCGAGCGGCCGGGGCGGACCGCCCCCGAGCTCTTCGCGCGCCTACGAGGAGAGGAACTCCTTCAACGCCGGTGTCAGGACCGTCGGGTCGACGTTGTGTCCCTGACCCTCGAGGAACCGGACCTGCCCGTCGGGGATCGCGTCCGCCAGGGCCTGGGCCGACTCGCGCATGAACGGCATGTCGGCCCCGCCGGCGAGCACGAGGGTCGGCGCCTTGACCGACGCCGCCGTCTCGGTCGGGATCGAGTAGTCGCCCATGATGCGGGCGTCGTACGCGAGCGTGTGGGCGATCGCCTCCTGCCCGGCCCACCACGGCTGCTTCCGCGCGTCCGCGACGAACTCCAGGGGCATCCCGACGACCTTCGACATGAAGTACTCGGCCGCGTCACCACGACGGCCTTCCGCGATCATCCGCTCGTACTGCTCGACCTGGTCGGCGGGCGGTCGGGCGTTCTCGTCGAGGATGAACGGCGGCTCCCACAGCGCCAGCTTGGTGACCGGGGCCCCGCTCGCCGCGGCGATCATCGCGAGCACCGCACCGGACGACGACCCCCACAGGTGAGCCGACCCACCCGCCGCACCGATCACGGCCTCGATGTCCTCGACCTCTCGCTCGATCGCGTACGGGAGCGTGTCCCCGCTGTCCCCGCGGCCGCGGCGGTCGTAGTTCAGGACCGTGAAGCCGGACGACAGTTCCTGCGCGATGGCCGCGTCGGCCATCCGGTCGACCGAACCGCCGCACACGAGCACCACCGGCGGTCCCTGGCCGAGCCGATCGAACCCGAGCATCGTCCCGTCCTTGGATGTGACCGTCTCCATCGCTCGACCTCCTGCCCATCGTTCGCCCAGTTTCTCGCGCACCGGGCACTTCACAAGGTGATGACCACTTTGCCCCGCCCGTGCCCGGTCCCCAACTCGCCGATCGCCTCCGGCACGTCGCTCAGCGGATACCTCGCGCCGATCACCGGCTTGACCTTGCCGGCCTCGATCAGGTCCTTGAGCACGAGGAGGTCCTCGGTCTTGGCTCGCCCGAGGAAGTTCGTCATCCTCTGTCCGACGAACGGGGAGATCGCCTTCGCCTTCATCACGCGACCCATCCCGAGCCACCGCCCGCCACCCTCGCCGCCGGCGAGGACGAGGATCCCCTTGGGGGTGAGGATCCGTCGGAGGTCTGACACATCGCGGTTGCCTGCCGTGTCGAAGATGACGTCGTAGCGACGCGTCCCGTCGGCGATGTCCTCGCGGGTATAGTCGATCACCTCATCGGCGCCGATCGAGCGGACGAGCTCGACCTTCGATGTGCTGCACACACCCGTCACGTGGGCGCCGAACGCCTTGCCGATCTGCACGGCGAACGACCCCATCCCGCCCGCTGCCCCGATCACCAAGACGCGCTGCTCCGCCCGGACCTTGCCTACGTCGCGGAGGCCCTGGAGCGCCGTGCAGCCGGTGGTCGGCACGGTCGCCGCCTCCTCGAAGCTCAGGTTCGTCGGTTTGGGGGCGAGCCTGTCGGGCCGTGCGGTTGCGTACTCGGCGAACGCTCCAACGCCCGCGCCGAACACCTCGTCGCCCGCCCCGAACGCCGTGACGCCGTCGCCGACCGCCTCAACGGTCCCGGCGAGGTCCTGACCCAGGATGCGCTGCTTGGGCGCGCGCAGCCCCGACACCATACGGATCGCGTAGGGCGTGCCGGTCATCATGTGCCAGTCGCCGATGAACACGCTCGCCGCGCCGACGCGGAGGATGACCTGTCCCTCCCCGACGGCTGGCTTCTCGATGTCCTCGAGCTTCAGGACGTCGGCTGAGCCGTACCGATCGTGGACGATCGCCTTCATGCTGCCCCTCCCCGGTTCATCGCGCCGCGATGTCGCGCCGCGAGACCCGAGCGTAGTTGCACCGCCTCGGCCACGGCCCCGTAGGCACGAGCGGATAGGCCTAGGTGAGCCGAGCAGGGCGTTAGAAGACAGGTCTGGGGGCGTCGCGACCGGTCAGTCGCCAGAGCTCGTCGGCGTGGGGATCCGGCCTTCGATCGTCGTGCCTTCGCCCTTGCCGGAGACGACGTGGAGGGCGCCGCCGATCGCGTCCAGGCGGTCGGCCATCCCCTGCACCCCCGTCCCGTAGGTCGTGACCGCCGCGTCGAAGCCCGTCCCGTCGTCGACGACGGCGAAACGGAGATGTCCGTCGTCCTGCGCCAGGCTCACCTCCGCCCGGGTCGCCTCGGCGTACTTGGCCACGTTGTTCAAGGCCTCGAGGACGCAGAAGTAGACGGCTGCCTCGATGTCCTGCGTGTAGCGGCCGATCCCGTCGGATCGAACCTCGGTCGGGACGGATGCCTTTCGCGCCTGTGCCTCGAGCGCGGCGACGAGGCCCTGGTCCGCGAGCAACGGCGGGTAGATGCCGCGCGCCAGGTCTCGGAGCTGCTCCAGCGCGTCGGTCGCATCGGCCTGGAGATCCGACGCCATCGACTTGGCCTTCTCCGCGTCGCGGTGCATGAGCTGGCCGAGCAGTCGCAGCTTCACGGTGAGCGCGACGATCTGCTGCTGCGCGCCGTCGTGCAGGTTGCGTTCGAGCTGCTTGGCGCGCTCGTCCTGCGCGGTCACCAGGCGCTGACGCGACGCGCGGAGCTCCTCGATCGTGTCCATCAGCTGCTCCGCGAGCGCCACGTTGCGCATCACCAGACCCGCCTGGGCGGCCAGATCGCGGACGAGCTTCTCCTCGGTAGCGGTGATCGACTCTCCCGGCTTCTTCGTGATCGACAGCGCTCCGAGCAGCTCGCCCTGATGGCGGACGGGCTCGCGCATCGACGACGGGGTGAGCGTTCCTTCGGCGCTCGTCGATGCGTCGAGGGGTTCGGGCCGATCGGCGTCCTGGGGCCACACGGCCTCTGCTCGGAGCTCGTCGCCGACACGGACCCACACGTCGGAACGGGACGCACCCGTGCCCTCGGCCAGCGCCCGCGCCATCCTCGGCAGCAGCTCCTCGTTCGCGTACGCGTTCCCGAGCCGATCGGAGAACTGCGAGAGCACCTCGTAGGGCGTCGCTCGCTTCCCGTAGACGAGGCGGTCGGCGAACCGCTGCGCGCGTCTCCGAGCCGGCTGGAACGCCAGGGCGACGACCGCGGCGGCGACCGCGGACAGGACGGGGTTCGCCTGACTCCCGACGAGGGCCCCGACCCCCACGACGATCGCCACGTACACGAGGGTGATGAAGACCACCATCGCCGCGAGCAGCAGCGCCCGGTTGATCACGAGGTCGATGTCGAAGAGGTGGTACCGGAGCACGGAGACCCCGATCGCGATCGGGATCAGGCCGAAGGACACGATGGCGACTGCCTGGATGACCCCCAGCCAGCCGGGCGTGGCTTGGGTCCCCCAGCTGGCGTTGAACGAGAGGACGAGCGCGGAGGCGTAGAGGATCGCCACGGTGCCCGCCGCCGTCACGAGCCACCGCAGCTGGAGCCGTTCGATCCCCGTGGAGCGGCGGAACCGCTGGACGAGGCTCACCAGCGAGCCGATCACGCCGATCGGCAGCATGATGATGGAGGCCATGGCGAACGCCAGCACGGGCCGCAGGTCCTCGGAGCCGAGCGGGTTCACCACGTTCGGGAACGCGCTCTCCTCGAACCGTCCCGGGCCGAACAGGATCGCCAGGAACGTGATCACCATGCTGATGCCAAGGACCCAGGCGAACCATCGCCAGCGCGGCGACGGCAGGTGCCCATCGGGGAAGAGCAGGATCAGGAACGTCGCCGGCAGACCGACGATCGGCACCCACATCGGCTGGTCGAGCGCGAGGGCGATCGTGCCCAGGCGAGACTCGCCGACCCCGCCGTGGATCGCGTAGCTCGCGTAGGACCCCACGAACGCGCTGAGGCCGAAGGCGGCGCCGATGCCCAGCATCAGCCAGCTGATCGCGTTGTCCGGTCGGCGGATCGCCAGGATGTACCCGATGATCGGGAACAGGCAGAAGCTGAGGAGGAAGGCGAGATCGGTCTCGACCTTCCCGGTATCGAGGATCGAGAACCAGACTCCGGCAGCGATGCCCAGGATCGTCAGACCGAAGATCACGCGGGCGAGCAGCCGCAGGCGAGGCGAGCTCACCGCGGCTCAGGCTCTTCGGTCGAGCTCGTCATGGGAGGCATGGTGCCACGACCTTCACCCGTTACGCTGACGGCGGCCTGATCTGACGGCGCGGAGCCGAGCGGGCGCTCCGATGCGCGTTCGGCCTCATCCGTTCCCTCGACGAAGCGGGGCTCGGGATCCGCGCCGCGATCCATAGCGTCGAGATCCGTTCCTGTGATCACGTTCGCGCATACAGGCCGAGCGCAACCCCCTGACAGGAGTTCAGCGGTGCCAGCGCCTGGGTAGACTGGCCCGCGTTCATCTAGCCGGGACGCATGACACATGCCACGAGTACTGCTCATCGGATGGGATGGCGCGGACTGGCGCATCCTCGAACCCCTGCTCGAGGGGGGCGCCCTGCCGAACCTGCAGGCCCTGATCGACCGGGGGCAGAAGGACGTCCTGCGTTCGACGGTGCCGACCCACTCCTGGGCGGCGTGGCCGTCGTTCCTAACTGGGGTGGATCCGGCCGATCACGGGGTCTACGACATCCTCGAGACCGTGCCTGGGACCCACAAGCAGTACCCCGTCACCTACAAATCGATCAAGGAGCGGACGTTCGTCGAGGACCTCTCGGCGGCCGGCAAGGTCGGGGTGTACGCCGATGTGCCGCTGCTGTTCCCGCCACCGGACATCAACGGGAAGATCGCCGCCGGCGGCGTGCTGCCGAAGGGGCGCACCTACACGCAGCCGGCCGACCTGGCCGAGCAGCTCGAGAAGGCCGGCGTGCCGTGGGTGATCAACGGCATGTCCTGGACCACCTACCGGAACCGGCCCGAGCAGTACCTGGACGAGGCGCTCGAGATCACCGGCAAGCGGGTCCGCGCGACCGAGTGGCTGATGGACAACACGGACTGGGACCTTATGGCCTCGGTGTGGGTCTCGGTGGACCGGACGCAACACGCGCTGTCGAACTACGTCGCGCCCGACCACCCCGACACCGAGAGGAACCGCGAGACCCCGATCGGCTGGAAGGTTCGAGACGTCTACGCTCAGCTCGATGACGCGATCGGCTCGTTCGTTTCGCGCACGCGGCCCGACGACCTCGTCCTGTTCATCTCGGACCACGGGTTCCAGTCGGTCACGCGTACGATCCACATGGACCACCTGCTCAAGAAGTTCGGCTTCCTCGAGTTCAGCGCGTCGAACGTGGTCTTCGGGCCGATGCAGTGGGGACCGGTGCGCAAGTTCGCGCGCAAGGCCTACGACAAGCTCGGCCTGCACGGGAAGGTCTCGCTGCCGCAGTCGGTGAACTGGTCCAAGACCAAGGCGTTCACGACGATCCGCTCGACGGGCGAGGGCGTCTCGATCAACCTCGCCGGGCGCGAGCCCGACGGCATCGTCG
>JBAVEY010000377.1:0-3155 GCA_049587975.1 Actinomycetota bacterium | reverse complement strand
GTGAAAAACCCGGCGACCTGCCGTATCAACAACCCACCAAATACAGGCTTTCGATCAATCTCAAGGCAGTGAAGGCACTCGGGATCGAGTTTCCAATGAACGTGCTCGCACTCGCCGACGAGGTGATCGAATAGCTGCATCTATTGCTGCGTCTGCTCACGGCCGATTTTGTGCAGGTTTTCGGACGCCGGGATGACGAGACCATCAACGCGCACCGGCGGCCGGCGTCCGAAAAGCGCCAAGGCACGAAATCGCGGAACGTGAGCAGCGCTGGTGCGGCGCGCGCTATGGGGATTTGGCCGCGGGGTCAGGCAGCAGGATCTGTGATCGCGGCGGTTGCTGCGATCGGTTTGCCGCAAAGCCAGGGTGAGCACGTCGGCGTGAATGGGCGGGCGTCGCGTTGCGTGAGACGATTTGCGGTGCGACTGGCTGCGAGTCGCGGGGGCGGATGCGAGCTTGGGCACGGCCGGCGGCGAGCCAGCGGGAATGACGAGTGTCGTAACGGTGGTCGATCGGCGGTGACGGCATCATGAGGTGTCGATCCTGATCAGCGCCGGAGCCGGTGTGGGCCGGTGCTTCGGCTCGCAGCCGCGTGCGAAGGTCTCGATGATGAGCATACGGCCGCCGCAGCACGGGCATGGACGCGGCAGCACGCGCGGCTCGTCGGCGGCAGCGGCCTCGGCCGTCTCGGGTTCTTTTGGGCGAGACGGCACGGCGAGCAGCTTGCGCGCGTGCGCGATGTTTGCGGCTCGGTTGCCGCTGGCGAGCAGCCCATAGTGTCGGATGCGATGGAGGCCCTTGGGCAGCACGTGGATCAGGAAGCGGCGGATGAACTCGTCGGTCGCCAGCGTCATCGTCTTGTAGCGGCCCGGCCCCTCGATGCGATAGTCCTTGTACTTGAAGGTGACGTCCTTCTCGTCGGCCGACACCAGCCGGCGATTGGAGATCGCGATGCGATGGGTGTAGCGCGACAAGTAGCGCAACACTTGCTCGGGCCCGGCGAACGGCTCCTTCGCGTAGACCACCCAATCGACCTTGCGCAGTGGCGTCAGATAGTCATCGAATGCCGCCTTGTCGGCGAGCCGCACATGATCGCCGAAGAACTGCAGGTGGCCGGCGTCGTGCGCCGCGACCAGCATCTCCAGAAACAGCCGGCGGAACAACGCCGAGAGAACCTCCACCGGCACAAAATAGCGCGGGCGGCACGCGATCCACTTCGATCCATCCGGCGACAGGCCGCCACCCGGCACGACCATGTGCACATGCGGGTGGTGGGTGAGCGCGGAGCCCCACGTGTGCAGCACCGACATGAAGCCGATGCGAGCGCCGAGATGCCTGGGCGTGGCCGCGATCTTGAGTGTGGTCTCGGCCGAGGCTTTGAACAGCAGGTCGTAGATCACCGCCTTGTTCTGATAGGCGATGTCGCGGATCGCAGCCGGCAGTGTGTACACCACATGAAAGTACGGCACCGGCAGCAACTCGGCCTCGCGCTCGGCGAGCCACTCGCGTGCCGCAGCGCCCTGACACTTGGGGCAGTGCCGGTTGCGGCAGCTGTTGTAGGCGATGATGGTGTGGGCGCACGTCTCGTTCTCGCAGCGCGCAACATGCCCGCCGAGCGCCGCCGTGCGGCAGTGCTCGATCGCACTCATGACCTTCATCTGGTCGAGGCTGACGTGCCCGGCGTTGGCTCGGCGCCACGCCGCCCCGTGGTCGCGGAAGATATCCGCGACCTCCAGCGCTGGACGGGACATGGCCGCGGGCTGTTACGCCGGCGGATGGACTTTCCTGCTCCTCTTGGGCTTCTTGCGGGACTGCGACAGCAGGTCGAGCGGGCTCTCGATGCTGGCGATCATGCCGGTGGCGACGCGCGTGTAGCGCGCCGTCGTATCCAATTTGTCGTGACCGAGCAGCGCTTGGATGATTCTGATATCGGTGTCGCCCTCGAGCAGATGGGTCGCGAAGCTGTGGCGCAGCGCATGCAGCGTCACGCTCTTCTTGATCCCGGCCGCGTCGGCCGTCTCGTGGAACAGGCGGCTCAGCTGGCGGGTGGTCATCGGCTTGCCGGGCTTGCGGCCAGGAAACAGCCAGCGTTCCTCCGGCGCCACGCCCGCGTCGCAACGCGTTGGGCGGGCCTTCCACCACTCCCGCAACAGACCGAGCATCTCGGGTGACAGCATCACGTGCCGATCTTTGCGGCCCTTGGACTGCTCGACGCGAATGATGTTCTGCGCCCTGTCGATGTCCTTGACCTTCAGCCGCACCACCTCGCCGGCGCGCAGGCCGCAGCCATAGCCGAGACTGAGCAGTGTGCGGACCTTGAGGCTGCCGGCGACGGCCAGCAGACGCCGCGTCTCATCCTGGCTCATCACCGGCGGGATCTTCTGCGGCTCACGGATGTGATAGATCTCGGCGGCAAGATCCAGCCGCCGCAGCGTCACCCGGAACAAGAACCGCAGCCCGGTCATGATGCGGTTGCGGTTGCAGATGCTCACATCGGTCTTGGCCAGCTGCAGCTGGAACAGGCGGATGTCCTCGGCTGTAGCCGTGTCAGGTGACCGCTTCAGAAACGCGGCGAACCGTTTGCAGCTGTGGATGTGGCCCCTCTGCGTGCCCGCACAGAGCTTGCGCGCGTTCATGTCCTCGATCATGCGCTGGCGCAGCGGGCTGACGGCATTCGTACTCATAGAAAACTCCTGACTGGGATGAGGTTGACGACACCTCGATCCTCAAGACAGGACACCCCGACACGCTATCGACGATCTCTACCCTGGTTAACGCGCCGGCCGAGCTGCCCGCTTCAGCAGGCTATCGCGTAGCGATTTCGTGCATTGGCCCATCGCGTCGGATGCCAATGCCCTGACTTTGCGTCCGCTTTCAGGGCATTGCGGAAGTCGGCCAACGATCGGCTAGAGCCGGCCACGACGCGATTGACCCATCTCTGCCACTCGACGATCAATCTTGCTGCGATGCACAGCAGCTCAACGGTGTGGTAATGTGCGGGCCCAGCTTGAGGACTGTGGCCAATGAGGCGACGCGAGTTCATCACCCTTGTTGGCGGCGCCGTAGCTGCGTGGCCGCTGCCGCTCAGCGCGCAGCAGCCGGCGATGCCCGTGATCGGGTTTCTCAGCAGCACATCGCCAGACACGTTCGTGGAC
>JBAVEY010000376.1:0-26642 GCA_049587975.1 Actinomycetota bacterium | reverse complement strand
CGCGGGCTCGGGCGGCTTCCTCGGCCTGGGCGCGGAGCGCGTCCACGTCCTGGGCCGCGAGCCCGTCGCGCTCCGCGCGCACGGAGGACACGCGTGTCTGGATCCGGTCCCGCTCGCGGCGGAGCGTCTCGACCGCGACGCGCGCCTGGATCGGGGGCTCGGGGGTGCGAGGAAGTTCGGGAAGCTGGTGTGAGACCGGCTCGGGGGCGGCGAGGCTCTCGCGCCAGACCACGGCCGCGTCGTCCATCCCGGCCAGGCGTTGGGTCAGGATCTCGTCTTCCTTGGCGACGGAGGCGAGCTCGCCGTCGATGCGCGCGATGCGCTCGGCGGCGTGGGTGATGCTGGCGTCCGCCTCGTCGACGGCCCCCGCGAGCTCGGCGAGCTCCGCGGCGATCTCGTCGAGCCGCGTCCGGCGCGGCCTGACCGCCGAGGCCGCCTTCGCGAGATCGCGCTCCACGACCTCGAGCTCGCGGCGGACCTCTTCGGCGCGCGAGTCCGCGGTCAGCGTGGTGCGGATCAGTGCGGGTCCGACGAGGACGCCATCGCGGGTGACGAAGGACGCCTTCGGCTGCTCGGCGTGCTTGGCCGCCGCCTCCTCCAGGGTCTCGGCCAGGTAGACGTCCTTCAGCAGCGTCGACGCGAGCCCGCGTGCGGTCGGGTCGGCGTCAACGATCGAGAGCAGCGTCCGCTCGCCCGAGAGCTCGAACGCGGCGGGTCCGCCACCCGAGACCGCGAGCGTGGCGCCCTCGCCCGTGGGAGCGTCCGCCAGTGCCTGCGCCGCGTCCTCGTACACGACGGCATCGGCGAGCGAGCCGAGCCCGGCCCGGAGCGCGCGGTCCCACCCGTCGACCGCCCGGATCAGCTGACCGAGGAGCCCGACGCCCCGACCCGCATGCTCCTCGAGGAAGCGAGAGCCCGGGGTTCGCTCGAGGTCGTCGAGCCGCGCCCGCAGGACGTCTCGCCGCAGTTCCAGACGACGCAGTCCCTCCTCGAGCTGGGCCACCGTGTCCGAGAGCCCGTGCCGCTCGCGCTCGAGCTCGGAGCGACGATCGGCGAGCGGAGCCGTGGAGGCGTCGAGGCGCTCGACATCGGCCGCGAGCCGATCCCGTTCGGCCGCGCCGGCCGTGCGACGCTCGTGAACCTGACCCAGCGACTCCTCCAGCCTGGTCCGCTCGCGGTCGTGGGAGGCGAGCGACCGGCGGAACATCTCCATCTCCGCGCGGTGGGCCGCGGCCTCCTCCGCCACCCGTCGCCGTTCGTCTTCGGCGTCGCGTCGGGCGTCCACGGCCGACGCGAACACCGCCTCGGCCTCCGCGAGCTCGCGGACGCGGCTCTCGAGCTCCTCGGCGGTCTCGGCGAACCGCGCGTCGAGCCGTTGCAGGTCCTCCTCGAGCGCGGCGAGGCGGGCCCCGCGGTTGGTCTGTGCGGCCAGGGCCTGCCGGGCCTCGGACTCGAGCTCGACGGCTCGGCGGAGCTCGAGCTCCGCGGCCGACTTTGCCGCCTGCGCCGTCGTGAACCCGCCCTCCGCCTCCTGGAGCGCCCAGACGGATCGAGCGCGCTCGTCGGCCGCGCGCGAGACGCGTTCGTCCAGCCCCTCGAGCCGTTCCCGGGCGGCCGTGCGGCGCGCGAGGCCCTCGTCCCAGCCCTCCTTGCGACGTTCGCGCTCGTCCCACAGGTCACGCAGTCGAGCGGCCGCCAGACGGACGGCGATCGCGTCGGCGTCCGCCGTCAGCGTCTCGTGGCGCTTGGCCATCTCGGCCTGCTGCCGGAGCGGCTTCAGCTGCCGGCGCAGCTCGGCCAGGACGTCCTGCAGCCGCAACACGTCCTGGTCGAGTCCGCTGAGCTTGCGCTCGGCCCGCTCCTTCCGCTTGCGATGCTTCGCGACGCCCGCGGCCTCCTCGATGTAGGTCCGACGGTCCTCGGGCCGCGCGGTCAGCACGTCCTCGAGCTGTCCCTGACCGACCACCGTGTGCAGCGCGCGCCCGATCCCCGATTCGGATAGGAGCTCCTGCACGTCCAGGAGGCGGACCACCTGCCCACCGATCCGGTACTCGCTCTCGCCCGACCGGAAGATCGTTCGACTGATCTCGATCTCGGTCATGGGCACGGGGATCAGACCGGCCGAGTTGTCGATCACCAGCTTGACCTCGGCCATCCCGAGCGCGGACCGCTGCGGGCTCCCCGCGAAGATCACATCCGCCATCTGGCTGCCACGCAGCGCCCGCGGTCCCTGCTCGCCGAGCACCCAGCTGATCGCGTCGACGAGGTTCGACTTGCCCGAGCCGTTCGGCCCCACGATCACCGAGACGCCCGGGGCGAACTCGAGGACCGTCTTGTCGGCGAACGACTTGAAGCCTCGGATCTGCAGGGAGCGGAGGAACATCGGAGGTCGATGCTAACAGTGGCCTTCGGCCCGGCCGGGCATCTGACCGGGGAAAGTTCGCGCCGCTCGGACCTAGCCTCTCACCTCGAAACCGCGCCCCCCGACGGGCGGCTCGGCCACCACGTTCAGGTCGTCCACGTGCGCGAGATCGGGGCCCCGGCGGCTCCAGGCGACCATCTCCTCGACGTCGTCATCGGGGCCCTCGAACACCGCCTCCACCCGGCCGTCCGGCAGGTTGCGAACGTACCCCGCCAGGCCCAGCGCGCGGGCGAGCCGCGCGCAGGTCGCCCGGTAGAAGACCCCCTGGACGCGCCCGGACGCGACGACGCGCACCCGCCTCATCCGCGCATACTAGGTCCGTGGCCGAGTACGACCAGAGGACCGCGCTGCTCGTCGTCGACGTGCAGCATGACTTCGCCGACCCGGTCGGCAGCCTCTACCTCCGCGGCGCCGAGGAGATCGTGCCGATCGTCAACGGCGAGGTCGCAGCGGCCATCGACGCGGGCGCGCCGATCGTCTACACGCAGGACTGGCATCCGGAGACCACTCCGCACTTCGAGAAGGACGGCGGGGTCTGGCCCGTCCACTGCGTCCGCGACACGTGGGGCGCCGGCTTCCACACCGATCTCCTGGTCGTCGAGGGCGCACCCGTCATCCGCAAGGGGACCGGCGGCGAGGACGGGTACTCGGCGTTCAGCGTTCGAGACCCGAGGAGCGGGGAATCGTGGGAGACCACGCTCGGCAGCATCCTGCGGGACCGACTGATCAAGCGCGTGGTCGTGTGCGGGCTCGCCACCGACTACTGCGTCGTCGAGACCGTCTCCGACGCGCGCGCCCGGCACCTGGATATCGACGTGATGACCTCCGCGATCCGCCCGGTCGAGTTGCGCAGCGGCGACGAGCAGCGCGCGCTCCAACGCATGCGCGACGTGGGCGCCGTGCTCGTCTGATCCCGCGTCCGCGTCAGGACTGGCACTGCGGGCAGAAGTACGCGTTCCGGCCCGAGATCTTGACCGCCTGGATCGGGGTCCGGCACCGGCGGCACGGCAGACCGGCGCGCCCGTACACCTTCAACTCGCCCTGGAACTCGCCCGGCTTCCCGAACAGATCGAGGTAGGCCTCGTCCTCGAGCGTCGTGCCCCGGAACCGGATCGCCTCCTGCAGCACCTCCTGCATCGCGCGATAGAGCCTGCGCACCTCCTGCGAGGACAACGTGTCCGACGGCCGGTCGTAGCGCAGGCCCGCCGCGAACAGCACCTCGTCCGAGTAGATGTTGCCCAGGCCGCTCACGAACTTCTGGTCCATCAGCAGCTGCTTCATCTTGGCGGCGCGCTGCGCGAGGGCCGCCCCGAACGCCTGCCAGGTGAACACGTGGTCGAGCGGATCGATCGCCAGGTGCTGCAGCTCCTTCAGCTTGCCGAGCTCGTCCGCGGTGGCGACGAACATCTCGCCGAACGTGCGCGGATCCACGTACCGGAGGTCGCCGCCCTGCTGGAACGTGAGCACCACATGCGTGTGCGCAGGCAGCGGCACGCGCTTGGTCGCACGGATGAACTGTCCGCTCATCCCGAAATGCGTCACGAGCACGTCGCCGTTGTCCAGGTGCAACAGGACGTACTTGCCGCGGCGCTCGGCCTTGGTGAACTTGCGCCCGACCAACAGATCGGTGAACTCCTTGCGCTTGCCGTGGCGGCGGATCACCCGCATCGCGTTCTTCGAGGGACGCACCTCGGCCTCGGTCACCTTTCGACCCACGACGTCCTTCTCGAGGTCCCGGCGCATCACCTCGACCTCCGGGAGCTCCACTAGGCTCCCTCGTCCCGCGGGGTTGCCGCTCTCGCGTTCGCGCCTTGCGCCTCTCTGACCCCCCGCGCCGCGGCGGGCTCCGCCGGCTCGGCACGCTCGGACAAGCGGATGTAGGCCTCGTGTGCGGCCTGCTGCTCGGCCTCCTTCTTGGAGCGCCCGATGCCGGTCCCCCACTCCTTGCCGGCGAGGAACACGGTGGCCGTGAACTCCTTCTGATGGTCGGGCCCGCGTTCTCGGATCCGGTACTCGGGAACCGAACGGAGCTCGGCCGACGCGAGCTCCTGCAGGATCGTCTTGTAGTCGCGCTCGCCCTCGCCTCGGACGTAGGCGATCATCCGCGGACGGAACACGCGCTCGATCAGCTTGCGTGCCGCGGGAAGGCCCCGGTCGAGGTAGACGGCGCCGAGCAGCGCCTCGAGCGCGTCGGCGAGGATGCTGCTCTTGTCCGGCCCGCCGCTCATCTCCTCTCCACGGCCGAGCAGCACGAACCGACCCAGCCCCAGGTCCCGCGCCACGTCCGCGAGCGCACCCATGTTGACGATCGCGGCCCGGAGCTTCGCGAGCTCCCCCTCGGGCATCTCGGGGAACTCGCGGAACGCCATGTCGGTGACCACGATGCCGAGCACCGCGTCGCCGAGGAACTCGAGCCGCTCGTTGTTGGCGGGCAGCTCGTTCTCGAACGCGTACGACCGGTGGGTTAGCGCGAGCCGCCGCAGGTCGGCGTCGCGGAAACGGACGCCGAGCACCCGGTCGAGCGCCCTCGGGCCCTGCGCGCCCCGGTCTTCCTCCACGCGGCTACTCGACCTCGACGGCCTGGCGACCGGCGTAGTAGCCGCAGTTCGCGCAGACGCGATGCGGGAGCTTGGGCTGGTGGCATTGCGGGCACTCGGAGTACGTGGGCGGCTCGGCCTTCCAGTTGGCCTTGCGCTTGGCTCCTCGCGTGTGGCTCTGACGTCGCTTCGGTACCGGCATGTCGGGTCCCTCTCTGTCTGGTTCGGTTCCTGTGGATGGATCAGTCGTCTGGGTCGGTCGCTTCGGACAGGCCCTCGAGCAGCGCGCCGAGCGCGTCCCACCGCGGGTCGGTGCGCGCGTGCCCGGGACACTCACCGAGGTTGCGGTCGCCACCGCAGACCTCGCACAGCCCGAGGCAGTCGGGCCGGCAGAGCGGTGAGAAGGGCATCTCGAGCACCAGCGCGTCGCGAACGATCGGCTCCGGGTCGAACGTCAGGTCCGGGGCGAGCGCGTAGTCGTCGTCCGGACCCGGCTCGCGCGCGACGAGCTCGGTCATCTCGACGTCGAAGTCACGCTCGAACGCCTTCAGGCACCGGGCGCAGCGCATCGCGAAGCGCCCTTCGAGCGAACCGCGGACGTAGATGCCTTCCACGACGCTCTCGAGCGTGAGATCGGCGGCGATCGGTTCGTCCTCGGGGACGTCGGCGAGCTCGGTGCGCAGGCCCGGTACGGGCTCCTCCACGTGCACGGTTCGTGAGGCCCCGGGGTTCTCGAGGAGATCGCGGACGTCGATCGCTCGCATCACGCCTCCTCGCCCTCCCGATCGTCGGACAGCGTCACCTCGGGACCGAGCTCGGCGCTCGGCGTCGCGCCTCGGAGCTTCTCCCGACCGGCGACGACCTGATCGATCGTCTTCGCGAGCCCGTCGCCCTCGGCGATCATCTCCTCGAGGATCTTCTGCAGCGTGCCCTCGAGCTGGGCGAGCTTGGCGTCGACGTAGTCTTCCGCCTCCAGACGGAGCCTGCGGGCGTCATCCTCGGCGTCCTGGACGATGCGTTCGGCCTCGTCCTTCGCCCGCTGCATGACCGCCTCGTGGGACGCGAGGCGTAGCTGCTCGGCGCGAGCTTGCTCCACCATCGCCTCGGCGTCGCGCCGGGCCTTGGCCAGGAGCTCCTCGCGATCCTTCACCACCCAACGCGCCTGCTTGATCTCGTCGGGCAGCGACCCCTTGAGCTCCTCGATGAGGTCGAGCACCTCGTCCCGGTTCAGGAGCGCCGAAGAGGACAGCGGCATCGACTTGGCGTCGCGCACCATCTCCTCGAGCTCCGACAACCGCGTGGTGAGGTCCACCTAGGCCGACCCCCCGAGCTTGTCGGCGAGCCGCTCCGCGACGTGGGGCGGCACGAGGGTCGACACGTCGCCACCGAACCGCGCGACCTCCTTGACGAGGGAGGAGGATAGGAACGACCACTGTGGGCTCGTCGTCATGAACAGCGTCTCCACCCCGGCAAGCTGATGGTTCATCTGCGCCATCTGGATCTCGTACTCGAAGTCCGTCACCGCCCGAAGGCCCTTGACGACCAGGTCGGCCCCTTTCCGCCGCACGTAGTCCACGAGCAGTCCCGTGAACGCCTCGACCTCGACGTTCGCGAACGGCTGGAGCGCCTCCTTGAGCAGGCCCATCCGCTCTTCGACGCCGAACAGCGGCTCTTTGGCGGGGTTGTCGAGCACGCCGACGATCAGCGCGTCGAAGCGCCTCGCAGCCCGTTCGATGATGTCGATGTGACCGTTCGTGACGGGGTCGAACGTCCCCGGACACAGGGCGGTCAGGCCCATCTACGCCTCCCGGAATATGAAGACGAGGGTGTCGCCGTAGGACAGCCGCCTCGCGGCGAGCCAGTGTACCGGAATGACAAGCGTGGAAGACGTTTTCGGGCGGGTCAGGACCACCCGCCAGGGGCCCCTGAGCCCGCCCGAGCCGATCGACGAGAGGACCGAGCCGACCTCGCGCTCGTCGATCGCGTAGGGCGGATCGGCGAGGACGAGGTCGAACCCCGAGAGGCCCTCGTCGTCGCTGGTGAGGAACGACCCGACGTCGGAGGCGACGACCTCGGCGGCGTCCGCGACCCGCGCGCGGCCCAGGTTGTCCCGGATGGTGCGCAGGGCCGCCCGATCCCGCTCGACGAGCACGGCATGCTCGGCGCCTCGGGAAAGCGCCTCGATGGCCATCGCCCCGGTCCCCGCGTACAGGTCCAGGACGCGTGCGCCCGACACCATCGCCCCGAGGCTCGAAAAGACGCCCTCGCGCGCCATGTCGGAGACGGGTCGAACGCCGCGAGGGACGGGGGCGAGCCGGACGCCCTTGGCGGACCCGGCGACGACCCTCACGAGTGGAACAGCCAGTCGATCGAGCCTTCGAACCGCGATCGGAGCTCGGCGAGCAGGCCCGGCTCCTCCGTGAGGTCGGGATCACGCTCGATCGTCGCGAACGCCCGCACCCGGGCCCGCTTGACCAGATCGAGGTCGTCGGCCAGACGGGCGAGCTTGAGATCCGGCAGCCCCGACTGCTTCACGTCGAACAGGGTCCCCTCCCCACGCAGGCGGAGGTCCTCGTCGGCGAGCTCGAACCCGTCGGTGGTCCGCACCATCGCCTCCAGGCGAGCGCGCGCCTCCACGTTGGTCTCTTCCGACTCGTCGAAGAGCACGCAGGTGGATGGGTGGGTGCCGCGTCCGATGCGTCCTCGGAGCTGGTGCAGCTGTGCCAGGCCGAAGCGTTCCGCGTTCTCGACGAGCATCACGGTGGCGTTCGGGACGTCCACGCCGACCTCGATCACCGTCGTCGAGATCAGCAGGTGATGGCGCCCCGACCGGAAACCATCCATGACGCGTTCCTTCTCCACGGGCCGCATCCGGCCGTGCAGCACCTCGACCGACAGGTCGGGGAAGACGTCGGTCGCCAGTCGTTGCGCCTCTCCCTCCGCGGCCCGCACCTGGTTGCGGTTGGTCTCGTCGATCGCCGCGCACACGACGAACGCCTGCCTCCCCGCCCCCACCTCGCGGCGGACGAGGTCGTACGCGGCCTGCCGTTCTGGCCGCGTCCGCGCGATCTGGGTCCGGATCGGCTGCCGCCCCTTCGGCATCTCGTCCAGGACGACCACGTCGAGGTCGCCGTAGTAGGTGAGGGCGAGCGTTCGCGGGATCGGTGTGGCGGTCATGATCAGGACGTCCGGCGACGCCCCCTTGCCCTTGAGCGCCATCCGCTGGTGCACGCCGAACCTGTGCTGCTCGTCGATCACCGCGAGCGACAGGTCGGCGAAGGACACCCCTTCCTGCACGAGCGCGTGCGTCCCCACGACGAGATCGACGTCGCCGGTCGCGATCCCTTCGAGGATCCGGGCGCGATCCTTGCCCGTAACGGCGGCCGTCAGCGACGCGTAGGCGACTCGGGGCTCGTCCTCGTCGCGCGGTTCGTGGTCGAGCAGCGACGGCTGGGCCGCATCCCGCTTGCCGGCCGGTGCGAGCTCCAGGTAGTCGATCGCGCCCGAACCACCGAGCAGGGCCGCGACCTGCCGGAAGTGTTGTCCGGCGAGCACCTCGGTCGGCGCCATGATCGCTGCCTGATGCCCGGAACCGATCGCGACCAGGGCCGCATGCAGGGCGACCAGCGTCTTGCCCGAACCGACGTCGCCCTGGAGCAAGACGTTCATCGGGCGCGGGCGAGCCATCGCCTCGTCGATCTGCGCCGTCGCGCGTCGTTGGGCCTCGGTGGGCGGGAACGGCAGGGTCCGGTACAGGCCTTCGAGGAGTGCCACGTCCGGGGCGTGCGACACGCCGGTCTCGGCCCGCTCGACCCGGTGCTTGCGGAACGCGAGCCCCAGCTCGAGCACGAACAACTCGTCGAACTTCAGCCGCTCGATCGCCGCGGCGAGCTCGGGCTGCGACCCCGGGAAGTGGATGTGCCGGATCGCCAGGTCGAACGGTTGCAGCGATTCGGCGTGCACGAGGTGCTCGGGCATCGGATCGGGCAGGGCGGGGAGCCGCTCGAGCGCCCGCCACACGAGCTCCCGGATCGTCCGCGTCGTGATGCCCTCGGTCGCCCGGTGGATCGGGGTGATCCGGCCCGTGTGGACCAGATCCTGTTCGCCGCTTCCCAGGAGCTCGATCTCCTGGTTCGCGAGCTGGAGCCGGCCACGGTACAGCTGCGCGACGCCCGACACGGCGACCTCGTAACCCTCCTTGTAGATGGAGGCGGTCCACGGCTGGTTGAAGAACGTCAGGTCCAGGTACCCGGAACCGTCGTACAGCGTGATCGTCACCATCGACTGACGGCGCCGGGTCTGCCGCTTGCCGACCCGCTTGACCCGAGCGACCACCGTCGCGTAGGCCCCGATCTTCAGTTCCCCGATCCGCGAGACCTGCGAACGATCGATGTACCTGCGGGGGTAGTGATGGAGCAGGTCGCGGACCGTCGAGATCCCCAGCCCCTCCAGGACCTCCGCGGCGGGCGGGCCCTTGGTGCGCAGGCCGACCCGGCGCGTGGCGATCTGCCGGTCGATCGCGCCCACCGGGCTGTCGAGCTCCAACCGCCGGGCCCGCGGATGCGTCGTCCGGAGGCCTTCCACGTCGTCGGTTCTACCATGCGGTCCATGACGCTCCGCCTCGGCATCGTGGTCGTGTGCTTGGCAGTGCTCGGTGGCGCGTGTGACCGGACGGCGGATCGCCCGGCCGCCGCCCGGCTCCCCGCCGATCCGCAGGCGCTCCCCGAGTTCACCCTCGCCGACTACCAGCACGTGCTCGCCGGGCTCCGCGGGACACCGGTCGTGGTCAACGTCTGGGCCTCCTGGTGCGGCCCCTGCCGCCGAGAGGCGCCGCTGCTCGCCTCGGCGCACGAGGCCTACGGCGACCGGGTCCGGTTCATCGGTGTCGACATCCTCGACGAGCGCGACTCGGCGCGGGCGTTCATGCGTGAGTACGGGTGGGCCTACCCGAGCGTGTACGACCCGTCCGGAGCCATCCGAGACGGCCTCGGCCTGCTCGGCCAGCCGGTGACCCTGTTCTACGACGCGTCGGGGGCACTGGTGGACACATGGAGCGGACCGCTCTCGCAGCAGGTCCTGGACGACGATCTCGACGCGATCGTCGACCACTGACCGACGGGATGCGAACCGTTCGAGGCGGGGTCGTCTGCTACCCTCGGTGGGCCATGGCCGCCGTCTGCGACATCTGCGGGAAGAAGCCGTTCTTCGGCATGCAGGTCTCCCACTCCCACCGCCGCTCGCCGAAGCGGTGGAACCCCAACGTGCAGCGCGTCCGGGCGCTCGTGAACGGTACCCCCAAGCGGCTGCACGTCTGCACGAGCTGCATCAAGGCCGGCAAGGTCAAGCGCGCCGTCTAGGCGCCCACGGCACCCTCGGGAACCTCCTCCAACCCTCCCCTCGTCCCGCCCCCTGGTGCGCCTGCGCAACATCTCGGGCGCGGCCGTCCTCGCAACGGGCGAGGTCGTCGGGGTCCTGAATGCCGCCGACCTGGTCCTCCGCGAAGATCTCGCGGGCGCGTGGTCGACCACATTCGGGCGGCGGGTGGCGAACGGTCAGGGTGGACCGGAGGCACCGCTCATCCTCGTGGTCGACGACTCGAGCGTGACCCGCACCATGGTGAAAGACATCCTCGAGATGGCCGTGTCCCGGGTGCGCAGGTGGCCGCGGACGGGATGCAGGCGTGGGAGCTCCTGCGCAGCCGCCTGTTCGACCTGTTCGCGAGCGACGTGAACATGCCCGAGATCAGCGGCTTCGGCCTCACCTGACGGCGCTCGACTCGCTCGAGGATCAGGCGCGCGGCCACGACGTGGGCGCCGATGCGTCGCGAACCTACGGAGCGATGGTCGCCCGAGTCCGAGGCCCCCGGGCGACCATCGTCCGATGCTCAGGGCAGGATCACCTGCCGGTACATCGCATCCTGCGCGTACCCGTCGTGCGGCGCACCAGTATAGAAGTCGATCTGAGGGGACGTCGCGAGCCGGTTCAATCCGGTCCACACGACGTGGATCGCATCGTCGGGGCCCACGGCCAAGCCCGTGTAGTCGCCGTGGAAGACGTTGCAGTCCTTCCCTTCGGCGTCAGTCACCGGCGGGTCCGTGTATCCGGTCGGGCCGCAGACCGCCGGCCATGCCGTCGTGTACTGGCCGGCCCAATGCGTGACCGACACGTCGATGTGCTCGAGCGGACCCAGCGCGGTCGCAGCTGCGCCGTCGACGGAGAGCACATGCCGGAACGTGTCGGCGGGAGCCGGCGCGGTGTCCTGATCGAATGCGACGACGAGCGTGCCATCGGAGAGATGGCCGGCCCATGGGAACCACTGCGAGTTGGCGCTCGAAGCGACGGCGGTCGGGTCTGACCAGCTCGCACCGCCGTCTGTGGACTCGGCCATCCCGACGTTGATGGTCGATCCCGGCCCCGCGTCGCAGGGGTCGTAGTTCGGGGCCGTGCCCGGGATCTCGGAGATGCAGCTGCCGTCGCCGGCGTTCGGGTTCGGCGCGCCACGGTCGCTCCACGTCACGACGATATGCTCCGGATCGGTCGGATCGACCGACAGGTTCCCGAACGAGCTCCATCGGATCTGGTGACCCCACACCGTCTGTCGGCCGATCACAGACCACGGCATGTCCGAGAGACCGTCCTCCAGCTGCGCGGCCGCAACCGGTGCGGAGAACGTCTCGCCGCCGTCGGTCGACTTCACGACCATGACCTGGTTGTCGAAGTCGAACGGGACCTCCCATGCGTCATCGTTCTGGCCGTTCAGGAAGTAGACGTAGAGCGTGCCGTCGGAGGCGACGACCGGGTTCGAGTCCTGGTCCTCGTCGCATTCGCCAGCGGGACCGGAGGACTGGAAGGTACAGCTCGGGTTCGATCCGGAGATCTCCTTCGGCTTCGTCCACGTCTCGCCACCATCGTCGGAGGAGCTCAACCAGATCGGGGACTCCGCGTAGCTCCCCTGCAGCCCGTTCCGGAACCGGGACGCCGTGACGTAGATCCGTCCGAAGAAGTCGGAGGTCGGGTTGTTGTCGACCCCCATGTACACCTTGTCCCAGAACACGGCGTTGTTCGCCGGGCCGATACCGGCGCCCGAGCCCTGGAACACCGTGACGGGCGGCTGCCACGTCTCCCCACCGTCGAGCGATCGGCTCACCGAGACGTTGCCGGCCGCGACCCAGGGGCCGCCCTGGCCGCCCACGTTGGCGAGCTGCGCCATCAGGGCCACGTCGTGATCCGCGTCGAACGCGGGGGCCGGGTCCCCGTTCCCGTTGCCCGACCCGAACGGGACCTGCCCGTCCAGCCATGTCTCCCCACCGTCGAACGAGGTGAAGAATCCGGTGGGAACCAGCGCTTGCCTCGCACCGGTCGAGTTGTTGAAGCGGTAGTAGTAGTCGTTCGACCCGGCCAGGAGGTGGTCCGGATCCTCGGGATCGACCGCGATGGCGATCTCGTTGTCCGGGGCCCAGTCCTGTCCGTAAGTCGTGTCGTTGCAACTGATGTCCACCGCGTCGCCGGCCGACGTGCCACCTTCGCACGTGAACCCCTCGATCTGCTTCTTGCTGAACTGACCGCCGGCATCGGTCTGACCGCCGGTGAGGTCGAACTCCTGCGGCGCCGGCAGGAGCTTCATGAAGTGCATCGTCGACGTGGAGAACGGCCGATCTCGACCCGACGACGGCACCGCGAGTACAGCGACGAGCAGTGCGACGATGGCGAGGACGATCGACATCCTTCGCATGTGCAACCCCCTTCTCGAGGCGACCTGGCTTCACCCTAGGAAGGTGTCTCGGCGTGGGCAATACGGCAATTGGACGAGGTTGGGAGGGTGTCGAAAGGATCGATCGTGACCCCGTCACCTGGGCCTGATGCCCCACAGCTGATCGACGGGCCCGATCCCCTGACCGAGACGGAGCGCGGCCCGGATCGCCTCGGTCACGAACCCCTTCCCTTTGCGGACGGCATCGAGCAGCTCGTCGCCGCGCGCCAAGTAGGCGGCGATGGCCGCGGACAGCGTGCATCCCGTCCCGTGCGTGTTGGCCGTCTCGATCCGCTCCCCCGCGATCCACACCATCCGGTCGCCGTCGAAGAACACGTCGTCGGAACCGCTCGACCCGGGGAGGTGGCCGCCCTTGATCAGGACGGCGCCGGGCCCCATCGCCCGGATCGTCTCCGCCGCGTCCTCCATCAGGTCGCGGTTCGTCACCTCGAACCCGGCGAGGCTGGCGGCCTCGGGCAGGTTCGGTGTGACGAGCGTCGCGAGCGGCAGGATGCGGTCCCGGAGCGCGCCGACGGCGTCTTCGTCGAGCAGGCGGTGACCGTGCTTGGAGACCGAGACGGGATCGACGACGAGGTTCGGGACGTTCGTTTGGGCGACGGCCACCCCGACCGCTGCCACGATCTCCGCGGACGCCAGCATCCCGGTCTTCGCGGCGTCGACCCCGATGTCCGTGACGACCGCGCGGATCTGATCGCCCACGAGCGGAGGCGGGAGCGGCTCGTAGCCGCTCACCCCCAGCGTGTTCTGGATCGTGACGGCCGTGATCGCGGTCATCCCGAACACGCCCAGCGCGCTGAACGTCTTGAGATCCGCCTGGATCCCCGCACCGCCACCCGAGTCGGAACCGGCGATCGACAGCGCTCGCGGTCTGGCAGGTCGGTCCGGATCCACGGCGTCAAGGCTACCCGCGGGCGAAGTGATCCCATCCCCGCGGTTCGAGGGCCGCAGGTCTCCCGTCCTCGTCGATCCCGACCACGCCGGGTCCGTCGGTGACCTCCCCGATCTCGGACAGATCGACGCCGAACCCGTCCCGGAGCTCGGTTCGGGCGTCGCCCACCCCTGCGGCCGGCATCGTCGCGAGCAGCTCGTAGTCCTCGCCCCCGGCGAGTGCGAGGTCGCGGGCGTCCACGCCGAGCTGGACGGCGCCGCCCGCGAGAGGTTCGGACACGGGGACGGCCCCGAGGTCGAGTCGAGCCCCGACGCCGCTCGCGTCGCACAGACGGGACAGGTCCCTCGACAGGCCGTCCGACAGATCCATCATCGAGGTCGCCCCGGCACGCGCGAGGACCCGTGCCTCGCCGACGCGCGCGACCGGTCGCTCGAGGGCCTCGATCAACGCACGCCCCCACGGCTGCGAGAGCGCGTCGGCAGCTCGGGGTGCCGGCAGGCGCGAGAGCGCGAGGCCGCCCGCCGCCGCGCCGAGGGATCCGGTCACCACGATCCGGTCTCCGACGTGCGCACCCGAGCGGCCCACGGCGCGCCCGGGCGCGACCTCACCCACCATCGCGACCGACAGGACGACGAGGTCCGCCCGGTTGGTGTCCCCGCCCACCAGCGCGACCGCGTACTGGGCGCATGCGTCGCGCATGCCGCCGTAGAGCTCCATCACCCAGGCGACCTCGACATCGGGCGGCACCGCCATCGCGACGAGCGCATAGCGAGGGCTCGCAGCCATCGCCGCGATGTCCGAGACGTTCACCGTGATCGCCTTTGCCCCGAGATCGCGAGCGGAGATCGCGCCGCGCTCGAAGTGCACGCCCTCGGCCAGCAGATCGGTGGACAGCACGAGTTGTCCGGTACCCGGCTCGACGACCGCCGCGTCGTCGCCGAGCCCCACGACGACCCCGGGCTCGCTCCCGGAGAACAAGCGGGTCACGGCTTGGATCAGCTGGTCCTCGGAGAGATCCATCGGCGCTCGTGCGCGTCGTCGGCCGGTCGTTCCGGCGGAGGGGCGCCGCGCTCGTTGGGTAGGATAGAGCCGCTCCGGGCGTGCTCTCGAGCCTGCGAGCGACCCTGACGAAGGAGCACCCGTTGAAGGTCGAAGCACGCACGATCCACGACAACCCCTCCGGGGACGAACTCCGGCGGTTGACCGAGGCGATGCCGCAGAGCCGGGTGACCGAGTTCGGCAACGTGAACGTCCAGACCCGGGTCACGTCGCGCAGCGCCGGCAGCACGTACGTGGTCGCCGAACGCTCGAGCGGCAAGACGATGACCCGCGAGGAGTTCGAGCAGGTCGCGCGGATGCAGGACGAGTACCTGCGCGACAAGGACGTGATCGTGATCGACGGTTCTATCGGGAACGACCCCGTCTTCCGCACGCGGGCGCGCCTCACGATCGAGACCGCCAACGCGAACATCGCGGGGATGCAGCAGAAGCTGTACTTCCCCGCGGACGATCGCGAGGAGCCGGAGCTGCAGGTCATCTACACGCCGAACCTCGAGGCGGCCGGCTACCCGGACGACCGCGTGATCGCGGTCGATCTGCAGGACGGTGTCACCCGGATCCTGAACTCCGACTACTTCGGCGAGTCGAAGAAGGGCGGCCTTCGGATGTGGAACTCGAAGGTCTATGACCTGGGCGGCCTGGCGCTGCACGCCGGTTTGAAGGTCGTGCCGACGGCCGCCGGCGAGAAGGTGTTCATGATCATCGGCTTGTCCGGGACCGGGAAGACGACGACCACGTTCACGACGCAGAACGAGTCGCTACCGGTCCAGGACGACTTCGTGGCACTCATGCCCGCCGGCAGGCCCTACGGCACCGAGAACGGCTGCTTCGCCAAGACGTTCAGCCTGGACCCCGACTTCGAACCCAACATCTTCGACGCCGTCGTCAAGCCCGGCACCTACCTGGAGAACGTGTACCAGGACGACCGAGGCAACGTGAACTTCTTCGAGCAGAGCTACACGCAGAACGGACGTGCGGTGTTCGGGATGGAGGACCTCGCCCGGCATCGCGACCCGACGCGGGTGGGGACGGTGGACTACCTGCTGATCCTCAACCGGAACGAGAACATCATCCCGGCGGTGGCCCGGCTCGATCAGGAGCAGGCGGCCGCCTACTTCATGCTCGGCGAGACCACGGGCACGTCCGCCGGCGGCGCGTCGGAGGCGGGCAAGTTCCTCCGGGTCCCGGGGACGAACCCGTTCTTCCCCCTGCCCCACGGGCTGCAGGGCAACCGGATCCTGGAGCTGCTCGCGACGCATCCGATCGAGACCTTCGTGCTGAACACCGGCCGGGTCGGCGGCCGAGACGGCGACGACCGCTCGAAGAAGGTGAAGATCCCCCACACATCCGCGTGCGTGAAGGGGATCGCCGAGGGGACGATCTCGTGGACCGAGGACGATGACTTCGGCTACCGGATCGCCGATGCCGTCCCGGACTTCGACGACGTCGAGCTGCTGCAGCCGCGCCGGCTGTACGAACGCGAGGGTCGGATGCAGGAGTACCGCGACCTCGTCGAACGGCTGAAGGCGGAGCGCGTCGCCCGCCTGGAGGAGTTCCCCGAGCTCGCGCCGGAGATCGTCAAGGCGGTCGGCTAGATCTCAGACGTCCTCGGCCGTCGATCGGCGGCCGAGGAACCACCCCGCCAGCAGCTGCATCGCGGCGAGGACGAGCGGCACCATCAGGTACCAACGGAACCGTTCGAGCTCGTCCAGCGCGGCCCGGCCCTGGACGTCGATCGACGCGTAGATCAGGAAGAAGCCGGCGAACGCGAACCACAGCCCGATCCGCCCGGTGAGGTAGACCGCGTAGAGGAGGTGGTCGACCACATCGGTCCCCTCGAACGGCCGACGGCCCCAATACCAAGCCGACCGGAGCCCACCGAGCACGAACAGGCCGCCGAGCACCAGCTCGAAGATCCTCACGCGTGTTTGCCAGCTGAGCGAGCGAGCGCGGAGATCACCTGTTCGTCGGTCGCCTGGTCGAAGTCCCGGTACCACTCGCCCACCGCGAGGAAGGGCTGGGGCGCCTCGAGCACGACGACCTCGTCGGCCTCGGCCCGCAGGCGTTCGAGCGACTGCGGCGGCGCGACCGGGACCGCGAGCACGACCCGTGCCGCTCCCCGGGACCTGGCCCACCGGAGCGCGGCGACGGCCGTGCTGCCGGTGGCGACGCCGTCGTCGACGACGATCGCGACCCGACCCTCGACCGGTTGGGGCGGGCGTCCACCCCGGTAGGCGTGCTGGCGACGGTCGATCTCGGCCTCCTGGGCGGCGATCTCACGCTCGAGGTACCGCTCGCTCACGCCGAGCGCGCCGGCCATCCTCGGGTCGAGCACGCGGATGCCTGGCGCCACGGCGCCGATCGCGAGCTCGGGGTTGCCCGGCGCTCCGATCTTGCGGGGGACGACCACGTCGAGGGGCGCGCCGAGCTCGCGCGCCACGACCTCGCCGACGACCACGCCGCCCCGCGGGATCGCCAGCACGACCGCCTCGCTCCCGGCGTACGACGCGAGCGCGGTGGCGAGGCGCTCGCCCGCCTCGGTGCGGTCGGCGAAGATCACCGCTCCTCCTCGATCTCGCGACGGGCCTCCTCGCCCTCGAGCTCACGGCGCCTGTCGGGGACGACCTTCTCGGGCGGCGGCATCGGCTTGCGGATCCGCCGGTACGCCGCGAGCGGATCGGCGTCGCGCTTGGAACGTTTCCGCCTAGAGACCACGCCTCGATTATCGCCGTTCCGTGGACCCCCCCGGCCCGGCAGGGAGGGCTCGACGGGGTCGGTCATGGTTTCGCGTCGGCGACCAGAACCCACACACCAACCCCGGTCCGGATCTACCGCGACGTCCGCGACCGGTCCGGCCATGGGGAACACGGTCAGCTCCCTGGTCACGGGATCGATCCGAAAGACCGAGTTCGCGATCCCATCGGCGAGCCAGAGCCCGCCGGCCCCGAAGACGATGTTCTGCTCCTCGTCGCCGGCCCGCACCGTGGCCTCGACGGTAAGGGGTTTGGGTCGACGACGGAAACGGTCCCCACCGCCCTGTCGAGGACCCAGACCGATTCCCCCGCCGGCGGCTATGTCGTCGAGGCTCCCGGATGGGCTCGTCGATCTTCGTGCCCTCCCGGTCCCCGGGTCGATGGCCGTGAGCGAACCGGTCAGCTTGTCGATCACCCAGACGGCGCCCTCGCGCCCACGGCGATCGCGGTCGAGCCCGGCACCGGGGTGGTCTCTTTGACGATCGCGTTCGAGACCGGATCGATCCGGGAGAGCGTCGCGTCCAGGACGACCCAGACGGCCCCCTCTCCCGCGGCGATGTACGGGGGGGGAGCGATTCCAGCGGGCTGCGTCAGCTCGATCGGCCGCAGGAGTCCGTCGGTCGCGGGATCGATGCGCTCGACGGCATCGTCGGTCGCGACCCAGACGGTGCGGAACGCGACGACCGGCGAGAGGAACGGAGAGTCGATGTGCACGGTCCCGCGGACCGTCGCCGAGACGGGGTCGACGTGCTGGACGTTCGCGAAGTTCGCGACCCACAGCCCGCCCTCCCCCGCGGCGAACCCGCCCACGCGGAGGTTCTCCTTCTTGGAGACGACGCCTCGACCGACTCGATCACCTCGCCGGTCTCCGCATCGATCCTCTGCACCGTGTTGATGAGCGATCCGGTCACCGCGGGGACCCGTCGCCCCGGCTCCGTTGTCCCCCTCGACAACGCGAACACCAGCCCGACCGCCGCGAGCGTCAGCGCAGCCGCGCCGACCGCCAGGAGGAACCGCCGTCCAGCCCGAAGTCGGACAGGTACGCGTTCCCGCCGGCGTCCAGCAGGATGTTGCCCGGCTTCACGTCCCGGTGCACGAGCCCACGCGCATGGGCCGCGTCGAGCGCGGAGGCGATCTGCGAGACGATCTCGATCGCGCGCTCGCCGGCAGAGGTCCGTCCCGGGCGATCACCTCGCCGAGGTCGCCCCCCTTCCACGTAGCGCATCGCGCTGTACAGGAGACAGTCCGCCTCCCCGGCCGAGTAGATCGGAACGATGGTCGGGTGCTCGGTGGAGGCGGCGGCCTCGGACTCGTGGACGACGCGCTGCCGGAACCCCTCGTCGCTCGAGAGCTCGGGTCGGAGGAGCTTCAGGACGACCTTGCGCCGGGGCGCGGACTGCTCGGCGACGTACACCGTGCCCATCCCGCCCCGCCCGAGCTCCGAGACGATCCGGTACCCGGCGACCTCGGAGCCGATCCGCTCGTCGCTCAACGCGTGTTTCTACACCAGCGGACGCTCGACGAGGGTTTGTCGGCTGCCGGAGCGCCCGCATAGCATGGCGTCTCGCGAACGAGGAGGTCAGCGTGGTCCAGGCCTACATCCTGATCCAGACCGAGGTCGGCAAGGCCGCCCAGGTCGCCAAGGAGGTCCGAGACATCGCGGGCGTCGCCGAGGCCGAGGACGTGACGGGCCCCTACGACGTGATCGTGCGCGCCGAGGCGAAGAACGTCGACGAGCTCGGCAAGCTGGTCGTCGCGAAGATCCAGGGCGTCGAGGGGATCACCCGCACGCTCACCTGCCCCGTCGTCCACCTGTAGACCCCGAGGCGGCCCGCACGGCCGACCCCATCAGACCCCCGTTCCCCTCTTGCGCTCGGCCTCGTGTCGGTCGATCGCGAGCTCGATCAGGCGGTCGACCAGCTCCGGGTACGACAGTCCGGACGCCTCCCAGAGCCTCGGGTACATCGAGATGCTCGTGAACCCCGGGATCGTGTTCACCTCGTTCAGGAACACGCGTCCATCCGGCATCAGGAAGAAGTCGACGCGGGCCATCCCCGCGCCGTCGATCGCCCGGAACGCGGTGACCGCCAGGCGTTGGATCGTCTCGAGCGTCTCGGGCGCGACCTCGGCCGGGATGAGGAGCTCCGCGCCGTGCTCGTCGAGGTACTTCGCCTCGAAGTCGTAGAAGGCGTGGCCGCGCGGGACGATCTCGCCCGCGACCGAGGCCACCGGATCGTCGTTGCCCAGCACCGAGACCTCGAGCTCGCGAGCGCCCGTCGCCGACCGCTCGAGGACCGCCTTGCGACCGAAGCGCAGCGCCGTCTCCAACGCGCCTCTCAGGCCCGACGGCTCCTCGACCCGCTCGATCCCGATCGAGGAGCCGAGGCCGGCCGGCTTGGCGAACAGCGGGTAGCCCAGGTGCGCCGCTCGGGCCTCGACGGCCTCCGGATCTTCCTCCCAGTCGCGCTCGTGCACCACGTCGTACGGGACGACCGGGATCCCCGCCGCCGCGAACAGCACCTTCTGCACCGCCTTGTCCATCCCGATCGCGGAGGCGAGCACGCCGGCCCCCACGTACGGCACCCCCGCCATCTCGAGGAACCCCTGGATCGCCCCGTCCTCGCCGTAGGGACCGTGCATCACCGGGAAGACCACGTCGATCGGCGTACGCGAGCCGTCGGCCGAGACCAACGCCTGCGACCCGGGCTCCTGGTCGAGCGCGATCTCGGTCCCCGACCCGGGCGAGACGCCCGGGAGCCCATCGGGCGGGGCACCGGCGGCCGGCCCGGGGGCACCGGCGGGCATGAGCTGCCACCGCCCCTGCTTCGTCACGCCGATCGCGACCACCTCATAGCGATCGGGGTCGAGCGCGGCGATCACCGAGCGGGCGGAGATGACGCTGATCTCGTGCTCGGCGGAGCGACCCCCGAAGACGACGGCGACCCGGCGCCTCACACCTTCTCCAGCGCGCGTTCGACATCGTCGATCAGGTCCTCGACGTCCTCGAGCCCGACGCTCAGCCGGATCAGGCCGTCCGCGATCCCGGCGGCCCGCCGCGCCTCGGCATCGAGCTGGCGGTGGGTCGTCGATGCGGCGTGGCACGCGAGCGTGTGGACCCCCCCGAGGCTGGCCGCCACCCAGATGAGCTCGAGGGCGTCGCAGAAGCGCTGGCCGGCCTCGACGCCACCCACGACCTCGAACGCCCCCATCCCGCCGAACCCCCGGGGCAGCAGCCGCACCGCGACCTCGTGCTGCGGGTGCGACGCGAGACCCGGGTAGTGCACGCGGGCGATCTTCGGGTGCGCCTCGAGCCACGAGGCGAGCGCGAGCGCGTTCGCGCAGTGGCGATCCATGCGGACCTGCAGCGTCGACAGACCCCGCATCGACAGCCACGCCTCGAACGGGGCCAGCGTCCCGCCGGTCTCGATCACCGTCGAGCGCAGCCCCGCCATGCGTTCCTCGGACGTGCACACGACGCCGCCGATCAGGTCGTTGTGGCCGCCCACGTACTTGGTGGCCGAGTGCAGGACGTAGTCGAACCCGAACGCGGCGGGGTTGCACAGGTACGGCGAGGCGAACGTGTTGTCCACCGCGCTCGCGACGCCGGCCTCGGAGGCGAGGGCACCGAGCGCCTCCACGTCGGCGACGGTCACGTTCGGGTTCGCGATCGTCTCGACGTAGAGCAGCGTCGACCCCGGCAGGGCCGCCCGCACCGCCCCGAGGTCGTGCGGGCTCACGAAGCGCACGCCGATGCCGTATCGAGGCAGGACGTGGGCGAACAACGAGTACGTCCCACCGTAGAGCTCGTTGCTCGCGACGATCGTGTCGCCGTTGCCGGCCAAGGTCGTCGCGAGCGTGTGGATCCCAGCCATCCCGGAGGCGAACGACAGCGCCGACTCGGTGCCCTCGAGCTCGGCCATCACGCGCTCGAACGCGAGGAGCGTCGGGTTGCCGTACCCACGCGTGTACGAGTACCCGGGCCGGCGGAAGTTGACCGTCTCGGCGAACTCCTCGGAGGTGTCGAATCGAAACGTTGACGTCTGGTAGATCGGGACGCTCGGGGTGTCCTGCTCCACGGGCGGGAGCGCCTGCCCGTGGATCGCTCGCGTGGAGAACCCTCGATCGCGCTCGGCCGGCACGGAACCCAGCCTACCCCGGTGTCCAGCGGGCCGGATATCGGCCGCGGAGGTCGTCGACCAGCCTGCCGATCGCGCCCATCAGCTCGTCGGTGAGGGCGCGGAGGGCCCGGCCATCGGCCTCGCCCTCCAGCTGTTGGGTCGGGTCGAACGGCTCCCCCGCGACGACCCAGATCGGTCGACCGAACGCGAGGCTCTGGCGCCCGGTATTACGCCAGACGAACTGGCCGCCCCACGTCGCGACCGGCAGGATCGGGATCCCGGTGGCGATCGAGAGCCGGACGGCGCCGGTCTTGCCGCGGCCCGGCGAGAAGTCCTCGCGGGTGGTGGTGGTCGTCCCCTCCGGGTAGATCACGACCACCTCGCCGAGCTCGACCGCTCTGCGCGCATCCTCGAGCGGCGACCGGTCGCCGGTGCCCCGCTCGACCGAGATCTGGCGGGCGCCGCGCAGGACCGTCCCGATGAACGGCGCGTCGAACAGCTCCTGCTTTGCGAGGAACCGCGGACGGCGTCCGGCCTGGACGACGAAGTAGCCGTGCGCGAACGGGTCGATGTACGAGAGGTGGTTGCCCGCGACGATGGCGGGCCCGTCCGCGGGCACCCGCTCGAGACCCTCCAGCCGCCAGTTGAACCAGAGCTGGAACGGTGGACGAAGCGCGAGCTCCGCCGCTCGGTACCACGGTTCCAACGACGCGCCTCCCTTCGGGCGGGCGATGCTATCGCGTCTCCACCCCGGCGGGGCCGGCGCCCCGATCTCGCGTGCGGTCCCGCGCCGGGGTACTAGCCTCTAGCCATGCGTGTCGTCGCCGTGCCCGTGAAGTCGCTCTCGCGCGCCAAGACCCGGCTCTCGCCGGCCCTGAGCGGACTCGAGCGCGGGGCGCTCACGCTCGCGATGCTCGAAGACGTCCTGGACGCCGCGCTCTCGGTGCCGGGGTGGGAAACCTGGGTGATCTCCCCCGACGAGGTGGCGCTGGAGGTGGCGGCGGCCCGCGGCGCCCGGCCGATCCCCGAGGCGAAGCCACCGCTCGCGAACGCGATCCGCCAGGTCGAGGCCAAAGCCAAGGACGAGGGGGCAAGCGCGCTCGCCGTCCTGCCCGCCGACGTCCCGCTCGTGACCGTCGACACGCTGCACGAGGCGCTCCGGACGCTCGGCGCGGTCGTCCTCGCGCGCTCGGCGGACGGATCGGGTACCAGCCTGCTCCTGCGACGCCCACCCAGAGCGATCCCCGCGCGGTTCGGACCCGATTCGTTCCGTCGTCATCTCGGGCTGGCCGCCGAACGCGGGCTCCCGGTCTCGGTCGTCGAGCGCCGCGAGCTGTCGTTCGACGTCGATCGCCCGGACGATATCCTCACGCTGCTCGCCGACGGGCGGCGAGGGCGGACCCGCGAGGTCTGCCTGCAGATGGACCTCGGCGCGCGCCTGCGCGCGTAGGCCCGGAGGGTCGATGGCACAGGGGACGATCAAGGACTTCGCGGTGGACCAGCGGACGGGCAACCTGCTCATGGACGACCGCACGGAGGTGGCGATCGACGCCGTGTCGGTCGAGGGATCGGGTCTGCGGTCCCTGCGGATCGGTCAGCGCGTGCGGTTCGACCTGGTGGAGGAGACGGGCCGCAGGGTCGCGAGGAACCTCCAGATCGTGACGCTCTGACGCCGGCGGCGGACGCCTAGCGCTTGGCGGCGACCCGCCGGCGCTTGGAGGCGACCATCTCGCGGAACTCCTTGCCCGCGGTGAACCACGGGAGGTCGCGGGCCGGCACCACGATCGGCGTCGACGGCTTGCGCGGGTTCCGTGCGATGCGCTTGTTCCGACGCTTGCGCTCGAACGTGCCGAAGCCCACGAGCGAGACGCGTTCGCCCCGCGACACCGATTCACGGATCACGTCCATGGACGCATCGATCATCCGACCGACGTCCGCCTTGCTCGCCCCCGTCCGCTTCGCAACCTCGGCGATCAGCCCGTTCTTGTTCACGTCGCACCCCCAGATCTGCCCTCCGGCACCGTACGCACTCGTCGAGCCCCTGGTCAATGTCGCGTTGGCGTGCAACCATCTTGCACGTGGGAAGGGTCCCGACGCTACTCGTTTCCCTCATCGCCCTGCTTCTATTCGTGGCCTGCGCCCCGCAATCCGAGCGGGACTTCGCGCGTTACTACGACGAGCAGGGCCTGTTCGCGCTGAACCTGCCCGCGGGCAACGAGATCACGGTGACGCCTCCCCAACCCGCCCAGGACGGGCCGGGATTGCTCACAGGTGTGATCTCGAGCCCCCCCGCACCGAGCCCCTCCCCGGCCTCGCCGATCGGCGGCCTCGACGCGGCCGCGAGCGGCGAGCCGGACCAGACCACCTATCAGGCGTTCGCGGTCTCCTCCGACAGCTTCGACGACCTGGACCAGATGGCGCTGTACTTCCTGACCGGTGACCCGATCGTCGACGTGGTGATCGACGATCTCTCCAGGCTCGACGGTTCTCCGGCAAGGCTGATCGTCGCCGACGTTCGCCAAGGCGGCCAGGTGACCTCCAGCGTCGCGGCCGCGATGACGCTCGGCGACGGCCGGACCGGATACCTGATCGCGGCGATCTTCCCGCCGGACGGATGGGACAGCGAGCGAGCCGACTTCGAGCGGATCGTCCGGTCGTTCCGGTCCGACGTGCCGCCGGGGCTCGAGACGTTCCCCGTTGCCGGTCAGACCTCCTGATAGCATCGAGGCCCCACTGGCCCGTGGGGTAACGGTAGCCCGGCTGACTCTGGATCAGTTAGTCCTGGTTCGAATCCAGGCGGGCCAGCCAGCGGAAACGCACCCGGCAGGTGGCGTCAAGCCAGCACTGAGCTAGCAGGCAGGTCCCCGCAACTGGCCGGCCGTGCCGAAACGATCGACGGTGCGCCTCGTAGAGATCGCTGAACGCCTCGGGGTGAGCAAGCAACGCGCCAACCGGATCGCCGCCGAGCCGGGCTTCCCCGCCTCGGTCGCCGAGGCGGCCGCGGCCGACGGACCGGGGAGAGGTCGTGGCGTAGCGAAGACCGGCGCCGCGAAGCCGTGGCGCTGGGCGCTTCGCTCCGGTAGAAGCGTCCACCAAGTGCAAGACGGTCCATCTGTCTCCGCCTCCCATTGGGCTCTGGTTCGTGCCGTCAACATGCCGGGTCGTCAAGTGCGATTCGGCCTAGGTCCTTCGTCGGGGTAGGCCGGAGGGGCTACATCGGCTACGGTGCCTAGAGACACAATCCCTTCGAGCGCCGACGGGCCGACGGATGATGAGCTTCGATCAGACCGATCGCCCGGCCTTCCCCGTGGTGAGACGCGGCTACGACCGGGTCTGGGTCGAGGAGTACCTCGACTCGTTGGAAGACGACGTGGAGACGTTGCGCTCCCGGGTCGAGGATCTGGAGGCCGAGCTCGAGGGCGCCCGGCAGCGGGCGGAAACGGCCTCCAAGGACCCCGCGAGCCAGGCTGGCTACGTCGCCGTATCGGACCACGTCACCCACGTCATGCAGGCTCTCGACGACGAGCTCGAGCGGCTCCGTAAGCAGGGCACCGAGGAGGTCGAGCGGATGCTCTTGGACGCGCGGGCTGACGCCGACCGGATCCAACAAGACGCCGAGAGCAAGGCGAATGAAGTCCGCAGCTTGGCGGACGACACACTGCAAGTGGCGCGTCAGGCCGCCGACGCGATCCAGAGCGAGGCCCAGGAAAGGGCCGAAGAGACCCTCACAAGCGCAGATGCGCTCCTGAACGAGGCACGGCAGGAGGCTGGTCGGGTCCTGTCGGATCTCAAGCATCGGCGGCGTTTGCTCTTCAACAACCTGACGCGCATGCGGAACGCGGTCGACGAGGCGCTCAGCGATCTCGATCCGGAGATCGACTGGGAGTGGCCGGCCAATGAAGCGGCCCTTCTGCTCGAGGACCACGGTTCCGAGGAAGGCGTCGAGGGGTAGCGGGCGTCGGCGGCTTCTCGGCGAAGCAGAAGACCCCATGCGTGACTCGTCTTCGGCGCCAAAGGAGGCCGCCTCGCAAGAGGTTGACCACGACGCGCCAGCCGGGTACAGGTGACCGCGCCGGAGGATCTCGTCTTTCTCCGCGGTCGCCCGCCTCAGCTCCTCGTCTGCCGCGTGCAGGTCCTCGGCGAGCTCGGCTGCCACGGCTCGCCGTGCGGCGCCTCGACGCGGTTAGCCGGGGCGCTTTCCGGCGTCCACCGACGTTCGATACCAAGTGCGGTCCCCGGTCATCACTTTGGCGCTCGGAACCGCGGTGGCCTCCCTGAGTTCGCCGCAGGAGGAACGACACCTCTGGCGCTCCCGGACCGGCCCTGCGGAGCTGCGAGCGTGAGCGCAACGGTCCAGGACCGCCACGTGACGATAGCGTCGTGATCTCTCGATTCGTCGATGTCTGTTCGGCCGACGATCGGATCGTCGCCGCGATCCTTTGTGGGTCCAGCGCGAGGAGCGAAAGCCGACGAGTACTCGGACCTCGATCTCTGTGTGATCACGACGGACGAAGCCTTCGACCTCGTCATGGCAGAGCGGGGAGCGTTCGTCGGTCAACTCGGCGAGCCTGTGTTCATCGAGGACTTCGGGCTCGACCCGGATCGCGTTCTTCATCCTGGGGGACGGTACCGAGTGCGAGCTTGACTTCGGCCACGAAGGCGCGCTCGAGGAGATCGACGTAGGGCCGTTCGAGACGCCTATCGATAAGCGCGGGATCCTGAGCGGCACGGAGTTCCGTTCGCCCAGCCGGACCCCGGCGAGCAGCGCGAACAGCTCCGCGGCGTCTCCCCTCGGACATCGGGCGCGCCGGGAGCCCGCGCCGCACGGCGAGCCCCCTGTCAACCGTCGAACCCGATTACGACTGCGCCGCGGCCCCGCCGGGAGCGTCCGGAATGACGACGCCATCTTCAGATGCCGTCGGCTCCCTGACGTCGGCGCCGACCCTATCGATAGCCGCGGTGAGGCTCTCCTGCGCCCGTTCGAGATCGTCGGCGATCCCGCGGTAGAGACGATCTGCCTCGGCGGCCCGCGTCTCTGCTTCCTTACGGATCCTGTCCGCTTCAGCGCGTGCGCGGTCGATGATGCGGATCGC
>JBAVEY010000375.1:0-11506 GCA_049587975.1 Actinomycetota bacterium | reverse complement strand
GGAGTTCGTCACGACGGTCGCCGACTGCCTCCACTATGCGCTCGGGCTCGAGAGCACGAAGGTGGCCGGGCTGTTCATCGAGACCGTGCGCGACCCGGACGGGTTCCGTTCTGCGCTTGAGCTCGCGAACGAACGTGACATCCCGGTGGTGGTCCTGAAGGTCGGGCGCGAGGAGCGGACGCGCGAGCTGGTGACCGCGCATTCGGGCGCGCTCGCCGGGGAGGACGGAGCCTACGAGGCGCTGTTCGATGCGTACGGCGTCTCGCGCGTCGAGAGCCTGGACGAGATGGCGGACACGCTGGCGCTGTTCGCGGCGGGTCGGCGGGCGGGTCCGGGTGCGCTCGCGAGCGTGCACGATTCGGGAGGCGAGCGGGCCCTGCTGGTCGATGCCGCCGCGGCGGTCGGTGTGTCCCTGGCCGAGATCTCGGCGGAGACCTCGGCGCGCATGGAGGCGCTGCTCGATCCCGGACTGCCGCCCGTGAACCCGCTGGATTTCTGGGGGACCGGCAGGGACGCGCACGAGATCATCACCGGGTGCGTCCGAGCGCTGCTCGACGATCCCTCGGTGGCGGCGCTAGCGTTCTCGGTCGATCTCACGTCGGAGGACTACCCGGAGATGGGCTACGTCGCGATGGCGCGCGAGACGTTCCCCGAGACCGACAAGCCCTTCGCGCTGCTGTCGAACTTCTCGAGCGGGATCGACCGGAGCGACGCGAAGCTGCTCGAGGGCGACGGGATCGCCGTGCTCGAGGGCACGCTCACCGGGCTCGCAGCCTTGCGGCACCTGTTCGCGTACCGTGACTTCCGAGCGCGTGAACCGGTCGCCGGTGCGTCGCCCGTCTCGGACGACGTGCGTGAGCGGTGGCTGGAGCGGTTGTCGAGCGGGGAACCGTTCGACGAGCTGGAGGGTCTGGCGCTCCTCGCGGACTACGGCGTGCCGGTGATCGAGAGCGTCCGTGCCGACACGCTCGAGGACGCGATCGCGGCGGCCGAGCGGATCGGTTTCCCCGTGGCGGTGAAGACGGCAGCGGCCGGCGTCCAGCATAAGTCGGACGTCGGTGGGGTTCGCCTTGGGGTCGACGACTCGGTGTCGCTCGAAGATGCCTACGGCGACCTGGAACGCGAGCTGGGACCTCGGGTCACGGTGGCGCCGATGGCACCGCCCGGGGTCGAGATCGCGCTCGGGGTCATCCGTGATCCGCAATTCGGCCCGCTGGTGCTCGTCGGAGCGGGTGGTGCGCTCGTCGAGATCTTGAAGGACCGACGGCTCGCGATGCCGCCGCTCGACGAGGTCCGATCGCGCGCAATGGTGGACCGGCTGAAGGTCCGCTCTCTGCTCGATGGGGTGCGAGGGCAACGACCCGCGGATCTCGGCAGCCTCGCGCGTGTGCTCGTCGCGCTGTCGTGGCTCGCCCACGATCTCGGGGAACACGTAGAAGCGCTCGACGCGAACCCCCTGATCTGCGGGAGCGAGGGATGTGTCGCGGTGGACGCGCTCGTGATCCCGCGCCGCACCTAGCGGACGTGGAGGAGCGGCCGCCTACTCGGCCGGACAGGTCGAGACGTGGAGGTACGTTCGACACTCCTCGTTCGTGAACCCACGCGTGACACGTGCCCGGGCGATCTCGATCACGTCGCCAAGCGCGATCGCGTGAACGAGGATCCTTCCGTCCGAGTAGATCACCGCGACCCGAGACCCGTCTTCACTGAACGCGACACCCTCGACGTCACTCGGCTCGACGGGCGAGGTGAACACGGCCTCTCCGGAAGTCACGTTCCACACACGGGCGGTGCCGTCGAAGCTTCCGGTCGCGAGTCGCCTGCCGTCTTGGCTGAATGCCGCAGCCGCGATCGGCTCGGTGTGACCCTTCAAGACCCGGATCGGACCAGCAGGTCGTTCGGTCAACCCTTGTTCGGTCAACGCTTCGAGGTGCCCCAGCCGGGCATCGTTCCCGTCGAGCCTCGCAACGTCATATCCGTCCTGGCGGGCCGAGATTGCCGGGTGATCGGGTCCCGTGGGGACCCTCCGTAGCTCGCCGATGACCGCAGTCATGAGCCGATCCCGCGACCAGGTGAGCGCTCGCCCGGTGGCGACCTCCGCGACGTTAACGGGTGCGCTGTCGAAGAACAGACGGGTTCCGTCGGAACCGAACAACAGCCACGGCGCGTAGCAACACCTCAAGCGAACGCTTTCCACATTTCCTCTCGTCCGGATGGTCCACATCCTTCGATCGGATGCGATGTCCCAGAGTTGGATCGCGCCATCCGCCCTTCCGATGGCCAGGCGCCGCTCGTCCGGGCTGATGGCAACGTCGGGTGCACGGACCACGCCCAGCCGTCCGGCCGGCAGACGGGCAAATGCCGGGATGGTGAGGAGCTCGCGTCCCGACTCGAGGTCCCACACGTGGGCCACCCCATCTCCATCCCCGGCCGCCAAAAGGGACCCGTCATCGCTCAATTGAACGTTGGAGACGTCTCGGCAATCGATGTGCGGGTTACAGCCCACACCGGGGGAGCGAAGCGCGAACCTCCGTGCGCCGGTCACCAGGTCCCATACGCCGACGGATCCGTCTGCTCCAACCAGGACCATCGCCCTGCCGTCCGACGTGATCTCGAATGAGCCGATACCAGCGCCAAGGATCGACGCAGTGTCGATCGAGACGGCCGGCGCGGCTCGGCGCAGGATCTCTTCCACCGGTGGCGGGATCGGGCCGTCCCCATATGTCCGTACAGCCTCGAGCGCGATCAGGAGGGCGAGCTGACGATCGGTATCGAGGTTCGCGGTTGCCGCCGACGCCAGCTCGCGTGCGCTCGCAAGGCGAGAAGCACGCTGAGCTTCGGCGTTCCGGTTGACGGCGATCGCTGTGAGCGTGGCAGCGACGACGACGGCGGCCGTGAGCGCAGCGACGAGCGAACGGAGGCGCTTGACCGAGCGGCGTTCCAGCGTTCGTTCGCGCTCTTGCCGAGCAGCTTCCTTCGCTCGGTCTAGCTCACGCCGCGCGACGCTCGCCGAGAGATAGGCCCGCTCTTCGAGGCCGAGCGCAAGAGTCGTGCTCGATTCCCATGACTCGGACTGATCGAGGCGGGAGCCGGCCAGGAGGAAGCTCGGGTCCTGTCCGCTTCGCTCCCACTCGCGAGCCGCCTCGGAGAGGCGGCGGCCCATCCGGAGGTCCTCGCGGGCCTCGTCGATCCATCCCCGGAGCCGCTCCCAGGCATCGAGCAACGCCTCGTGCGCGATCTCGACGGTCGGCTCCCGGGTGACGGGGTCGCGATCGAACGTCAGGAGGCGATGGCGACCATAGGAGTCGATCACGGCGTCCATCGTCGAGGCGTCGACCTCGATCGTTGCGAACTGTGAGAGCGGCACGCGACGGCGCGTGTCGGCCGTTCCTTCACCGAGGCTCACGAGTCGCAGGAAGAGCTGCCGAACCGCCTCACGCCCTGCTCCGCGTCTCGTCTCGTAAAGGTGCTCCGCGCTTGCGGCGAGGGCACCGCCGACGCCCCCGATCTCACGATAGGCCTCGAAAGTGAGGCGTCCGTCGTGGCGTCGATCGTAGAGCTCGGTGAGGGCGTACTGGACGAGCGGCAGAGCGCCTGCCTGCTCCGCGACGTCCGCCGCGATCTGCGGGACGAGCCCCCGGTCGACCTGGAGGCCCGAATGCTCCGCCGGCCGGACGATCGCACGCTCGAGCTCCTCGGGGGTCAGGGGGCTGAGGACCTCTGTGCTCGACCCGAGGAGCTCTCCCATCCGGGGATAGCGGAGCGGCCGATCGTAGAAGTCGGCCCGAAGCGTGACGATGACCCGCACCCGGCTCGTCGGGTCGGCCGTCGCGACACGAAGGCTCTCGAGGAACAGCGCCCGGTCGTCCTCGTTCTCGGTGAGCGTGAACGTCTCCTCGAACTGATCGACGATCACCAGGAGCTCGGTGCCCTCGGGAACGATCGCATCGGCCACCTCAAGGAGACCCCTGGGCCCCGACTCGAGGCGACCGAGAAGATCCGAGGGGGGACGCACGGCGACCCGCATGAGCGCGGCGTCGAGCTCCTCGAGCGGATGGTGCCCGGGGTGCATCTCGGTGACGAACCAGGCGTCGGAGCCCGGGACCGCGCCCCCGCGGATCGCCGCCACCAGACCGGCCCTGACCGCCGAGGACTTCCCGCTCCCGCTGGGCCCGACGATGGCGATGAACCTCGAGGCCTGACCGATGTTGGAAAGGCGATCGAGCAGCCTCTTGATGAAGGCTTCCCTACCGAAGAAGTCGAGGGCGTCGGCCTCGAGGAACGGCCGCAGGCCCTTGTATGGGTTCCGGGTTCCGGCGACCACGGCCGCTCGGTCGTCAGGCCGCGCCCCCAGGATCGAGGTGAGGTCGGCCAGGATCGCCGCGCCGTCGTCGGGTGCCTGCGCGGCCTCCGCGCGACGGAGCGCCTCACCGACGTCCATCGGGAGGCGTTCGCCGAGCGTCTCACGCGCCAGGGCGGTGAGCGCGCGGAGGTCGTCCAGGACTCCCGCCGAGCCGCTCCCGATGGAGAAGTCTGTGAGATAGGCGTTGCCTTCCTCGTCGAAGAGGACGTTCGACGAGCGGAGCGCGCCGTGTACGACCCCCCGTCGGTGGGCCACCGCGAGGGCGGACGCGACCTGGTCGAGGATCCGGGTCGCGCGCTCGTGAGGGATCGCGTCCGGGCGATCGATTAGCTTGCGAAGGCTGCCTCCTCGAAGGAACCTCGTCACGACGTACGCCCGACCCGGCTCGCGCCAGTAGTCGTAGACCGGCGCGACGTGCGGGTGCTCCAGCGCCGCGACGGCCTGCGCGTCGGGTTCGAATCGGCGGACGAACGTCGGATCGTTGGCCCGATGTTCGTGGACGACCCTGACCGCAACCTCCCTGCCCACGTTCGGCTGCGTCGCCCGGTAGACCACGCCGAAGGGGTTCTCGCCCACGCGTTCGAGGAGGCGGTAGCCGCGCAGCGGTTCTCCACCGGGATCCAGGTCGGGGCTCTGGGCGAGGATCCGTGCGTGCAGCTTGCGGAGCTCGGGCGAAGGATCGATCCCGAGCTCGTCGGCGAGGATCTCGCGGGCCCGCTGATAGGCCCCCAGCGCCTCGCCCTGCCGGCCGGTGCGGTACAGCGCGAGCATCAGCTGTTCCCAGAAGCGCTCTCGAAGTGGATGACGCGCCGTGAGGCGCTCGAGCTCGCCGATGACCTCTCCCGGCTCTCCGACCGCGAGCTGCGCGTCGATCCGTTCTTCGAGAGCCGCGAGGCGCAGGTCGTCGAGACGCGCCGCCTCCGATCGGAGCGATGCCTCGGTCGAAAGGTCTCCGAAGGCGGGGCCGCGCCACAGATCGAGGGCGTGGTCGAACGCACCGACGGCTGCCTTCGCGTCGATCGGCAGGAGTCGCCGCGCGTCGCGCAGGAGGGATTGGAATCGAACGGCATCGAACTCCGACGGCTCGGCCCGCAGGACGTAGCCCGCCCTGCTCCCCTCGATCCGCTCCGCGCCTAAAGCCTTGCGCAGATGCGAGGCGTAGCTCTGGAGGGCGTTCCGGACGGTTTCCGGGGGATCCTCACCCCACACCTCGTCGATCAGCACGTCGGTCGGGACCAGGTGGTTGGCGCGCAGGAGCAGGTGGGCGAGGACCGCCCGCTGCTTGGGCCCCCCGAGCGCGACCGGGGGGCCTCCGTTCTCGACGACCTCGATCGACCCTAGGACCCGGAACTCCATCGGGCGACGGTAGCCCCTGGTCGTCGAGATGGGAATGCCGGGTGCTTCCCACGTCCGAGGGTTCACAGGCCCAGCGTCGGCGGGGTCGCTGAAAGGTCGCTGAAAGGGTCGGTTCAGCCCGCCTCACGGCCGCGACACCGGGGGTTCATGAGCCCGACTCGACCGTGCGCCCATGCGCACGATCGGTCGGCTCGGAGCTTGGGTCCTCGCTCTGCTAGCACTCGTGGGGGGATGGCCCCTCGCTGTGAGAGCAGCCGTCGTGGAGATCCGGCCCGGCGTTGTGGTGGTCTCGGACGACCCGGCCCAGCAGGAACTCGCCCGGTGGGCGGTGGCGCGGTTCGAGCGTGCGGGGCTGGATGCTCCGACCGTCCAGATCAGGTTCCACACGGACAGGGCCGGATGCGGCGGACACCTTGGCTACGCCAGGGATGGTCGAGTCGACGTGTGCACCGTGCTCGTTAACGAGATGGCCCGCCGGAACCTGCTCCACGAGCTGGGCCACATCTGGATCGACCTGAACGTTCCGGACACGAGGCGCGAACAGTTCCTCGACCTCCGCGACATTTCCTCATGGAACTCATCAACCGACCCGTGGCAAGAGCGCGGTTATGAGCAGGCCGCTGAGACGATGGCGTGGGTGCTCGGAGATCGGATCCTCAGCGCTCAGATCCCCGACAACGAACCGGCTCAGCTCGCCGCCGCGTTCGTGCTCCTGACCGGCATCCACTCTTGGGCTGGGCAAGATCGGACACGCTGAGGTCCGCGTTGGCGACAGGATCGTGATGCTCGCCGACGCCTCGACCGCGGAGGGCGTCAGCGGGCCGATGCCTTCGACCGTGGTCGCCTACGTCGAGGATTGCGACAAGGTCTACGAGCGGGAGCTCGCGGCGGGAGCGACGACGCTCCGCGAGCCGGCCGACATGCTCTACGGCGATCGAAGCGCCGGCGTCGTGGATCCGCTCGGGAACCACTGGTGGATCCACACGCACATCGAGGACGTATCCGAGGAAGAGATGATGCGGCGCGCCCGGGGCTCCTAGGCGTTCCGGCAGCCGGTTAGCACTGCCAGCAGCACCTCAGCCGTCGTCGGGCCACGCGGCATCGAGGTCGGCGAGGATGCCGTCCAGACTGTCCGGCCCATCCTCCAGGTAGTGCATCATTGACTCCCAGAAAAGGCCTTGCCCGATAGCGGGCGGCATCAGGTCCGAAGCATCGAACCGGAACGCATTCCCTTCAAGCGCGTTGACGATCAGCTCCGCCTGGCCCCGCTCGAACGACGTGTACTTCGAGAGCTCGAATTGGCGATTCGCAGAGATCCATCCATGGCCGCGACCTGCCCATTCGGCCCCGTAGTCGGTGCTGAGGAGCCAACGTACAACCTGCCGAACCTCGGGACGGTCGCTGAACGCGCCAACGATGTCTCCGCCACCGAGCATCGCATCGTTGAACCGCCCGTCGATGCTGGGGAATGGGAAGGCGCCGATCTTGCTACCGATGGACCCCCGCGGGAACAGCTTGGCCATGAACGTCGCCGACTGGGTCAGCCAACAACCGGGAGGTTCCTGCTCGACCATAGGCATCTCTGACACATAGAAGGGGGTTTGGACGGCGGCTTCGGTGCCTCCGTGCACGTAGCCTTTGCCGAACAGGATCTCGCCGAGCCGCTGGAAAGCCGTTCGAACCGGTAGAGCATCGAACCTGATTTCATGGAAGGCCCACCGATCGTATGCGCGGGGACCGGCGGCGCGGAGCACGAGGTTCTCGACCCAATCCGTCCCCGGCCATCCGTCTGCTGCTCCGGACTCGAATCCGATGCACCACGGCGTTCGACCTTCTGCGACGAGCGTGTTGCTGAGCGTGATCAGGTCGTCCCACGTCGTCGGAACGTGGTACCCCGCGGCGCGCATTTCTGGCGGAAGGTAGTAGATGAGGCTCTTGTCGTTGAGATCTACGAACGCGCCATACAGTCTGCCGTCCCCCGTCGGCCACGACCCGTCGCTTCCAACGGTGCCGAGAGACACGAGGTAGGGGCTCTGATCCGTCGCCAGGCGATCGGCATCGACGTAGGCCCCCAGGTTGACGAGCTCGCCTTCCGTGGCGAACGCGGCAACACTGCCGGGTTGTGGGAACAACGCGAGGTCGGGACTGTCGCCCGCTGCCACGCGCGCTCGCAGCCACGGCTCGAAATCGTCGTTCGCGTGGACCGCTCGAACCTCGATGCCCGTTCGAGCACTGAACCTTTGCACCTCGTCCTCAAAGTCGCCGATCCACGGCTTATCGAACACGTCGAAGATCGTGACTTGGGTTCCGGCCAGCGCTCGGTTGGGGTCCGCAGGTTCAAGCGCCCGGACCGGCTCCGCGATGAGATCGGTGGCGAGCGGCCCTCGTACGGAATCGCACGTCACTCCGAGGGGCTCGAAACGCGCACAGTCGTGGTGCGTGAGGGCGCGTATGTGCGCGCGGGCGGCCTCTACGAGGTGTGGCAGAGGGATGTTGACGATCCCCCGGGTCCCGAGAGGACCGGCAACGACCGCGACGGGGGCGTTCGCCGGATACTCAATGCCCGCCTCCTGGATCGCCCAGTGGAGCGTCTCGACCGTCGCGGTGGGCACCCGGTCTCCCGGCGGGACGGCATCGATTGCATTCAGGACGAGGAGCAGGCTCAGCTCAGGATCGCTCTCGAGGCTCGCGACCGACGCGGACGTCAGCGTGGTGACCTGCGATTCGATACGAAGGTTCTCTGCCTCTCGGCTCCGGTTGACGGCCAAGGCGGTCAGGCCCGCGGCGATCACGAGGCCGGCGGTGAGCACGGCGACCAGGCCACGAAGCCGGACGCGCGCCCGGCGTTCGAGATTGAGCTCCCGGGCGTGTCGCATGCGCTCCGCGGCGGCCGCCGCGTCCCGATGTGCGAGGCTCGAGTCCAGGAACTCGCGCTCGTCGTTGGTGAGCCGAACCGAGTCGCCTCTGGTCGCATCCTCGGCCTGTGCGAGGCGGATCCCCGACAACAGGTACTCGGAGCTTCGTTCCGCCTGGATCCATTCGCCAGTCGCCGACGAGATCCTGGCCCGTTGCCTCAGGTCCTCCCTCGCATCGTCGATCCAGGCTCGCAAGCGTGCCCACTCCCGCAGGAGGGCTTCGTGCGCGATCTCGACGGTCGGCTCGCGGGTGTCCGGGTCCCGGTCGAACGACAAGAGTCGATGGCGACCGAACGTCTCGATGACCGCGTCCATCGTCTGCGGGTCGGCCAGCGTCGCGAGCTCCGAGCGTCGGACGCGACGCCGCGTGTCCTCGGTGCCCTCGCCGAGGGTGACGAGCCGGAGGAACATCTGCTGGCACGCATCCCGGCCGGTCTCGTTCATCGGCTCGAACAGTTGCTCGGCCCGCCGGGCGAGCGCACCGGAGACCCGTCCGATCTGCCGGTAGGCGTCGAGCGTGAGCACGCCCTCGGCGCCCCGCTCGGCGAGCTCGGTGAGCGCGTACTGCAGGAGCGGCAGCGCGCCCGGGTGGTCCGCCACGTCGGCGATCATCTCGGCCAGAAGTCGCGGCTCGACAACGAGCCCGGCGCGGTCGGCGGGTGCGACGATCGCGCGCTCGAGCTCCTCCGGCGTCATCGGCGTGATCGCTTCGGTTCTCGCCGCGAGCAGGTCGCCGAAGCCGGGGACGGAGAGCGGGGCGTCGTAGAAGTCCGCCCGGAGTGTCGTCACGATGCGGATCCGGCTTTGCGGATCGAAGGCTGCTGCCCGGAGGCTCTGAAGAAGGTGCGACCGTTCGGCATCGTCGTCGACCAGCGTGAAGACCTCCTCGAGCTGATCGAAGACGATCAGGAGCTCTGCATGGGGGTCCGGCAAGACGCGTTCGACGGCTCGCACCAGTCCGAGCTCGTCGCGCTCGAGGACCTCCATGAGGGAGGGTGGGGGCTCGACCGCCAGGCCCATGAGCGCAGTCTCGATGTCGCGGAATGGGTGGTGTCCCGGGAGGACGTCGATGACGTACCAGCGCTCGGAACCGGGGATCGTTCCCCGCCGAATCGCCGGGACGAGGCCGGCGTGGACGACCGAGGACTTCCCCGAACCCGACGGTCCGACAACGGCGAGGAACCTCGCTGCGGGGTCGTCGTCGGTCAGGCTCCGGATCAGCCGCTGCGTGATGGCTTCCCGGCCGAAGTAGTCGCCGGCGTCGGCCTCGAGGAACGCCCGCAGACCCTTGTAGGGGTTGCGGATCTCGCCGATCGGCCGGCGCGTGACGCTCGTGCCCTCGAACACGGCCCGGAGCTCCGCCGCCATCTCGGCGACGTCGGGGAAGCGCCGGCTCGGATCCTTCTCCGTCGAACGGCCGATCACCTCGTCGACGGCGGGTGGCAGCTGCGGACGCACGTTCCGCACGGATGGCAGCGGGTCGCGCACGTGACGATCGAGCAGCGCCGTGAGCGACGTCTCGGGGAACGGATGCGTCCCGGTCAGCATCTCGTACGCGACGATCCCGAGCGCGTAGATGTCCGATCGAGGGCTGGTCGGCTCCAGGCGGATCTGTTCGGGGGACAGGTACGCCGGCGTCCCTCGCATCATCGTGCCCGAGCTCCGTTCCGGTGACCCGACGTCGAGCGCGACGCCGAAGTCCGTGAGGTACGCGTTGCCTTCCTCATCGAGCAGGATGTTGCCGGGCTTCACGTCCCGGTGCACCACGCCTTGACGGTGCGCCGCCGCGAGCGCCGAGGAGATCTGGTCGAGGATCGACACCACGCGCGACGGCTCGAGGGGTCCGGCCTCGAGAAGCGCCTCGACGCTGCCCCCGCGGAGGAACCGCATGACCAGGTACGCGGCATCGGGCTCGCGCCAGTAGTCGTACAGCGGCACGATGTGCGGGTGCTCGAGCCGGGCGACGATCTGTGCCTCGTGCTCGAAGCGGCGGACGAAGTCCGGGTGGTTCGCGAGTTCTGGATGGACGGCCTTGATCGCGACCTCGCGCCCGACCTGCGGCTGGATCGCGCGGTACACGACTCCGAACGCTCCCTCGCCCACCTGATCGAGCAGCCGGTACCCGCGGAGCGGTTCGCCCTCCAGGTTCAGGTCGGGATCTTCCCGGAGGATCCGCTCGTGTAGCCGCCGGAGATCCGCCGACGGATCGACGCCGAGCTCGGTCGCCAATACGTCTCGTGCACGCTCGAACGCCGCCAGTGCATCCGCCGGCCTCCTCGAACGGTAGAGGGCCAGCATCAGCAGCTCCCATAGGCGTTCGCGCAGCGGCAGCTCGCGGGTGAGCGACTCGAGCTCGCCGATCACCTCACCGTGTCGGCCCTCAGCGAGATCCGCGGCGATCCGCTCCTCGAGTGCCTGCAGACGCAGCTCGTCGAGCCGCGCGATCTCGCCGGCGAGCGACGGTTCGGACGCGAGATCGGCGAACGCCGGCCCGGACCACAGGGCGAGCGCTTCGCGGAGGAGACTCCCCGCACGACCGGGGCTCCCGTTCGCGAACCTCGCTTCCCCGAGCAGCCGTTCGAAGTGTTCGGCGTCGAGCTCGTCCGACGAGACGTGCAGGACGTACCCCGGAGCCCGGCCCTCGACGCGATTTGGCCCGAGCGCCTTCCGGAGGTGCGAGATGTAGCTGTGGAGCGTCCCTCGGGCGGCCTCCGGCGGCTCGCCGCCCCAGACCTGATCGATGAGCGTGTCGGCGGGGACGAGGTCGTTCGCGCGGACGAGCAGATGCGCGAGCACCGCCCGCTGCTTGGGGCCGCCGAGGGCGATCACCACCTCGTCGTGTGTGACCTGCAGCGGCCCGAGGACCTTGAAG
>JBAVEY010000374.1:0-2264 GCA_049587975.1 Actinomycetota bacterium | reverse complement strand
ACCGAGGGCAACCCAAGATGGGAGGCCGGATCGATCCCGCGACCACGTTGGGGAGGATCATGTTCGACACGCTGGCCAGGGAAGTGGGAGCGGCTCTCCGGCGGGCTCGCGAGGCGCGGAACCTCTCGCTGCGTGAGGCGGCGCTGACGTGGTACGACGGGTGGAGGGTCGGCCGTCCGTTCGGATCGATGTTCGAACACTGAAGAGCATGGAAGGCGTCGAAGCTGCGATCTTGGACGGCTTCATCCGTAACGTCTCCATCTCCGCGATCAAGAACCGGCCGACACCATCTCCCTCCGGGTAAGGCGCTCTGGAAGTCCTGGCGACTGCAACGGCGCGCCGTGCGCATGAGTTCCTCCATGCGATCCAACCGGCCCTCGCCGGCGAACCTGGGTCTTCACATCTCGCGTAGCGACGACGACTCGATCTGGCCCGCTCACGGCACGCCGGTCACGCGCGAGGAAGACTGCCTTGTCGACAACCTCAGCGCACCGGGCGATGATGGGTTTCAGGAGAGAGAGATCGGATGGAGCTCCGGAACCTCACGCTCGACGACCTCTCGCTGTACGAGGCCATCCACTGCGACCCGCGGATGATGGCGGACCTCGGCGGGCCGCTGCCGAGGGAGCCGCTCGCGGACAAGCTCCGCCAGGACGTCGCCGAAACCGAGGCCGACCACGTGTGGGTCCTCGCGATCGTCCCCGATGAGGGTGGCGAACCGGCGGGCACCGTGGCCATCTGGGATCACGACGCGCATGGAGAGCCCATCACCGAGATCGGCTGGATGGTGCTCCCCGACCACCAGGGGCGCGGGCTCGGGAAGCGCGCGGTTCTCGCGGCCCTCGAGAGAGCTCGGACGGAGTCACGGTGGGAGGTCGTGCACGCGTTCCCGACAGCAGGTAACGAGCGCTCGAACGCGATGTGTCGGAGCCTGGGGTTCTCGAAGATCGGGGAGGGCGACTACGGATTCCGAGGGCGGACCCTGCACTGCAACCACTGGACGCTCGATCTGCGTGCGGGAGACGCCACGCAGCGAACGCGAGCCGAAGGGGTGATCGGATGACGGTGCTCGTCGCGTACGCGAGCAAGCACGGGTCTACCGTCGGGATCGCGACGTCGATTGCGGACCGTCTGAACGAGCTCGGGCAGGTCGCGACCGCGCGCTCGGTCGACGACGTCTCTGATCTCGGGGGCGTCGACGCGGTCGTCCTCGGCAGCGCGGTCTACGCGGGATCGTGGATGAAGGAGGCGATGGCGTTCGCCGAACGGTACCGGGACACCCTCGTCGGCCTGCCCGTGTGGCTCTTCAGCAGCGGGCCGCTCGGCGAGGAGATCAAGGACGAGGAGGAGCAGCCGAAGCAGCTCGGCGAGCTGACCGAGACGCTGTCGCCCAAAGAGCACCGGGTGTTCTTCGGCGCGCTCGACAAGGGCAAGCTCGGGTTCGGCGAGCGGATGATCGTGAAGGCGGTCAAGGCCCCGGACGGCGACTTCCGCGACTGGGACCGGATCCGCGAGTGGGCGGAGCAGATCGCGAGCGAGCTGGGCTGAGTCTCGGCGGTCAGAATGGCTTCGTCACCATCAGGGTCACGATGATCGCGACCACCAGGAGCTCGGCGGCACGCGCGTTCCGGACGGCGGGATCGCGCAGCGCCTCGCGCAGTGCGGGCGTGACCTGACCGCGCGCCCTCGCGTCCTCGAGCGCCCGCTCGAAGATCCGACCGCGCGGCAGGAACACCGTGGGCACGAGCAGCCCGAGCGCGACGAACAGGATCAACGAGGTGAGCAGCCACCAGTCGTCGGTGCCGGCCAGTGGCTGACCCTCGGCCCAGGCGGCGAGCAGGCCGAGGACCAGGACGCCGAACGACCCGGGGATCACCATCAGCCGTTCGAACCGCCCGCTCAGCCCGATCAGTTCCTCGAGGAGCCCGAGGTCGGTGGTCGATCGGGCCTTGGCCATCGTCACGTTGCGGCCCAGCAGTCCGGCGACGAACCAGAACGCGACCCCCACGTGGAGGAGGACGACCCACTCGCTCACGACGGCGGGATGGTCGCACATCGTGCGCCGTCGCCGCTCCGTATGCTCCGACGGTGGGCCGGATCACCGCCTTCGTCGACCGGGTCGGCATCCTCCGGCCGCTGCGGGTGCGCGACTTCGCGTTCCTGTGGATCGGTCTCACCGTGTCGTTCATCGGGGACGGCGTCTACATCATCGCGATCGCCTGGCAGACCTACGACCTGTCGAACTCGCCCTCCGCGCTCGCCGC
>JBAVEY010000373.1:0-18751 GCA_049587975.1 Actinomycetota bacterium | reverse complement strand
CTCCCTCCCAGCATGCCCCGAGCTTGTCCGTTGTTCCCGCACAACCAGCAGACCGCGACCTCAACCCCATTCACGATGTGACGGCTGGGTGGGGCGCTCGCGCCCGCGTGGCCGTTTCGTGGACGCTTCATCTGCTTGGGCTCAGCAGGGCATGGTCGGCCCCCATTTGGGAAGAGGGGGGTCAATGCCAACTGATCGCCACGAGGTCCATCTTCAACCAGTCGAACGTTGGGAGAGGGTCTGGGCGCGAACGTCTCAGAGCGACCGAACGACACGGGCGGGGTTACCGGCCGCCACCACGTTCGGGGGGAGATCCTTCGTTACGATCGATCCGGCGCCGACCACCGTGTTCTCCCCGATCGTGACGCCCGGGAGAACGATGACCCCACCGCCCAGCCAGGCGTTTCCTCCGATCGCGATCGGTTCGGCAGCCTCCCATTTGGCCCGTCTCGTGTCGGGGTCGATGGGGTGCGTCGGCGTCAAGAGTTGCACGTTGGGACCGATCTGCACGTCGTCGCCGATCGCGATCGACGCGACATCGAGCGCCACGAGCCCATAGTTCACGAACGTCCGCGCGCCGACCCGGATCCTGAATCCGTAGTCGCATCGCAGGGGCGGCTTGATCTCGGACCCTTCGCCGAACTGCCCGAGGAGCTCGAGCAGGAGACCGTGCCGCTCGGCAGCGTCGTCGACGCCGGTCTGGTTGAAGCGGTCGAGGAGCCTCGCCCCCCGTGCCTGTTCTTCGACGAGCACGGGGTCGTCGGCCAGGTAAAGCTCCCCGGCCAGCATGCGCTCGCGCATCGTGCGTTCGCCGGCGGGGCGCTCGGGCGTCGTCACCGGAGGAGCCTACGACGTGGCCGGGCTGCAGGGAGCGGGCTGCGATGACCCGAACGAGGCGCGTCACACGCCGATCTTCGATCGGAGACCGTCAGCCGAGCTCGGCCATCACCGACTCGGGGATGTCGAAGTTCGCGTAGACGTTCTGCACGTCGTCGAGCTCCTCGAGCGCCTCGAGCAACGCGAGCACCTGCTTGGCTTGGCCCCCCTCGACGGGGACCGTGCTCTGGGGGAGCATCGTCAGCTCGGCCGAGAGCATCGGGATCCCCGCGGCGTCGATCGCGTCGCGCACCGCGGTGAACGACGCCGGGTCGCTGGTGATCTCCCAGGTGCTCTCGGCGTCGTTCAGGTCCTCGGCGCCCGCCTCTAGTGCGATCTCGAGCAGCTTGTCCTCGTCCGGCGCCGCGCCCTTCTCGACCTGGATCGATCCCTTGCGCGCGAACATCCAAGCCGTGCTGCCGCCCTCGCCGAGGTTCCCGCCGCTGCGGGTGAACGCGTGCCGGATGTCCTGCGACGTGCGGTTCCGGTTGTCGGTCAGCGTCTCGACGAACACCGCGACGCCCCCCGGGCCGTAGCCCTCGTACGTGACCTCCACGTATCTGGCGCCGCCCTCGAGGTCGCCGCTCCCCCGCTTGATCGCGCGCTCGATGTTCTCGGCCGGCACCGAGAAGCTCCGGGCCTTCTCGACCGCCGACGCGAGCGTCATGTTCGCCTTGACGTCGCCGCTGCCGCCCTCGCGGGCGGCCACCTCCACCGCCCGTAGCAGCTTCGCGAACTGGTTGCTCCGCTTGGCGTCGGCGGCGCCCTTCCTGCGCTTGATCGTCGCCCACTTCGAGTGACCCGACACGTCACACCTTCCCGAGCACGTACCCGTGAAGACCGGTCTCGCCCACGAGCTCGGGATGGAAGGATGCCACGACAAGGTTCCCCTGTTCCAGGACGACGGGTCGCCCCTCGTGCTCGGCGAGCACCCGAACCCCCTCGCCGACCCCGTCGACGATCGGGGCGCGGATGAAGACCCCCCGGACGAGGTGCGGCACGCCTTCGACGTCGAGGTCGGCCTCGAACGAGTCGACCTGGCGACCGTAGGCGTTCCTACGCACCGTGATGTCGACGAGCGAGAGCAGCGGCTCGAGACCCTCCACGCGCTCGGCCATCACGATCATCCCCGCGCACGTCCCGAGGATCGGCATGCCGGCGTTCGCCCGCTCGACGATCGGCTCGACCAGACCGGAGCTGCGAGCGAGTTTCGATATCGTCGTGGACTCCCCGCCCGGGATGGCGAGGGCGTCGACCTGCGCGAGGTCGTCGGGCGTTCTGACCTCGATGGGCGAGGCGCCGAGCTCGCCGAACACGCGGGCGTGCTCGCGGAAGTCTCCCTGCAGCGCGAGCACACCGGCCTTCACCGGAGGCTCACCACCCGCGGGTCTGGAGCAGACCCTCCTCGCCGAGCTCCTTGATGTCGAGCCCGGGCATCGGCTCGCCGAGTCCCCTCGAGACCTTCGCGAGGGCGTCGGGGTCCTGGAAGTGCGTGGTCGCCTCGACGATCGCCCGCGCCCGAGGCGCCGGGTCCTCGGACTTGAAGATGCCCGAGCCGACGAACACCCCGTCGACCCCCAGCTGCATCATCAGTGCCGCGTCGGCCGGCGTGGCCAGCCCGCCCGCGGCGAAGTTCACGACCGGGAGCTTCCCCGTCTCCGAGATCATCCGGACCAGGTCGACCGGCGCGCCGAGGTCCTTGGCGGCGGCCACGAGCTGCTCGGGGCGCAGGCTCCGGAGCCAGCCGATCTCGCGCAGCATGGTCCGTTGGTGGCGGACGGCCTCGACCACGTTGCCGGTCCCGGGCTCGCCCTTGGTACGGATCATCGCGGCGCCCTCGGCGATCCGTCGCAGGGCCTCGCCGAGGTTCCGGGCCCCGCACACGAACGGGACCGTGAACGCCCATTTGTCGATGTGGTGCTCCTCGTCCGCGGGCGTGAGGACCTCGGACTCGTCCACGTAGTCGACGCCGAGCGCCTGGAGGATCTGCGCCTCGACGAAGTGGCCGATCCGCGCCTTCGCCATCACGGGCACGGAGACGGCGTTCATGATCTCCTCGACCTTGGTGGCATCGGCCATGCGCGCCACGCCGCCTTCCGCGCGGATGTCGGCCGGGACGCGCTCGAGCGCCATCACGGCGCACGCTCCCGCGTCCTCGGCGATCTTGGCCTGGTCGGCGTTGGTGACGTCCATGATGACGCCGCCCTTCAGCATCTCGGCCAGGCCGGACTTGACTCGGAAGGTGCCGGTCTCGCGCTCCACCGGGAGTGCCTCCTTCGAACGGGTCGTGCTCGGCTCCGCACCTTGAGTGTACCGCCGGGCCCGAGCCCGAGTCCGAGCCGAGAGCGTGTCGGTTACGCCCCGTGGCGAACGAACGCCAGGTCGACCCAGCTCGGAAGGAGCTCCACCCACGTGCGTCCAGGCGCGAGCGCGATCTCAGTCCCGTCTTTGGTCACGAACGTCGTCACGTCGTGGAGCGACTCGCGCTCCCACCGGCCGCGGATCACCTCGCCGTCGCGCAGGATGTACGCCTTGCCGGAGCCGGTCAGATCCACCTCCGGCGAGGGGTTGCCCGCCGAGTCGAGGAAGTCGCTGTCGGTGACCGTCACGACCTGGATCACCACGTTGGTGGCCGAGACGCGCTCGTTGCCCTCGAGCACGTGGGGGACGTCCCCGTGGGAGCGAAGCCAGGCGCCCTTGCCGCCGTTCCAGTGCCAGTACACGTCGGAGACGCCCGAGTACGGCAGGTGGGCCGTCGAGATCTTCTTGGCGCGACCGTCCCAGGTGTCCGCGTAGGCGAACAGCGGGTCGGGGGCCCCGTCCTTCGAACGAGCCGCCTTCCAGAGCGCGCCCGTCGTCGTGTAGAGGTTGTGTGGCGCGGCGCGAGAGTCGTCCCGCGTGTACGCGCTCGCCGCGATGATGTAGTTCACATCCACGAGCCCGACCTTGGGGACCTCGCGCTTCACGACGTTGCGGCCCCCCGCGTACCCGAACACGGCCGGCCCGAGCTGACGCAGGTAGTCCGGGTCGGTCGTCCGGCCGCTCCGTACCGGCCCGACGCGCTCCGAGTCGCCGCACTGGAAGATGGCGATGAACCGCGTGTAGCCGCCCTCGACGGGCTCCTCCACGACGACATCGGCCTCGTTCAGCGCGGCCTGGGGCCGAGCCTCCGGCGCGTTCTCGATCTTGATCGCGAGCGCGGGGCGGTCCGGCACCAGGCTCCCGGGGACCGGCTCCCCTGTGAGCGGGCAGGTGGCGTCGGGCGCGCCCGCCTCGGGGCCCCCGAGGCCGACGCTCTCCAGCGTCTGGCGGACGAAGGCCGGCGCCTTCTGCGGGAACAGCACGAAATACCCGAGCGCGCCGACCGCAACGACGGCGACGGTCGCGCCCGCGGCGACGAGCTTGCCGCGACGGGAAAGGGACGGACGCGTCCCGGACGAGCGGGTGCGGTGGGTTCCGGACATCGAGGACTCCCAGAGGGTTCGCGGGCGGTATGGGGGGATGTCGACTCCGTTTCCGACCGGAGCCGGTTCTCCAACGAACGGGGCCAGATGCTACCGGCCGAGCCGGGGTGGCTCAACGACCCGGGGCCATCTCGGCGGGATCGTCACATCTCCTCCAGCCGACGGATCCTCTCCTCGATCGGCGGGTGCGTGCTGAACAGCTTCTCGAGCGGTCCCATGCCCTCGCCTTGGATCCGGGAGGGCTGGTTGAGCCACAGGTGCGCCGTCGCGTTGTTCGCCGAGCGCATCGGGATGCCCGACGCCGCGGCGATCTTGCGGAGCGCGCTCGCGAGCCCCGGCGGGTAGCGCGTGAGCAGCGCCCCCTGCGCGTCGGCGAGGAACTCGCGTTGCCGTGACACCGCGAGCCGGACGATCTGGCCGACGATCGGGGCGAGCACCAACAGCACCAGGCCGATCGCGAAGATGATCGCCTCGATCCCGCCCCCACCGCGGTCGCCGCCGCGGCGGCCTCGGATGCCGCCCCACCACCACGACCGCATGAAGAACTCGCTGATCAGTACCACCGCGCCGACGAGCGTGGCGACGACCGTGCCGACGAGGATGTCGCGGTCGACCACGTGGGAGAGCTCGTGCCCGATCACGCCCTCGAGCTCGACGCGGTTCATCGTCGCGAGGAGGCCCTCGGTGACGGCCACCGACGAATGCTCGGGGTTGCGGCCGGTCGCGAACGCGTTCGGCGCCTGCTCGGGGATCACGTAGACGCGCGGTTTCGGGATCCCGGCCGCGATCGACAGTCCCTCGACGATGTTGTGCAGGCGAGGCTGGTCCTGCGGGGTGACCTGTCGCGCGCGCGTAGACGCGAGGACGATGCGATCGCCCCCGAAGAACGAGCCGAGCGACAGGACGAGCGCCAGCGCGACCGCGCCGACCAGGCCAGCCACGCCGCTCCCGTACCACAGGCCGAGCACATACCCGACCGCACCCAGGAGCACGATCGCGCCCAAGATCAGCACGAACGTCTTGCGCTTGTTCGCCGCGATCTGCTCGTACACCGACTACCCGGGAAATTCGACCTCGGACGGCGCACGGACGGGGTCCTCGATGTCGAAGAACTCCCGTGGCCGGAACCCGAACGTCTTCGCGACGATGTTCGAGGGGAACGACCCGATGAGCGTGTTCAGCAGCATGACCTGATCGTTGTAGAACTGACGCGCGAACGCGATCTTCGACTCGGTCCCGGTCAGTTCCTCCTGCAGGGCCAGGAAGTTCTGGTTCGCCTTCAGGTCGGGGTAGTTCTCGGCCACCGCCATGAGCTGGCGGATCCCTCGCGTGATCTGGTTCTCCGCCCGCGCCTGGTCCGGGACCGCGCTCGCGTCGATCGCCCGAGACCGGGCCTCGGTGACGTGTTCGAACAGCTCGCGTTCGTGCGTCGCGTATCCCTTGACCGTCGTGACGAGGTTGGGGATCAGGTCGTACCGGCGACGAAGCTGGACGTCGATCTGCGACCAGCCGTTGTTCACGCGGGCGCGGAGCCTGACCAGGCGGTTGTAGGTCCAGACGGCGCCCAGCACCAGCAGGGCGACCACGACGACCAGGATCCAGAACCCGAGGGACACGGCGGCATCCTAGCGCCTGCCGGAGCGGACCCGATCGTAGACAGCCTCCAGTCGGGGCACGACGGCGTCCCACGAGAAGGTCTCGGCCCGAGCCCGTCCGGACGCCGCGAGGGCCGACGCCAGGTCGGTTTCGGACAGCACGCGGCTGAGCGCGTCCGCGAGCGCGGTGGCGTCGTTCGGCGGGACCAGCAGGCCCTCGACCCCGTCACGGACGACCTCCCGGTAGCCCGCGATGTCGGAGGCCACGACCGGCACGCCCGCGGCCATCGCCTCGACGAGGACGATCCCGAAACTCTCCTGCCCGATCGCGGGCGACGCGAACGCGTCGGCGGCCGCGTAGTACCGGGGCAGCTCCTCGTGAGGCACCGTTCCCAGGCGCAGGATGCGGCTCCGGACGTCCCGCGGGACCGCCCGCAGCAGCGCGCGGTCGCGTCCGTCGCCCGCCACGAGCAGCCGCACGTCCTCGAGCTCGGGCGCGAGCAGCTCGAACGCCCGCACCATGACCTCGAACCCCTTCTGCGGGTCGAGTCGGTTCACCCACAGGACCTTCCGCCCCTGCGGCAACCCCTCCAGCGGGCGTCCCGGGTTCGCGAACCGCCGGACGTCGACGCCGTTCGGCACGATCTCGAGCGGCCCATGCACGACGCGACGCAGGAACGAGGCCGCGGCGTCGGACACCGCGATCGCCGCGTCGATCCGGCGGCTGACCTGACGCAGGGCCGGCCCGGCGAGCTCCATGAGCCGCGAGCGGTCCAGGTGCGCGTGGAACGTCGCGACGACGGGGGCGCTCGCGGCAAGGACGGCGAGCATCGAGGTGCTCGGCGTCAGGGGCTCGTGAACGTGGATCACGTCCGGATCGAACGAACGGATCGCGCTCCGGATGCGTCTCCACGACCCCGGGGAGAAGGAGATCGGCGCCACGGTCCCCCCGTAGGGCACACGCACCGGGCGCCCGACGATCCGGACCCCGGCGTCGACGGACGGGCCCGATCCCGGCGCGAGGATCGTCGTTCGGTGCCCCCGGGTCCGCAGCTCGTCGGCGAGCTGTCGGACGTGGACCTGCACGCCGCCCGGCGATCCCCAGTCGTAGGGACAGACCAGGAGGAGCTTCACCGAGGTTCGGCCGACGCCGCCGGCACCGCGTCAGTCGAGCCGACCTCGTTCCACGCTGGCTGGAACATGTGCCAGTCGGTCGGCTTGGCCGCGATCGCGCGCTCGAAGCGCCCGGCCATCAGGCGCGAGAGCGAGGTGACGTCGTCGCGCATCACGCCCGTCCGCTCGATCTCGAGCGGCTCGCCGATCCGGACCTCCCACCCGTCGTCGCGGGTGTAGACCGGGCACACGATGAGCGGCGCCCCCGAGCTGAGCGATAGGAGCGCCGGCCCGGCCGGGACCCGGCGGGTAGCGCCGAACATCTCGACCTCGATCCCTCGCCCGGTGAGATCGCGGTCGGCGACCAGCGCCACCATCCAGTTCTCGGACAGGAGCTGCTTCAGCTGCTGTCCGACGTGAGCGCCCTTCGTGAGCCCGATGATCTTCATGCCGAGCTCCTCGCGATGGCGACGGAACAGCTCGTAGAGCCTCGGCGGCTTGAGCTCCTCCGCGACCGCCGCGATCCGGTACCCGTTGGTCCCGAACCAGTGGCCGCCCACGTCCCAATTGCCCATGTGCGGGAGCGCGCAGATGCAGCCCCGACCGGCCTCGAGCGCACGGTCCACGTTCTCGGCCCCGACCATCACCGTGCGTTCGTTGAACTCCTGCACCGGCATCGATCGGATCCGGAACGCGTCGAACCAGAACCGCGCGTACAACTCGAACGCCTCCCGGGTCGCGAGCGCGACCCGCTCGTCGTCCGGGTCGGTCCCCAGGACCCGGGCCTGGTTGGCGGCGACGGTCGCGCGGACCCCCTCGAGCCGGCGGTGCGCCACCCGTCCGAGCGTCTCGAACACCCGCCGGCCCGCGCGCTCGGGCAGGGACATCGCGAGCCACTCGGCGGTTCGGTAGCCCCAGTAGCCGAGGGTCTCCTTCGGCGTCTCTCTCGGCGTCGTCGGCCGCGTCTGAGGCTGCTCCTCGGGTCCGCTCATGGGCGGTCCCGATGCAAGCTCACAGGCGCTCCTCCTTGACCACCTGGCTCGCGCGGACGGCCGATGCGAGCAGCATCAGGACGGCCACCGCCCACGGCGTCCATCGCCACCCCGCGATCAGCCCCGCGGAGACCAGGCCGTAACGGATCGCGGGCGTGACCACGCCCTCCTCGATCCCGTACCCGAGCGATCCCCCACGCGCACGGATGTAGGAAGCGAGGAACCCCGCGGCGAGCGCGATCAGGGCCCCGGCCGCGAGCCACGGGTCCATGGTGCGCGAGACCCACGCGAGCGCCCCGAGCACGCACCCATCGAACAGCCGATCGCCGAAGGACAGGACGACGCGGCCCAGGCGGTCGTTCGGACGCAGGAGGATCCCACCGGCGACGAGCGCCACCCCCGCCGCGAGCGCCGCCCACCCCGCGGGCTCGGGGTCGCGGTCCAGCAGGAGCCAGGTGGCGACGGCGATCGCGAGTCCCGCAGCGACGCACAGCAGCGGCACCACCGCGCGCTCGCCCACCTGCGCTCGAACGCTCACGTCCACCACCCGCGCGAGGGTATCACCGGTGCCCGAGGCGCCCGAGGGCGTTGGCGACGGCCGCGCTAGAATCCCGGTCCCGTTTCCCGTCCGTCGATCGGGGGCCACTTGAAGACGTACGAAGCGAACGACATCCGCAACGTCCTGCTGGTCGGGCACGGCGGGTCGGGGAAGACCACGCTGCTCGAAGCCATGCTCTTCACATCGGGCGCCACCACGAGGATGGGGACCGTCGAAGACGGCAACACGGTGAGCGACTTCGAGCCCGAGGAGATCAAGAAGGGCATCAGCGTGTCGCTCGGGATGGCGCCCGTCGAGTGGAACGGCGTGAAGATCAATGTCCTGGACGCGCCGGGCTACGCGGACTTCATCGGGGATGTCCGCACCGCGATCCGGGCGGTCGACGCGGTCGTGCTCGTCGTCTCCGCCGTGGACGGCGTCGAGGTGCAGACGGAGGTGGCGTGGGAGCTCGCGGTCGAGGCGGCGTTGCCGCGCGCCATCTTGATCAACAAGCTGGATCGCGAACGCGCGTCGTTCGAGCGGACGCTCGAGCAACTCGTGCAGTCGTTCGGGACGCAGGTAGCGCCGCTCGAGCTCCCGCTCGGGGAAGAGCACGACTTCGAGGGCGTCGCGGATCTGCTCGGGCGCAAGGCATACCGCTACGGGGCCGGCCCGACCGCCGAGGAGGGCGAGTGGCCCGACGACATCTCCGGCAAGGCGGACCCGTTCAGAGAGAAGCTGATGGAGGCGGTCGCCGAGTCCGACGACGCACTGATCGAGAAGTACCTGGAGGAGGGCGAGCTCTCCGAGGACGAGGTCGTGCACGGCGTGAAGCGGGGGTTCGCCGAGGCGCGGATCGCGCCGGTGCTGTGCGCCGCCGCGGCTCGCCCACTCGGCGTCGACCGGGTGCTCCAGTTCATCGCCGACGAGTTCCCCTCCCCGATCGAACGCGGCGCCGTCACGGTCATCGCCAAGGGCGGCGAGGAGAAGGAGCGAGCCTGCGACCCGGGACAGCCGCTCACGGCGTACGTGTTCAAGACCGTGTCCGACCCCTACGTCGGCCACATCACGATGTTCCGCGTGTTCTCCGGCAAGATGCGGCCGGACGCATCCGTCTACAACGCGACCAAAGGCACGGAGGAGCGGATCGGCCAGCTGTTCGCCCTGCGGGGCAAGGAGCATGACACGCTCTCGGAAGTGCCGGCCGGCGACATCGCGGCCGTCGCCAAGCTGTCCCACACGACCACCGGCGACACCTTCTCGACCAAGGACGATCCGGTGACGGTGCCGCCGGTTGAGATGCCCGAACCGCTGCTCGCGTTCGCGATCACACCCAAGACCAAGGGCGACGAGGACAAGCTGTCGACCGCCCTGTCACGGCTGCGGGAGGAGGACCCCACCCTGCGGGTCGAACGCTCGGACGAGACCCACGAGACCGTGATGTACGGGATGGGCGAGGCGCACCTCGACGTGCAGATCGAACGGATGAAGCGGAAGTTCGGCGTCGAGGTCACGACCGCTCCCGCCAAGATCGCGTACCGGGAGACCATCCGCGGGCCGGGCAGGGGTGTCGGACGGCACGTCAAGCAGACCGGCGGTCACGGCCAGTACGCCATCTGCAACATCGAGATCGAACCGCTGCCCCGCGGGGAGGGGTTCGAGTACGTCGACAAGATCTTCGGCGGCGCGATCCCGAACCAGTTCATCGGCTCGGTCGAGAAGGGCGTCGTCAGGACGATGCAACAGGGCGTGATCAGCGGGAATCCGATGGTCGACATCCGATGCACGCTGGTGGACGGCAAGTTCCACAGCGTGGACTCGTCCGACATGGCGTTCCAGCTCGCCGGCGCGCTCGCGCTGAAGGAGGCCGCGGCGGCGGCCGGCGTGGTCCTGCTCGAACCGATCGTCGAGGTCGACGTCGTCGTCCCCGAGACCCACACGGGCGACATCATGGGCGACCTCAACGCCAAGCGCGCCAAGATCGCGGGCGTAGAGTCGGCGGGCGCCGGCAGGCAACGGGTGAAGGCGCTCGTGCCGCAAGCGGAGGTGGCTCGCTACTCGATCGACCTGCGTTCGATGACCGGGGGGCGGGCTGCGTTCTCGATGCGCTTCTCGCACTACGAGGAGGTCCCCTCGCACCTCGCCGACAAGATCATCGCCGCGGCGCAGCAGGAGAAGGAAGAGGCGAAGAAGTAGGGGCGGTTAGTTCACGAGGATGGCGAAGAGCATCAGCGCCCACCCGAGCAACAGGCAGACTCCGCCGAATGGGGTGACGGCGCCCCACGCCCGACGTCCCGTCACCGCCAACGCGTAGAGGCTGCCCGAGAAGAGAACGATCCCGGCCACGAACAGCCAACCTGCGGCAAGCACCGGCCACCCCGTCCCTCGCTCGGCGAGGTTGAAGGCCGGTCCGCCGGTTGGCCTCCACGCATCCACCAGCACGACCGCGAACAGCGCTAGCGCGTGCCACATCTGATACCGGATCCCCGTCTCGAACGTCGCCACGCGTTCCGCCGACAGCCTCGCGCGCAGCGCGTGCGAGCCGAACGCGCCGAGCGCCACCCCGATGAACCCGAGCACGGCGCCGAGCACGAGGAACGTCTCCATGGGTTCAGAGCACCTCCCCGAGGAACCTCAGGACGACGCGGTTGAACTCGGCAGGTCGCCGCATCGGGATCACGTGGTCGGTCTCGGGGATCCTGACCAGGCGTGCGCCGCGGATGCCCTCGGCGATCTCGACGCACATCCGCTCATGCCACGGCGGGTCGTGGTCGGCCGGCAGCACGAGCGTCGGTGCCACGATCTCGCCGAGCCGCGCCGCGGCCGGCGGATCGATCGGGATCTCCCCGCTCTCGTCGATCGTGAGCTCGTGGAGGTTGTCGAACGCGATCCGCCGGATCAGCGATCCTGCCGGGTCGTCCGTCCCGAGCGGCGCCCACAGCGCCCTCAGCCGCAGGTCCTGGGCCCGTTCGAGGTCACCCGCCGTGACGGCCACCTCGATCTGGCGCTCGACGTCGGCGAACGCCGCCTCCCACGCCGACTCCTCTTCCGTGGTCCCCTCGAACCCCGATAGCGCGGGGCTGGCGACCACCAGCGCGGACACGCGCGTCGGATGCGTGAGCGCGAAGTCCACCGCCACGCCCCCGCCCATCGAGTTCCCGATCAGCGCTGCGCGATCGACGCCCGCCGCATGCATGACGGCGGCCAGATCCGCGACGTGCGAGTACGACCTCCCGGGTTCGGGACGGCTGGAGCGGCCGTAGCCGCGGAGGTCGTAGCGCAAGACCCGATAGGTGCGGGAGAACACGCCGAACTGCTCGTCCCAGACCCGTGAGTCCCACAGGCCCGGGTGGAGCAAGACCACGTCGAGGCCCTCTCCCCCCGTCTCCCACGCGAGCGTTCCCCCATCGAACTCGAGGACGCCGCGGTCCATCCTCGTCATCGCCGAGAGCTCATCCGGCGAAGGCCAGGAAGTCCAGCGCGAGCCGGTCGAAGCGCTCGGGCTTAGCCACGTTCACGAGCTGGTCCGCCTCGGCGATCACACGCTTGCTCGCGCCCGGGACGCGTTCGGCGACGAGGTCCGCGATCTCGCCGACCTCGCCGATGTCCTCCTCGCCGACGATGACGAGGGCCGCGGCCCGCAGCTGGTCGAGGGGGTCGACCGCGGGAGGTGCCGGCTCCCGCCACCCCGGGTCGATCGATCGCGCCTTCGCGTTCTCGATGGCCAGTGCTCGAACTGCGGCGCCCACATCCTGGAGTCCATCAGCCCCGAGTGCACGAACACGACCGGGAATCCCTCGCCCCCGCGCTCGTACCACAGACGACCCTGCCCCGCCTTCCGTGAACCCATCGCTCATGCCGGTTCGAAGCGGGGCCTGAGCCGCGCGTACGACTCCTCGAGCAGCTCGGGGAGCACACGGGTCTGACCCACGACCGGCATGAAGTTGGTGTCGCCGTTCCAGCGGGGGACGATGTGCCAGTGCAGGTGATCGGGGATGCCCGCGCCGGCGACGCGACCGAGGTTCATGCCGAGGTTGAAGCCGTGGGGCTCCAGCTCGGCCTCGAGCGCCCGGATCGAGCGCGCGATCAGCGCGTCGACCTCCGCGAGTTCCCCCGGCTCGAGTGCGGAGAAATCACCCACGTGACGGAACGGCGCGACCATCAGGTGCCCCGGGTTGTACGGGAAGGAGTTCAAGATCACGAAGGCGTGCTCACCTCGGGCGAGGATCTTCGTCCCTTCGTCGTCGCCCCCGGCGGGCAGGTCACAGAAGATGCAGCCGGCGTCGTCACCCCGTTCCTTGGCGGCTTGGATGTACGCCATCCGCCACGGTGACCAGATCCGATCCACGCCGCCCCCCACGGCGTCCTCGCCTAGCCGCCGAACCGGGACTGGGACAGGCGCTTCGAGGCCGCCTCGTCGACCAGCGCCGCCGCGAAGTCGTCGAACGGCACACCCTTGGTCTCGACGCCCTCGCGATCGCGGACGGTGAGCTCGCCCGACTCGATCTCTTTGTCGCCGATCACCAGGACGTACGGCACCTTGGCCAGCTGGGCGGCACGGACCTTCTTGCCGACGGTCTCATCGCTCTCGTCCACGTCGGGCCGCAGGCCGAGCGCTCGCAGGAGCGATGCGAGCTCGCGCGCGTGGTCGACGTGACGGTCGGCGACCGGCACCAGCCGGATCTGCTCCGGCGAGAGCCACAGCGGGAACGCCCCACCGTAGTGCTCGATCAGCACCGCGCTGAACCGTTCGATCGACCCGAGGATCGCCCGATGCACCATCACGGGTCGGTGCCGCCGGTTGTCCTCGCCCACGTACTCCATCTGGAACCGCTCCGGCAAGCCGAAGTCGCACTGCACCGTCGTGAGCTGCCACAGCCGCCCGATCGCGTCCCGGAAATGGAAGTCGACCTTCGGTCCGTAGAACGATCCCTCGCCCTCGGCGACCTGGAACGCGAGCCCGCTGCGCTCGAGCGCGTCCCGGAGCGCGCCGGTCGCTCGCTCCGCCATCTCGGGCGTCACGATCGTCTCGCCGGGCAGCGTGGAGAGCGTGACAACGGGCTCGGTGAACCCGAAGGTCCCGAGGATCTCGAGCGTGAGGTCGAACACGCCCAGGATCTCGTCCACCAGTTGGTCCTCGCGACAGATGATGTGCGAGTCGTCCTGCGTGAACCCGCGTGCCCGCAGGAGCCCGTGGACGACCCCGAGGCGCTCGTAGCGGTAGACGCCCCCGAGCTCGGACAGCCGAACCGGCAGCTCCCGGTACGAGCGGATCTGCGACTTGTACACGAGCACGTGGAAGGGACAGTTCATCGGCTTGACGAAGTACGCCGGATCGCCCTCATGCCGCATCTCCGGATACATCAGCTCGGCGTACTTGGTCGTGTGACCCGAGGTGTCCCACAGCTCGCGGCGCGCGAGGTTCGGTGTGACGACGAGGTCGTACCCGCGCTCGAGGTGCAAGTCGCGAACGTAGTCCTCGAGCTGCTTGCGGAACAGGCCGCCGCGCGGGTGCCAGACCGCCAGACCCGGGCCGAGCTCCTCCGGGAAGGAGAACAGGTCGAGCTCTCGACCGAGCTTGCGGTGGTCCCGCTTCTCGGCCTCCTCGAGCCGGTGCAGGTGCGCGTCGAGCTCGTCCTGCGTCGCCCACGCCGTGCCGTAGACGCGGGTGAGCATCGGCCGGGCTTCGTCGCCCCGCCAGTACGCGCCGGCGAGCTTCATCAGCCTGAACGCTGCCAGCCGCCCGGTCGAGGGCAGGTGTGGACCGAGGCAGAGGTCCGCCCAGCCGTCGTTGCGATACACGGTCACGGTCTCCCCGGCCGGCACCTCTCCCTCCTCGAGCGACTCGATGATCTCGCGCTTGTACGGTTGGTCGGCGAAGCGCTCGAGCGCCTCCGCGCGCGGGACCTCCTCGCGGACGAACGGCTGATCCGCGGCAACGATCTCGCGCATCCGATCCTCGATCTTCGGCAGGTCGGTCTCGGAGACCTGCCCGGAGAGCTCGAGGTCGTAGTAGAAGCCGTCCTCGATCGTCGGACCGATCGCGTACCGGGTCCCGGGCCACAGAGCGCAGACGGCCTGCGCCATCACGTGCGCGGCCGAATGCCGCAGCACGCGGAGGCCGTCCGGGTCGCCGGGTAGCACCGCCTCGGCCTTCCCTTCGGCGGTGGGCACGAACGAGAGGTCGACGAGCTCCCCGTCCACGCGGGCGGCGATCGCCTCCGGCGGCAGCACGACGCCGACCGGTTCCCCTTCGGGGAGCTCGGTGGTGCGGCCGTCGGCGAGCTCGATCTTCGGCATGGGACGGCCATGATATCCGCCGCCCCGAGCCCGGCCCGGCTCACTCGTACGCGATGGCCTCGAGCACGTTGAGCTTGGCCGCCCGACGGGCCGGGAAGATCGCGAAGATCACGCCGAGCACGGCGGCCAGGATCACGTAGACGGTGAGCTGGCCGCCCGGGATGCCGAGCTCGCTGAAGCCCTCGGGTTCGAGCGCCTGTTGGAGCGCCCATCCGAACGCGATCCCGATCACGACCCCGAACAGCGCCCCCATGATGGCGATGATCATGGCCTCCCACCGGACCATCGACCGCGTCTGCCGTCTCGTCAGACCGACCGCGCGGAGCAGGCCGAGTTCCCGTGTCCGTTCGTAGATCGACAGGTACAGCGTGTTCATCACGCCGAAGAACGCGATCACGACCGCGAAGATGAGCAGCGCGGCGATCAGGTTCAGTACCTGGTTGATCAACGTCGCGTACTTGTCCCGGAACCCCGCCTGGTCCTGCACCTCGATGTTCGGATACGTCGCCAGCACGTCTTCCAGGTCCGATTGCACGGTCGCGACGTTCGCGCCGTCCTCCGCCTTGATCAGGACCATGATGTCGAGCACCTGTGCCACGTTCACGTCGAAGGTGTCGAGAGAGACGGCGTAGTCGCCGATCAGACCGTTCTCCGAGTACAGCGCGACCACGGTGAGGTTAACGTTGCCGGTGGCCGGGAACTCGACGGGGATCGTGTCGCCGACGGTCCAGCCGTTCTCCTGGGCCGTGTCCTCGAAGACCGCGATCGAGTTCGGGTTCGCTAGGTCCGCGAGCGCGCCCTGGACCACGCCGGCCTCGGAGACCACCGGGAACGTCCCGGGCTCGAGCCCGGTCATGAACGCGGTCCCGCTTTCGATCCGGACCTCGGCCTGCCGGACCTGCGAGACGGTGTCCACACCCGAGACGGTTCGCGCGTCATCGGCCGCGGAGGTGCTGAAGCCGCTGAGCGTGGGAGAGATCAAGATGAAGTCGGCCTTCAGGGTCCGCTCGAGGACCGCGGTGGTGGATGCCTTGGCCGAGGCGCCGAAGACGGCGACGAACACGACCAGCCCCAGGCCGATCATCAACGCTGAGGCCGTGGCGGCGGTCCGGCGTGGGTTCCGCATCGAGTTCTCGCGGCCAAGCTTCCCGGGAACGCCGGTGTGCCGGATCGGCAGCCCGATCCCTGCGGCGACCGGACGCGCGATGAGCGGCGTCAACATCGCGACGCCGACGAACGTGAGCGCGACGCCGAGACCGACGAGCTGCAGCCCGTTCGAGGGCGTGCCGAACAGTCCGTAGAGCAGGGGGGCCAGCCCGATCGCCAGCACGACCGCGCCCGAGATGATCCGGAACCGGAGCGACCTCCCCGGCTGATCCTGTGCCTCGCGCAGCGCCTCCATGGGCGAGATGCGCGCCGCCCGCCGCGCCGGGATCAGCGCCGCGACGACCGTCACGATGGTTCCCACGACGATCGACACGATGAACGTCCGTGCCAAGATCACCGTCCCGGACGCCGGGATGTCGAACCCGGTCGCGTTGAGCGCCCCCTTCAGCAGGATCGCGATCCCGATGCCGAGGAGGACCCCGAGCGCCGAGGAGACCAGTCCGATCACCAGCGCCTCGATCATGACGGACGTCATCACCTGCCGACCGCTCGCCCCGAGCGCCCGGAACAGCGCCAGCTCGCGCGTGCGCTGGGCGACGATGATGGCGAAGGTGTTGAAGATGATGAACGCGCCGACGAACAACGCGACGAACGCGAAGACGAGGAACGCGGTCCGGAGGAACCCCAGTCCGGTGCTGATCTGATCCTGGGCCTCGGCGGTGACCGTCGCGGCCGTGACCGCCTCGGTCCCCTCGGGGAGCACCTCGGAGATCCGACGTTGGAGCTCGACGCCCGAGACGCCTTCCTCCGCGACCACCGAGACCGAGTCCAGCTGACCATCGCGACCCAGAACGTGCTGCGCGGTCGGCAGGTCGAACAACGCCCACGTCGCGCCGAACAGACTGTCGCTCTCGCCGTACCCGGCGATGCCGACGACCGTGAACTCCCCAGGAGGACCCTCGAACAGGATCCTGACCTTGTCGCCCACCTGGATGTCGTGGGCCTCGGCCGTCGCGGCGTCGATGACCACCTGGTCGGTCCCGCTCGGAGGCGAACCGCCCGGCTTGAGGGTGAATCCGTTCAGGTCGTTCCAGCCCGAGGCGGCCGTTGGCGGCCCGAACGTCCCGATCACCTTGCCCGTGGTCGGATCGACGATCTGCGCGTAGCCAAGGACGTCGCCGACGGCACGGGCGACGCCCGGGACGCCCTCGACGTCGTTCAACACCGGCTCCGGCATCGGTTCGCGCTCCTCGAGACTGCTCGTCTGCGCGGTGAACGCGTTCGAGCTCCGCACCAGCACGTCGATCGACGACGTCCCGGTCTCGACGAGGTCGTCGAAGGCGCGGGTCATGGTGTCCGTCAGCACGAAGGTGCCCGCCATGAAGCCCACCCCGAGGACGACCGCGAGGCCCGTGAGGATCAGCCGGACCTTCCGCGCGAGTAGGCTCCGGATCGCGGCGCGGAACACGCTCAGCCCTCGAGTGACTTCAGCCGATCGAGCACCCGCTCGGTCGTCGGCCCGAGCATCTCGTCGACGACCTTGCCGTCACCCAGGAACACGATCCGGTCCGCGAAGCTTGCGGCGGCCGCATCATGCGTGACCATCACGATCGTCTGGCCGTGGTCCTTCACCGCGCTGCGGAGGAACCCGAGGATCTCGTGACCCGACTTCGAGTCCAGGTTGCCCGTCGGTTCGTCGGCGAACACGATCTCGGGGCGGCTGACCAGGGCGCGGGCGCCGGCCACGCGCTGCTGCTGCCCGCCGGAGAGCTCGGCCGGCCGGTGGGACAGGCGGTCCCTGATCCCCACGGTGTCGACCACCACGTCGAACCAATCCCCGTCGGGATCCTCGCCCGCGATGTCGAGCGGGAGCGTGATGTTCTCGGCGGCCGTGAGCGTGGGCACGAGGTTGTAGGCCTGGAACACGAACCCGATGCTCCGCCGCCGCAGCATGGTCAGGGACTTCTCCGAGAGCGTCGTCAGATCCACGTCTCCGATGAAGACCCGACCCGAGGTCGGGGTGTCCAGGCCGGCCATGCAGTGGAGCAACGTCGACTTGCCCGAGCCGGACGGGCCCATGATCGCCGTGTAGCGTGCCCGTTCGAAGTCGACCGACACCTCATCGAGCGCCAGCACCTCGGCATGCCCCTCGCCGTAGACCTTGGTGAGCCCAACCGCGCGGGCCGCCACGCCCGTCGCGGCGTCGGGCGGCGCTATCTCATTGGTCGCAGACATCACGTTCCCCCTCGAGTAGTTGCTCGGAGACGTTACCGAACCGGCAGACAAGTCGATGTGAACGCTGGGCTCGGCAGGTCTTGAACTTGCGACCTCTCGCCGGTGAGGCAAGGACAGTCGTTCGGCGCACGCACAACTTTCAGGGACCTGGGCAGCGGTGTCCCACGCGACGCGGGTCGTGCCTGATGGCCCCAGTCCCGGGTACGCCGTCTCGCTCACGCCGCACTCCTACGGGCTCCAGAGGCGCTAGCCGTCGGGCGGAATGGGACCCGTGGCGGCCGGACCCATGAGCCACGGGATGACGGGAAGCACGTCGATTGCACTATTGCGGAGCCCCCCCGGAGGGCCTATAAGTCCCGCAACGAAGGGAGGGGTGATGAAACGCATCATCGCGACGGCAGGGATGGTGGCCGTCCTCGCGATCGGGTTCGGCGTACCGGCTCACGCGATCCCCCAGGGAGGTTGTCCCGATGGCTTTCGGCCGGTTGCAGCGTTGACGCCGGTTGATCCTGTGGACAGGAACGGTGACCA
>JBAVEY010000372.1:0-10133 GCA_049587975.1 Actinomycetota bacterium | reverse complement strand
CCAGCCACCGTTGGCCCCTCGGGCTCAGGTGCTCCGAGCAACCTCTCGCAGCCGTCTTGGTTTCCTGGCCGTAGCACCCTTTCGTTGGGCTTTGGGGCCTCCCGAGCCTCCCCACCCGCACAGCTAGTTAGCTGTCCCAACCGTACGAGCAGGTGCGCCCAGTTGGCCTTACGGCTTTCCCAGGGGTCCCGGCCTCGGTTCCCTGATTCGGCCGCTCCGACTGCTCGGAGCGAGCGAAATGTACCGGCGCCCGGTGAGCGGGTCAACCTGACGAACGTGCAGGTCACGGTACATATGCGCAGGTAGATCGCGTGATGAAAAGAGTGACAAGAACATGACGTTCGCGCGAACGCTCGACGATCAACCGTCGTCTCCGTTGCAGCGCAACGTGTTCCGGCCGAGCGCGGCCGACGGCTCCTGCGACCATCGTCGCGCTTCCGCGTATCGAGCGTCGCCCCGCCGGTCTCGAACGGCTCCCCGATCGCGCCGGCCGGGCGACGTCACGCGGGGACACGACCGTCGAGCAGTTCGCGGTAGACGGAGAGCATGCCGGAGGCGGTGGCGTGCCACGAGAACCGCATCGACCGGACGACGCCGGCTTCCCCCATGCGGCGCCGCCCCTCGGGATGGCGCAGGAGGGCGAGGATCCGATCGGCGTGGTCGCCCGGGTCGTGGCCCTCCACCAGGTGACCCGTGACACCGTCCTCCACGACGTACCGCAGACCCCCCACCGCCGCGGCCACCACCGGGGTCGCGCACGCCTGCGCCTCCAGGGCAACCAGGCCGAAGGACTCCGATCGCGAGGGCACGAGGACCACCTCGGCCGCCGCGTAGAAATCCGCGAGACGCGACTGCGGCTGCGGAGGGAACAGGATCACCCGCTCCCCGACCCCGAGTGCCGAAGCCAGGTCCATGAGCCTCGCGACCTCGGCGCCGTGATCCGAGCCGCTCGGGCCCCCGACGATCGCGAGGACGACGTCGCGGGTCCCCCCCGGGTCGCGAGCGACCGCCTCGGCCACCGCACGGACGGCGACGTCGGGCCCCTTGTGCGCCTGCAGGCGGCCGACGAACAGCAGCAGGCGCAGGTCGGTCAGGTGCAGCCGAGCCTTCGCCTGGTCCCGACCCCGCGGGAAGAACAGCCCGTGGTCCACCCCCGGTGGGACGACACGGATGCGGCCGGGCTCGGCCCGATACAGGCCGACGAGCTGGGCCGCCTCGACGGGCGTCGCGGCAACGAGCCGATCGGCCTCCGAGATCACCCGCTCCTCGCCGGACAAGCGGACGGGGGGCTCAGGGGGTTCGCCGCGGGAGAGCGAGTAGTTCTTCACCTTGCCGAGCGTGTGGAACGAGGCGACGAGCGGAACGCCCCAGATCTCGCGAGCGTTGCGGCCCACCCACCCGGAGAGCCAGTAGTGCGTGTGGACGAGGTCGTACCTGGTTCCCTCCGTTCGAGCCCGGTGGAGGACCCCGCCCAGGAACTCCGGGAGGAACCGCGGCAGCTCCTCCTTCGGCACGGGTGCGCTCGGTCCGGCGTGCACGTTGATGAGCCGAGAGCCGTTCCCCAGGTCTTGGACCTCGGGTCGACGGTCATCTCGGGTGCGGGTGAACACGTCGACGCCGACGCCACTGGCCGACAGGCGCTCGGCCGCCGCCCGGATGAACACGTTCATCCCGCCGGAGTCGCCCGAACCCGGCTGATCGAGCGGCGAGGTGTGCAGGCTGACCACCGCGATCCGGGGCTCGCTCAGCGTGCCTGGTCGCTCCCTCACCTTCGCGCCGCCCATCGAGGGCCATCGTACGAGAGGGACGCGCGAACGGAGCCGAAACGCCCGGCCCGATCAGCGTCGGGATGCTCGGAGCCGGAACTCCGACATGAGCTCACCCACGGGACGGTCCCCGCCTCGCACCGGGGGCCGGGCGATCTCGTCCAGACGAGCCCGCTCCCGCTCGCCCAGGAGCCCGAGGAGATCGAGCGTCCGTACCATGGCCGGCGCTGCGGCCCGATCGCTCCCGTCGGCCACCTTGACGGCCACGCCGATCCCCGCATCGAGGGCAGCGGCGCAGTGCAGGCCCTCGGCACCGACCTTGGTCAAGAGCTCCGGCACGACCTCCATCATCCGCGTGTCCGACCGACGGCGACCGGCGACCAGATAGGGAGCCGAGCGCATCGACCCAACGGCACGAGCGGCGTGGGCCGCGAGGCGACCGAGCCGCTCAGGGCGGGACAGGCGGGCGAACAGCGTCGCGAGCCCGCGCAGTGGCAGACCGTGGACGGGCGCGCCGCAGCCGTCGACCCCGATCAGCGGCCGGTCGACATCGGTGGCCGAACGGACCGCCTGCGCGATCTCGCGCTGCAAGGGGTGGGCCGGCTGCAGGTAACCACCGAGGTCGAGTTCCGATCGCTGGCAGGCGAGGAGCATCCCCGCGTGCTTGCCGGAGCAGTTGAAGTAGATCCGGCGAGGACGCGAGGCCTGGCGCAGCGCCCCGACGTCGATCGGGAGGCCGGGCGGGCAGCCGAGGTCACGTTCGGACAGACCGCCCGTCCCCAGGAGCCGGCGAACGGCCCGCACATGGACGGGCTCGCCGTTGTGCGAGGCGCACATCACCGCCACCAGGTCGTCGGGCAGGTCGTCGGGGATGCGTCGGAGGGAGACTGCGGCCTGCAACGGCTTCATCGACGACCGGGAGTAGACGAGGCGGTCGGGATCGCCGAGGCTCGCGAGCACGCGACCCTGCGGGTCGCACACGACCACGTGCCCGAGGTGGACGCTCTCCTCCAGACCCGAGCGCACGACACGAGCGAGCGGCGCGGCGGACGGCATCGCGCGGAAGCCTATCGACCGAGGGTCGGCCGCGAAGCGGCCGGAAGGCGATCGGGGATCAGCTCGCGTGCCTGAGCGCGTGCTCGAATTGCTCGTCGTCCATCGGTGGGTCCGACTCGATCATGTCGACGAACACCCTGACGATCTCGGGATCGAACTGGGAACCGGAGCCATCCCTGAGCTCGGCGAGCGCCCGCTCCACGCCGATCGAGCCGCGATAGGGGCGATCGCTGGTCATCGCGTCGAACGAGTCCGCCACGGCGAAGATCCTGGCTCCGAGCGGGATCGCCTCCGCCGCCAGGCCGTCGGGGTAGCCCGTCCCGTCGAACCACTCGTGGTGGTGACGGATCAGCTCGACCGTGTCGGACAGGAAGGCGATCGGCGCCACGATCTGCGCCCCGATGATCGGGTGGTTCCGCATCACGGTCCACTCGTCGACCGACAGCGGGCCGGCCTTGCACAGGATGTGCTCGGGGATGCCGACCTTGCCGATGTCGTGGAGGAAGAACCCGTACCCGAGCGTCGGTGACTCGGCCAGCTCGGGTTCGACCCGCCGGGCGAGCGCGAGGCCGAAGACCTGGGTCCGATCCAGGTGCCCGCGGGTGGTCTGGTCCTTCGCCTCGATGACCGTCGCGAGACTCTTCATCGTGGCGAGGTAGGTGTCCTGGAGGCTCGCCAGGACCAGCTCGAGCTCCGCGTTGCGGGAGCGCTCCAGCCGATAGAGCTCGCCGAGCTCGCGCGCGAAGACGATCAGCTGCTCCTGGACGGTCGGCAGCTCGGGGTCCATCGGGACCCCGGTGCCAGACCCGGGAGTGTCTCGTTCGGTCTTCATCAGGGCCGCACGTTAGCGCACGATGGTGCGCGATCCGGGGAAGAGCCTGCCCGTTCCGCCGAGGGGCGTCCATAGGCCCCGAGGCCCAAAAACCCCTGGTCCGTCGACCTCCTCCGCGACCTACGGCCTGTCGGATACCTGGGACGACGTCACCCCCCCACCGGACCGAAACGTCATCACGCAACGGCTTCGCGCCTTGGGTGCTTCGGGCGTGCGGGACGCTCGGCGTGTGCGGCTCAGGACAGGACGAGCGAGGGGTCGTCTCGGTACCGCCGCTTGAGCTCCTCCTGCAGGGCGTCCATCACGTGGAGCACGTCGCTCCTCGCTTGCGAAACCTCCCGCTCCTCCTGCACCAGCAGCTCGACGGCGGCGCTCAGGCGCTCGTCGTCCAGGGCGCCCGGATCGGAGATCTCGGCGTCCGCCACCAACCGCTCGACGCGCCGACGCGCCAGGAGCATCTCCTCCTCGGGGAGCCCGACCTTGACCGCCTCCCCCCGGGACGGACCCTGACCCTCGGAGGACAAGATCGTGGAGAGCTGGTCGACCAGGCTTCCCCCCTCGCCACCGCTGCCGCGCCGCTCGACCTCGGCCCGCAAGATCTCGGCGCGGCCCTGGACGAGCCGTCGGAGCAGCGAGAGGTACTCGCGCTCCGCGTAGCACTCGTCGCGGCGGGCCCGCAGATCGTCCAGCGACAGCTCGGTCAGGCCCTCGACGAACGCCGGGCGTCGGATCCGATCGATCCGCCGGTTACCGCCGTGCTCGCTCATGGGACCCGCATCGTATCGCGGCGGGGGTCGCCCGGCCGCGGTGCGGCAAGGCTCAGCAGACGGCGAGGAGCATCTGGTACGGGTTCACCGCCGCGCCGCCGCCCGGATGCCACTCGAAGTGGAGGTGGTTGGTCGAACCGGCGTTGCCGGTGCTCCCGACGTACCCGATCACCGTCCCCGCCGAGACGCTGCCGCTCGCCGAGCTGTAGCCGGACAGGTGGGCGTAGAACGAGGTGCCGCCCGAGCCGTAGACGTACGCCTGGATCCCACCGGAGGAGCTCGAGGAGTGCGTGACGCTGCCCGGGTGGGCGGCGACCACCGGTGTGCCGAAGGGAGCGATCATGTCGATCCCCTGATGCGTGTGGCCGTCCCGTGGCCAGCCGAACGAATCCACGAACGAGTTCGGTCCCGCGACCGGGCAGACCTGGATCGAGCCGTCGGCGTTGGGTGTCTGGCCCAAGATCACGAGCTCCTTCGAGGCGGCGATCTGCTCGCGGTACGTCGCGGTCAGCTCGGCGACGCGATCCGAGATCCGCTCGAGCTGCGCGTTTATCGTCGCTCGGATCGTGCCGAGCTCCTCGGCCACGTCCGCCTGACGCTCCTCGAGCCCGAGCAGGTTGTCGCGCTCCCGGCGGAGCTCCTCCCGCGAGACGCGCTGCTCGACGACGAGGTCGCCGTCCTCCTGCGCCATCGAACCGAGGAACTCGAGCCGGTCGGCGAAGTCCGTGAACGAGCCCGAGGAGAGCAGCAGGTCGATGGTGCTCGCCGGGCCGTTCGTGAAAGCGAGGACGGCTCGCCGGTTCAGGCGGGCCTCGATCGCGCGCATGCGGTCCTCGAGCCTCCCGATCCGGACCCGCGTATCGGCGATCTCGCTCCGCGTGGTGTCGAGCCTGGACTCCGCCACGTTCCACCGGGCCGTCGCGCGGTCGAGGTCGCCCTGCACCTTCGCGAGCTCCGCCTTCGCCGCATCGAGCTCGTCCTTGGTACCGGCGAGCGCGGGGACCATGCCGAACTCGCCGGCCACCAGGCTGAGGGCGAGGAAGGTTCGGAACGCGGTCCTGCGAGCGGTCGTAGGCCCTCCCCTCATGGTGTCGGCCGCCGCCCGGGCGCGCGCGAGGCTACCAAAGCCGCTGGTCGGCGGGCAAACGAAGGCGTTCGAGGGTCCCGAGGACCGCTATCCGTCCCGCATGGCATCGATCAGGATCTCGGCGACCTCGGGGCGGCTGAACTCGATCGGCGGGCGTTCACCGGCGCGGAGCATCTCGCGCACCTTCGTGCCCGACAGCGACACGCGCGTGTCCTCCCCGTGCGGACACGTCTTCGGTGAGGCCATGCCCTCACAGGCGTTGCACCAGAACGAGTGCTCGAACATCAGCGGCGTGATCCCCAGCTCGCCCGGCTCGAACGCCTCGAAGATCCTCTGGGCGTCGTACGTCTCGTAGTACGAGCCGACGCCCGCGTGATCGCGTCCGACGATGAAGTGCGTGCAGCCATAGTTCTTGCGGCAGATCGCGTGCCAGATCGCCTCCTTCGGGCCCGCGTAGCGCATCGCGGCGGGGAAGACGGACACCATCGCCCGGTCCTTCGGGTAGTAGCCGTCGAACAGGGCTTCGTAGCAGCGCATCCGCACGTCGGCCGGCACGTCGTCGCCCTTGGTCGCCCCGACCAGCGGGTGGACCAGGAGCCCGTCGACGATCTCGAGCGCGCACTTCTGGATGTACTCGTGGGCCCGGTGGATCGGGTTGCGGGTCTGGAAGCCGACGACCGTTCGCCAGCCTCGCTCGGCGAACGCCGCTCGCGTCTGGTCCGGCGTGAGTCGGTACGGCTCGAAGTCGTCGTGCTCGGGGAGCGCCAGCGCGCGGACCGATCCCGCCAGGCAAAAATCGCCCGCCTCGTGGAGCGCTCGCACGCCCGGATGCTCGACATCCTCGGTCCCGAACACGCCGAGGGCCTCCCTCTCGCGATCGCGCTTGAAGACCTCGGTCACGTCGATGATCGCGAGCGCCTGCGCGCCCTCGGTCGGGAGGAGGGCCACCGAGGTCCCTGCCCCGATGCGCTTCACGTCCTCGTCCGTGAGCGACAGCGTCACGGGGATCGACCACGCGAGCCCGTTCGACAGGTGCATCGTCTCCAGGATCGAGCGATAGTCGTCCTGGCCCACGAACCCGGTGAGCGGCGACAGCGCGCCGACGGTCAGCATCTCGAGGTCCGAGAGCTCGCGGGCATTCACCACGAGCTTGGGCAGGTGCTCCGCCTCGGTCCGAGCGGCCTCCCGCCGCTTGGGCGGCACGAGCAGGTCGATGAGGGTCCCGCCGTGTGGTGGGATCGTCAGGTGGTCGGGCATGGGACATCCGGCCTTTCGTCTGGGTGATCGGGTTCCCAGGATAGCGGCGGGTCGGAAGGCTCCGACCGAGACCTATACTCCGGTCATCCCCTAGGCGAGGCCCCGATGCCTGACACGCTCCTTTCCGACGACGAACTCCGGACGCTCAACGAACGCTTCGAGTCGGCCGGCCCGCTCGAGATCGTCCGATGGGCTCTGGCGGGGTCGGGGTTCCGGGAGATCGCGCTCGCCTCGGCGTTCCAGGCCGAGGGGACGTGCGTGATGCACATGGCGACCCAGATCCGACCCGACGTGCCCGTCCTGTTCCTGGATACCGGGTTCCACTTCGAGGAGACGCTCGCGTTCAAGCGCCGCCTGACCGAGCGCCTGGGCCTGAACGTGGTGGAGCTCGCCGGCGAGCACACACCGCAGACGCAGGCGGAAGCGTTCGGGCCGAGGCTCTACGAACGCGATCCGGAGCGCTGCTGCGACATCAACAAGGTCCGACCGATGCTCGGGGCCCTCCGCGGCCGTGATGCCTGGGTCACGGCGTTCCGGCGCGACTCGTCACCGACACGCGCGACGGCACCGATCGTCGACCGGTACGAGCTCGAGCCCGGATCCTGGATCGTCAAGGTCAACCCCGTCGCCACCTGGACGCGCCGCGACACGTGGTCGTACCTGAAGGAGCATTCGTTGCCCCACAACCCGCTCTACGACCTCGGGTACGCCTCCATCGGATGCGCGCCGTGCACGCGACTCTCGTTCCCCGGCGAGCACGAACGCGAGGGTCGATGGGCCGGCCTATCGAAGTGGGAATGCGGGATCCAGGAGCGTGGAGCGGCGGGCGGTGCCGGGACGACCGCCCCGAGCGTCTAGGCCACGACCCACAAGGCCTCGGGCGCGAGGCTCACCTCGAGGCGCTGGTGGTCGCCGAGCGCATCCCCGTCGACCTGGACCGGGAACGGCGTCTCGGACGTGATGACGACTCGCCGGGCGTCGTGGACGTAGTCGATATCGCGTCCCTGCACGTGGCGGGCCGAGCCGAAGACCTGCCACGCGATCCTCGGAACGCTCCGCCGCGCGAGCTTGCGGACGGACAGCACGTCGAGCCCGGAGTCCAACGACGCCTCGGGCGTCATCCGGATCCCGCGGTCCTTGTAGTACGTGTACGGATCGGTCCGCCCGACCATGACCGAGAGCGACGGGAGCGGCGGTCCCTCGTCGATCCGAACCTCGAGGTCCGCGGATCGCCCCGCGTACCCAACAAGGAGCTCGCGGGCGACGGCGCGGAACGCCGCCCGGTCGAACTTCGTCTTCGTCTTCGGGAACTTCTGATCCAGCCGGCGCATCGCCGCGGCGTCGACGCCGGCGCCGCAGTTCACGGCGAAGTAGCGACCGTCCGCCACGCCGAGCGACAGCCGGAACGCGTGGTCGTCGAGCGCCTTCGCGATGAGGACGCCCGTCGCCTCGACGGGGTCGAGGGGCAGCGCGAGAGCCCGTACCAGGATGTTCGTGGCGCCGCCCGGCAGCACGCCGAGGGCGGTCTCGGTGCCGGCGAGGGCGTTCACGGCCTCGTTGATCGTGCCGTCGCCGGAGAAGACGACCACCAGGTCGACGCCGTCCTCCGTCGCCTGCGCGGCGAGCTCGGAGGCGTGACCACGCTCCTTGGTCTCGGCCACCTCGAGCCGGAAGTCGGCGGACAACGCCTTCTCGATCACCGCGAGCACCGGCTTGGACATCGTGCGAGCGACCGGATTCACCACGAGGAGGAGCCGCTGGAATCTCATGGACATGCGGTCAGTATCTCAGGGTCGGTTGCCCTGCCGAAAGCCCCCCGAAACCGGCGGCAGCAGGGCGACCTCCTGGCCCGCCGAGAGCGGGGTCGTGGGGTCGGCGCGCTCGCCGTCGACCACCGCCGAGCCGACCGCGGCGACCCCCGCGAACCGTTGCCCGTACCGGGCCGACAGGGCCTCGATGACCTCGCCGACGGTCGCTCCGTCCGCCTCCACCCGGGAGGAACCCGCCAGCTCTCGGAGTGCGGCGAACAAGCGGACGGTCACGTGGGGCATCGCCCCAAGGCTATCGCCGGCGCGGGCCGGCCTGTACGCTCGGGGCTCCGTGATCCGGGTCGTCCTGCTCACCGACCGCACGCCGGCGGAGGTCCTGCCCGCCGCCCCTCCGTTGCTGCTCGACCTGAAGACCGACCAGCTCTCGGTCGCCACGGTCGCCGGGGCGCTGGCGCTCGGATCGGACGCCGTCCTGGTCGACGCCGCCGAGAACCCCGGCCAGGGCTACGCCGTCCTGAGGGCGCTTCGCGAGCGCGAGCCGCGGATCCCGGTCCTGGTCGTCGTCGAACGCGCCGACCTCGACCGGTTCCACTGGGAGGACGTCGCGGACGACGCGATCTACCCCGGCGCCCCCGAGAGCGAGATCCGCCTGCGGTTCGCGCTCGCCCGACGACGGGCGGGGATCGGAGAGGGGACGACGATCCTGCTGGGCCCGATCGCCCTCGACACGAGCACCTATCGGGTGAGCGTCGAGGGCAGGCCGTTGGACCTCACGTTCAAGGAGTTCGAGCTGCTCCGGTACCTCGGGGAACGCCGGGGACGGGTCTTCACGCGACCGGCGCTGCTCCGCGAGGTCTGGGGGTATGACTTCTACGGAGGAACGCGGACGGTGGACGTCCACGTTCGACGGCTGCGCGCGAAGCTCGGACCCGCCCACGAACACCTGATCGAGACCGTCCGCGGCGTCGGGTACCGCGCAGCCGACCCCTAGCGCGCGCCCATCCCGTTTCGCGGGGCGCCTCACGAGGGTATGGTCCCGGCGTGAATGCCAGGGCCGAGCTTTCCCAGCTGCTGAACGGGCTCGAGGACGCGATCGAGCGCGGTACCGATCAGACCCGCGCGTTCCTCGCCTCCCCCGCCGGCCGGAGGATCCGGACCCTCATGGCGAGCGGGCTCCTGCTCGCCACCCCGATGATCCTGCGCCACCCGTTCTTCCGGACACCGCTCGGCCGGGCCATCGAGATCGGCGGAGCGGCCGCGCTCATCGCCAAGGGAGCCGCGGTGATCCGCGACTGGGAACCGGCGCCCGGACCGCCAGGACAGCCAGCGGCGTCCGTGAGCGTGGCGTCGACGGTCCCGTCCCCGCCGTCGCATCCCGCGTAACCAAGAGTTAGGAGATGTGCATTCCGATACAGGGCCGTCTACCTGCGGTTTCTTTCTTCGGGAGTAGTCCCAAGCAGCCAGGAGGCAGTGTTTAGGCAGTACGGCGGTCCAACCGCCACGAGCCCGCGAGCATCGACCGGAGCGCTCCCACTCATCCGGGTCGCGGTTGATCGATCAGTTGCCACCGGCCGGATGACGCCGACCGATCCTCGGACG
>JBAVEY010000371.1:0-1850 GCA_049587975.1 Actinomycetota bacterium | reverse complement strand
GGATGAGGGTCCGGTCCAAGATCTCGGTGCGAACGGTCCTCACCCAGCGTTCGGCGTACGCGTTGGCCTTGGGGGAACGGATGGGCGTGAGGATGACCCTCGCACCCTCGGATCCGAACACGGCGTCGAAGGAGCGGGTGACCTTGGAGTCTCGATCGCGGATCAGGATACGAACGGTGGGCAGCTCACCTGCCATGTAGAGGTTCCGAGCCTGCTGGGTGGTGTAGCCGGCGTCGGGGTTGCGGGTCGAGGTCATCACGCGGACCCGACGGGTTTCGACCTCGATGAAGAACAAGACGTAGAGCGTCTGAATGAAGGCGGTCTCGACCGAGAAGAAGTCACAGGCCAGGATCCCCTCGGCCTGCGCGCGCAGGAACTCGGTCCAGGAGGGCCCGTCTCCCTCGGAGCTGGCCCGAAGCCATTTCGCCTGAGCAGCGTCCGAATGGTCGTCGCGCCCACCCGGATGCCGAGACCGTGGAGTTCGCCCTGGATCCTCACGCACCCCCAGCGCGGGTTCTCCCTCGCCAGGCGAAGGATCAGCTCGCGCACGTGCGGGGACATCGGCGGGCGCCCGAGGGGCTTCCTTCGGAAGGTCCATTTGCGTCTGACCAGTTCCCGGTGCCAGCGAAGGATCGTCGCGGGCCTGACGAGGAAGGAGGCCCAACGCTCACGCGGGAGCAGGCGGGATGCTGCGGCCAACAAGGCTAGGTCCGCGCGCCGCAGGTTCGGACGACCGGCCTTCCGGGAAAGAACCTTCAGTTGGTGACGAAGAACGAGGATCTCGACCTCGCGCTCTCGGCCCTCCTCGCCAGATGGCACGAAGCGAAGGAGGCTCCGTAGGATCAGGTAGAAGATGGAGAACAGCACCGCGGCATCCTACGAGACACCGTGTCAATCCGCGATCGTTGTTTTCGACCCCTTCAGGTTCCGATCTAGCATCCTCGTCCGGCCATCCGATTGCCGCACAAAAGGAACGTCCTCATGTGAATGAGCCGTGGCTCCGGTAGGCGAGGGAAGAGACGGCCGGGTCAGGGCCCCGACCAGGGTCCTTCGGTCGTGCCTGAGAGCAGTCGGGCCACCTCGTCACGGCCGGGCCATGCGAGTGGGCGGCCGTCCGCGTCGCACACGCCCGAGCCTGGTTCAGCCGTGCCGATCCGGGAAGCCGAGTAGCCGTGGTTAGCAAGGGACTGGAGCACCGCCTTCGCTCGATCGGCCCGGAAGGCGGCGAGCAGGCAACCCGAGGCGAGCGTCGCCGACGGCTCGGCCGCCAGTGCTGTGCAGATCGCCCGTCCTGGCTCGAACCAGAGTATTGAGCCCAGATCGATGCGGATGCGCAGGCGCGAGGCCGCGGCGATCTCGTGGATGCCTGCGACAAGTCCTCCCTCCGTGGGGTCGTGCATCGCGGTCGCCCCGAGCTCGGCCGCCAAGAGCGCCGGCTCAACGACCGAGATCCCGGGCTCATCGAGAGCATCCCTCGCGGCCGTCATGACGCCCGGATCCAGGCCGGTCAGCCGGTCGGCCGCCTCATGGGCCAAGACGGCAGCACCCTCGATCGGCACGGGTCCGACCTGCAGGAGAGCGTCCCCCGGTCGGACCCCGCCGGTCGCAACGAACCTCCCGTCCTCGGCTAGGCCAAGGAATTGGCCGACGACGACGGGCTGCGTGACCGCCTGAGTCACCTCGGTGTGGCCGCCGACCAGCCAGGCGCCGACACGAGCCAGACTGTCTTGCATGCTTGAGAAGGTCTCCCGGACCACCACCTCGGTGGTCCCGAGGGGAAGCAGGACGACGGCCAGGAACCACCGTGGACGGACGCCCATGACCGCCATGTCGTTGGCGTTCACGATGAC
>JBAVEY010000370.1:0-2399 GCA_049587975.1 Actinomycetota bacterium | reverse complement strand
CTGGCCGCCGCGCTCGTTCGGGTCCGAGCGCCGGGGTCGTCGTCCGATGCCGGGGCGCTCGCGGGCGCGATGCTGGCCCTGGCCTTCGGTGCGGCGGCGATCGCCAAGCTCGTCCGCTGGCCCGCCTGGCGGCGTGCCCTGGCGACGTACCGGCTGCCGGCGGGGACGGCGCGGCGCGTCGTTGTCGGCGTGCCGGTGCTCGAGCTCGCGGTCGCGACCCTCCCGTTCCTCGGGTTGGTGTCGACGGCGGGCGCCGCGGCGCTGGTGGCGTTGGTGGCGTTCTCCGCCGTCGTCGTGGCGGGACGTCTGCGGGCCGGGCGCCGCCTGGAGTGCGGTTGCTTCGGTTCGTCGGCGAGCCGCGACTACCGGTTCCTGTTGGCCCGCAACCTTGGGCTCGCCGTGTTCGCGTTCGTCGCGTGGCGGGCCGGGGCGAACGCCCCCGTGGTCCGATCCCTCGGCTCGCCCGCGGGCCCGGAGTGGGTGCCCGCAGCGCTCGTCGTCCTCGGCCTGGCGCTCGCGACGTGGGTCGGCACCGTCGCCGTCACCGCGCCCGGCCGAAGGGGTGCCCCCTGAGGCGGCGCCTCCTCTGGCTCTGCGCGCTGGCCGTCGTCGTCGTGCTGGCGTTCGAGGTGCCGGCCGGCGCGCACCACACCGACCAGGCCGATCCGAACGACACGGCGGGCAGGCTCGATCTCGAGGCGGTCGGGTTCGATCACGTGGGGGCGCCGAGCTGGCGGTTCGCCACGTTCGCGACCTGGTCCGTGCGCTCGATGTGGGATCGCGGCTACCTGATCGTGCAGCTCGATACGAGGGGCGACGACGCCGTGGACTTCGTCGCCGTCGTGGGATCGGACGGGCGCCGGCTCGTCGCCCACCTGTTCCGCCTCCGGCGCGGCGGTGGCCAGGCCGAGGTCTCCGCGCTGCGAACCGGCAGAGACGGCTCGCGGGCCGCGTGGGTGGCGGTCCCGCTCCGGGAGGTCTCGATCGGGCCGAACCGGACCTCCTATTTCTGGTCCGCGCTCTCGAGCTACACGGGGGGGAACTGTTCGCGGCTGTGCCTGGACTCGGTCCCGGACACGGGGATGATCGAGCAAGCGCTGCCGACACCCAGCCCGACGCCAACGCCCAGCCCGACGCCAACGCCCAGCCCGACGCCAACGCCCAGCCCGACGCCAACGCCGACGCCAGCCATCGTCCCATCGGGCTGATGGGAGGGGGCCGCATCTATGATTGGCGCTCAGGGGACGTAGCTCAGCTGGTAGAGCACCTGCTTTGCAAGCAGGGGGTCGGCGGTTCGAGTCCGCTCGTCTCCACCACGACGTGCCTGGTAGGCGCTCGGGTCATCTCGATCTGCCACCGCGCTCAGCCGACAGAGCTCGTGGTACCAGGGGATCGTTCCGCTCGCCCGCGACCTTCCGCGTCCTCGCCGAGCTCGTGTAGATGCTTGGTCTCGAGCGATGGGTGGTGACGGATGTCCGCGCTCGCACGTGGGGGATGGGTTGACCGGCATCCGGTCCGTGATGATCGGTGTCGGTGTCACGCAAGGAGAAGCGTCGGCCCCCCAGATCGTCCACCTGCGGCGCGGCCATGAGGAGCGGCAGGCTGACCGAGAACGTGGATCCTTCACCCGGCCGCGAGCTCAGAACCAGACCCCCGCCCATCGCTTCGGCCAGACGGCGGGCTATGAACAGGCCCAGGCCGAAACCACCTGCGGTCTGCGTCAATCCCGTGTCCACGCGGTAGAAGCGCTCGAACACGCGATCCTGGTCGTCGATCGCGATCCCCTCGCCCCGATCCTGCACGGAGACCAGGGCGAAATCCTCGCGCTTGGTCAGCCTCACGATCACCGGGGCTCCCTCCGGCGAGTACTTGAACGCATTCGACAGCAAGTTGGTGACGATCTGGCCGAGGCGGAGCGGGTCGGCGACGACCCAGACCGGACTTTCCGGGCGCTCGAACCGAACCTCGCGAACCGCCGCCAACTGGCCCGCGTCCGCGATCTCGCGCTCCAAGAGCGCACCGGCCTCGACGGGAACCGCGTCCATCGGTAGATGCCCGGCATCGAAGCGTGAGACATCGAGGAGATCGGAAATGAGCCGCTCAAGCCGTTCGGTCTGGCGCAGCATGATCGCGTGGTACTCGTGGCGTGCCTGAGGCGAGTCCTCGACCAGCCCCTTGTTCAGCGACTGGAGCAAGCCCTTGAGGGGCGTGAGCGGTGTCCTGAGCTCATGGGACACGGTGGCGACGAAGTCGCGTTTCATCTGCTCGGCCTCGAGCTCGGCCGTCACGTCGCGAGCAGTCACGACGTGACTCGTTCCGTTTCCGTGCCGCTCGGGCATCGTGCTGCTCGAGTAGCGGATCCATCGATCCGATCCGTCGCGCCGCAGGATCAGCGCGTC
>JBAVEY010000369.1:0-1662 GCA_049587975.1 Actinomycetota bacterium | reverse complement strand
GAGCCAGCCGAAGACGTCGGATAGCCGACCGCGAGACCTGGCGTCCTACTGGCCGCTGGGTCTCGCGGCCTACTGGCCCCTGTCTCAACCCGAAAGCTGCATTATGGCTACCCCGAGGTGCTGCATGATCCAGCGAGCCTCAGGTGTGTCGGCATGAACAGCGAGCAAGTGAACCATCACGCCATCGGGTCCCCATATCGGGAACTCCTGGACGCACACGGGACACCTTGCGAAGCTCTCCAACTCAGCCTCCCTCGCAGCGCGGGAAAGTCCAACCAAGAGGCTTCCCCTGCGGGGTGGCCTTTCAATGGCCAGAGTGTGTCGCGTCGGGGAACGATAGAAGGACCCCACGATCGTCTGGCGAGAGATCGTGGCCGTCTGGCGGGGGGCTGTTGGGTGTCGAAGACGTGATCGTCTGACTCGGCTGAGTCACGGAATGAGTAACGCGCTTACACGATTCCACCGAATCACAGCGTTGCAACACGTGCCTGGAGCCCCATCACAAGCCCATGACCTGGGCATATACCTTCCCGGCGTGGTACGAGCTCCGGACGAGCGGCCCGGCCTCGACGTGCGCGATCCCGAACGATTCTCCGAGCACCTTCCAGCGCGCGAACTCGTCCGGGTGCACCCACCGGTCCACGGGCAGGTGGTGCTCGGTCGGGCGGAGGTACTGGCCGATCGTCACGATCCGAACGCCGGCGTCCGCGAGGTCGCGAAGCGCTTGGGGGATCTCGTCCGGGCGCTCGCCCATGCCGAGGATCAGGTTCGACTTGGTGACCTGTCCCTCGCGCAGCCGCTGCGCGGTACGTAGCACCTCGAGCGTGCGGTCGTAGCCGAACGCGGGCCGGATCCGATCGTGCAGCCGGCGAACGGTCTCGAGGTTGTGCGCGAACACGTCGGGCGCCGCATCGATCACGGTCGCGATGTCCCGTTCGCCGCCCTTGAAGTCGGTCGGCAGCACCTCGACGCCGCAGTCGGGGACCGCATCGCGGATCGCCCGGATCGTCGACGCCCAGATCCGTGCGCCACCGTCGGGTAGGTCGTCGCGGGCCACTCCGGTGACGACGACGAAGCGAAGGCCCATCTCGTGAACCGCGTCCGCGATCTTGGCCGGCTCCTCCTCGTCCACGGCGTCGGGCTTGGCCGTCATCACGTCGCAGAACCCGCACCGCCGCGTGCATCGGTCACCGAGGATCAGGAAGGTGGCCTCGCGCTTCTCCCAGCACTCGGAGATGTTCGGGCACATCGCCTCCTCGCACACGGTGTGCAGCGAACGCGTACGCATGATGCTCTCGAGCTCGCGGTAGTTCGGTCCGCGCTGGAGCCGAACCTTGAGCCACGGCGGCTTGCGCTCGGTGGAGGCGGGCGTCCCGTTCGTCGAGACGATGGGGAGGTAGAGACGTCGTTGGAGAGGGTTGTGCTCGCGGACGGCCATCCCCGAAAGTCTAGCCCGCGGCCTCGCGTGCGACGCCGGACGGGGCACCCTGCCGCTGTCCGTTGCCCGTCCGATGGTCGGCGGTGTCGCCCGCTCGGCTTCCCGGGTCGGTCGTCCATGTCGTGCCTTGGGTATCGGCCCTCTCGGGATCTCCTGAACCCTGAACGCGGGGGGCCGAAGGTCGGTAACGCGTCGGTCGAGTGGCGGCGTGCCTAGAAGCGGGC
>JBAVEY010000368.1:0-1760 GCA_049587975.1 Actinomycetota bacterium | reverse complement strand
GGTACGGGCCGTATCCCTCGTCGTGGCCATCGGCCACTCCGAGGGGCGCCGTCGCATCTCCCGGGATCGCGGGGATCGGCGCGCTCCCCGGCAAGGCCACCCGATAGCCGAAATCGTTCGTGACCTCGGTCAAGTGCACCGCGAGGGTGTGCTCGTCGACGATCTCTAGGCCCGAGATCGTGTTGGTTTGGCCGCGTGCGAATGCGTCGTAGCCCTGGATCACCGAGTAGTAGGTGGAGTAGGAGCCATCCGAGACCTTCGCGGTCGCGGTTCGCTCGACGGCACGGACGACGTCGGCGGCCTCGATGGTGGTCGTCTCGAGCGGCGGTGCGTAGTGGATGCCACTCTTGAGCCGAAAGGTCCAGGTGAGCTGGTCTCGGGAGACCTGGGGCATCGCCGTGGCGAGATCGGGGTGGAGCTCGGTGCCGCCTTCCTCCGTCGGGTGCCCGCTATACGAGAGGAGCGTTCGAAGGAGGCAGCAGCGCAGGATCTCCGGATCGATGCGAAAGGCCGGATCGTATGGACGTGCCGGATCCAAGATCGCGGGATCATCGAGCGATGTCGGCTTGATGAGCGCTAGGCGGAGCGTGCCGCCGGCGAGTGCCGGCCGAGTTGGACCCGCGGGCTTGTCGGCGCCGCCGAGGAAGCAAGCGGTGCCGGCGAAAGCAAGCGCCACGACCAAGACGACCGTTCGAGAGTGACGGCGAGGCCCGATGCGACCCATGGAGCACGATCGGATCAAGGCTTCACATCCCTCCTTGCGTGGCCGAGATCGTCAGCCGATGCATACGCGCCGCACGAGAGGCCGTCAAGGTGGACATCTGGTTCGAACGTACCGACACGCTCAGTCCGGTCGCCGACATTTCAAGGGTCGTGTGTTTGCGAGTCGTGAACGGCGCCCCTCGCCGTAGTACCCCGCTCGAGCGAACGTCGTTCGGCCTCCACGAACTCGGGTCCAACTCCCAATGGATAGTCCTCTGCCCGCAGGGACCGTGCCTGCGGGTGATCCCAGACGAGCGAATGGACTCGCTCGGGGTGGGTGGCCCAGGAGCCTCCTTCCTCAGGTGTACGCACAAGGAGCGTTGAGGGCGGATCAAGAGGGCACGAAAACCGTCGCTGGACGCGACGGCGGGAATGGACTGCTCGGGCTCGCGGCGGGGACCAGCCTTGTCTCCGGCGGGAAGGACTGCCGCGTCGTGGGAGGGCCGGGTTCCCCTTCACGGGCCTGGCCCTTCCCACCACCATCGGTGTCGCTCCCGGAGGCACTGGTCAAGCAGACGGCCTCACCGGTCGATAAGCGGAAGCGATAAGCGCGATGAGGGTCGGGGTCATGGACTCATCCTCCTTCTCCCCGGCCCTCATCGCCCCAGGACACGAGCCGCTGCTCGAAGCTCTGCACAAGAACCCGTTCCTGTTCTGCAGCGCTGAATCAGAGGGCGATGGGGGTCACCAGATGGGGTCCGGCGCAGAGCCGAGTGGCCGCACCCGTGTCCTCGTCGCGCGTGGGTTCCTCTGGATCGCCTGATCGTCGGGTATCTCGTACTGAGAACCGACTCACCCAATGCGTGGACGATCGCATGGGTCCAGTACGGCGTGGTTGGGCTCGTGTACATGGTGGGCTTGTGGCGAGGGCGGGGTTCGGATGCCGCCTGGGACCGGAGGATAGGTCGAATCCAGCTCGTGTCCTTCCTTATCGCCGTCGGCCTGTTCTTGATAGGAGCGCTAATGTACGAGTCGTCCTGATCTACGCCGCCTCCCAG
>JBAVEY010000367.1:0-5330 GCA_049587975.1 Actinomycetota bacterium | reverse complement strand
CCCGAACACCTTCGGCCACCAGTAGTACATGCCGGCGAACAGCCCGAAGATCGCGCCCCCGAAGAGCACGTAGTGGAAATGCGCCACCACGTAGTACGTGTCCGTCTGCTGGTAGTCCGACGGCACGACCGAGTGCGTGACACCCGACAGCCCGCCGATGACGAACATCGAGACGAACCCGATCGCGAACAGCATCGGCGTCGGGAACGTCAGGTCGCCCTTCCACATCGTCCCGAGCCAGTTGAAGATCTTCACCCCGGTCGGGATCGCGATGATCATCGTGGAGATCCCGAACGCCGTGTTCGCGATCGGTCCGAGCCCCACGGCGAACATGTGGTGGACCCACACCCCGAAGCCGATGAAACCGATCGCGATGCCGCTGAAGACCACGAACTGGTAGCCGAACAGCGGCTTGCGGCTGAACACCGGCAGGATCTCGGACACGATCCCCATCGCCGGCAGGACCAGGATGTAGACCTCGGGGTGGCCGAACAGCCAGAACAGGTGCTGCCACAGCACCGGGCTCCCGCCCGCCGAGACGTCGAAGAAGTGCGTCCCGAACAGCCGGTCGAGCAGGAGCTCGACCAGGCCGATCGTGATCACCGGGAGGCTGAACGCGAGGAGCAGCTGGACGACCAGGCCCATCCACACGAACACCGGCATCCGGAACAACGTCATCCCGGGCGCCCGCATGTTGAGGATCGTGACCGCGAGGTTCACGGCCGAAACAGTCGACGCGATCCCGGCGATCAGCAGGCCGATCGCGTAGAAGGTCATCCCCCGTGTCGGGTCGATGACCGAGTTCGGCGCGTAGCCGAACCACCCTCCGTTCGGCGCCCCGCCCAGGAACCAGCTCGAGTAGATGAACAGCCCGGCGAACAGGAACGCCCAATAGCTGAAGGCGTTCAGGCGCGGGAAGACCACGTCGCGCGCCCCGATCATGAGCGGGAGCAGGTAGTTGAAGAACGCCGCCGACAACGGCATCACCACCAGGAACACCATCGTGATGCCATGCATCGTGAACAGCTCGTTGTAGACGGCGGGCTCGAGGATGCTCTGGTCGGGCCGCGCGAGCTGCAGCCGGATCAGCAGGGCCTCACTCCCGCCGATCAGGAAGAAGGCGAAGGCCGTGATCCCGTACAAGATCCCGATCTTCTTGTGGTCGACGGTCGTGATCCAGCTCCAGAACCCCGTCGTCTCGTGCGGACGCCGGAGCAGGCCGCCGGGCCGCTCCACCGGGACGCTCACGGTCGCCAAGGGATCCTCACCTCACTCCAACGTGTTCAGGAACGCGATCACCTGATCGATCTGTTGGGACGACAGCCCGTAATCGGGCATGAACGATCCCGCCTCGACCGCTCTCGGGTTCGAGATCCAGCTTCGCAGGTTCTCATCGGTCATGGCCAACGTGCATCCGCGGAAGCACTGGCGGCTCATGAGGTGCGTCAGGTTCGGCCCGCCGTTGGCGAGCACCGGTTGCCCGTTCGCCGTCTCGAGCCCGGCGATCGCATGGCACCCCGTGCACGTCTGGAGGAAGACGCCCTGACCCGCGGCCGCGTCGGTGCCGGGTTCCGCCGGCGATGCCTCGGCCTGTTGCTCGGTCACCCAACGATCGAAGTCCTCAGGGGTGTGCGCCACCACCCGGAACTTCATGTACGCGTGCGAGAGCCCGCAGAACTCCTTGCACTGCCCCTGGTAGACCCCCGGTTCGTCTGCCTGGATCGTGAGGTGGTTGGTCTGGTCGGGGATCACGTCCTGCGTCCCGGCGAGCTGCGGGACCCAGAACGAATGGATCACCGCCCCGCCGATCGAGACGGGCGGCTGCCCGTCCGGCGGGCCGGTTTGGCAGGCGCTCGGTGCGGGCTGGCCGCCCTGACTGGGGACGGGCGAGCCGTACCCGAACCCCACCGCGCACAGCGTCAGGTACACGGGTCTGCCCGTCGGGATGTGCAGCTCGTTCGCGGTGAGGATCTTCTGGTCCGGATAGTCGAACTCCCACCACCACTGGTGCGCCAGCACGTTCACCTCGAGGACGTCGCCTTGCGGCTTCGCCGCGAGGTCCCAGATGGTCGCGATCGTCGGCACCGCGACGCCGGCAAGGATCAGCGTCGGCAGGATCGTCCACGCGATCTCGAGCCGGGTGTTGCCGTGGATCTGAGGCGGGATCCGGCTCGTCTGCTTCTTCCGGTGGCGGTACCGGATCACGAACAGCAGGAGCAGCCCCTCGACGATGAAGAAGATGGTCGCCGCGACCCAGAAGACCGGGACGTACAGGTCATACGACTTCTGCGCGTAGGGTCCCTTGGGTTCGAGGGCGGACTGGGTGGCGTTCGGCACGCAAGCCGCGGCCACCAGGGCCAGGGCCACGAGGCCCAGGACCACGACCGTTCGCCTGCGCACCTTCCCCGTATCCCTCCGCGTGGGCCTCAGACGGGCACCGAGGCCCGGCGCACTGTAGCACCCTTGCCCGGGCCTGCGGACGTGCCTCGCTCCTGGTGCGTACCTCCTCCCGGGGACCTCATCCGTGTCAGCCGTCGACTCAGATCGGCGGGTTGAAGCCGCTGATCGCGCGGAAGACGGGTCCGAGCATCCGGGTCCACAGGTCGGTCGCGACCAGGACGCCGATGCCGATCATGATCACCCCCGAGACCCCCGCGATCCACTGATAGTTCCGCTTCACGAACGCGAGCGCGTCCATCAGCTTGCGGATCCCGACGCCGACCAGCAGGAACGGCACCCCGAGCCCCATCGAGTAGACGAACAGCAGGAGGGCTCCTCGCAGCGACCCACCCTGTGAGCCAGCGATCGCCAGCACACCCGCGAGGACGGGACCGATGCACGGCGTCCACCCCGCTCCGAATGCGACCCCGAGCGGGAAGGCCCATGCTCGCCCGGGCCGCGCGCGCTCGAGCAGCGGCCGGCGTTCGGCGAACAGCGACGGCGACCCGAGCCGGAGGGCGTACAGGACCATCAGGACCCCGAACGCGATGATGATCGCTCCCGAGATGCGGATCCCCGCCGGCGAACGGAGCAGCCTGGTCATCGCGCCGGTGAACGCGCCGAGCGCCGAGAACACCGCGGCGAACCCCGCGATGAACAGCAGGATCGGGACGACCGGCTGGCGCTCGTCGCGGACCTCTCCTCCCGCGACGAACGAGAGGTACCCGGGCACGAGCGGGAACACGCACGGCGACGCGAACGAGACGACCCCCGCGGCGAACGCGAGGCCGGGGGCCCACCACGACCCCAGACCTTCCTGGACCCAGTCGGCGAGCGCCCCGGTCACGGCGTCAGTCTAGGGTCGGCGCATGGGTGAGCGGTCCCGGATCGGCCACCCCAGTGGGTTGCGGTCGAACGCCCGCTCCTGCGATAGTGGCCGACGGCCTTGTGAACCGATTCACAAACATGGGGTGGGGGTACACCACTGCGCGGGACCCGAGGAGCGCGTGACTATAATCCGACCCGGTTCAGGCACGGACGAAGCCCCAGAGACGTGCAAGGACGGAGAAGGACGGTCGTGTCGACGGAGGCCGCATGAGGGTCCCGAGGTTCCTGGTCAGCGCGAAGGAACGCGCCGAGCCGATCGTCAGGAACTTCGAGTGGACGTGGACCAAGGCCGTCCTGTTCTCGCTGGGGTTCGCCTTCTTCAGCGTGATCACGATGGCCGTCATCCCCTCCGCCTGGCTCTACTTCGCCGAACAGAAGCTCGGCTGGGGCGGCCTGTCCGGGACGTCGGACTGGCAACCGCTCGCGCGGGACTTCGTCGCGGCGAACCTCGCGATCGGCCCGTTCGTGACCGTCGTCGTGATCGGGGCGATCATGCAGAACTGGCGCCGCAAGCTCCGCGGCGGCACCGCCGAGCGTCCGACCGGTGGCTACCGTTGAGGGAGCGCTAGCCCATGCCGTTCACCAAGACCGAGGTGGACGTCCACACGGACTACGTCGTGGAGTCCGTCGACCCCGACTGGCTCGCCAAGGGCGTCAGGTCACCGAAACACCTGATGCTCGACCCCGACAACTGCATCTTGTGCCGCGCATGCGAGGACGTCTGCCCCTGGAACTGCATCTACATGATGTCGACGGACATCGTCGAGGGCGCCGAGGACGAGGCGGTCGGCGCCGAGGTGCGCAACGCCTACTCGGTGTTCGTCGTGGACGACAACGCGTGCACCCGCTGCTCTGTCTGCGTGGACCGGTGCCCCACCGACACGCTGTACTATGCGCGGCTGCCGGAGGCCTCGCGTGGACAGCGCACGATGGCCGCCGTGCCCGAATCGCAACGCGCCGAGGCCGGATAGGTCCGGGGAAGGGACGAAGGCGAAAACGTGGTGAGCGAAGTCCTCGACCGCGTCCGCGAGACCGAAGTCTGGAAGTCGATGTTCCGGCCGGGATCGATCTTCCGCCGCGGCTACCGAGACACGTCGCGCGACCGGGCGCTCGCGACCATGAACAACGTGCTCTACCACCTGCACCCCGTGAAGATGAAGCGCCACGGGCTGAAGCTGACCTACACGTTCTGCCTGGGCGGTCTCTCGTTCTTCCTGTTCATCCTGCTGACCGTGACCGGGATCTACCTGATGTTCTTCTACCGGCCGGCCGCCGAGCTCGGCTCGGCGGCGGCCTACACGGACATGCAGAACATCCGGACATCGGTGTTCTTCGGAGACCTGGTCAGGAACCTGCACAGGTGGGGAGCCCACCTGATGGTGTTCAGCGTGACCCTGCACATGGCCCGGGTCTTCTACACCGGCTCCTACAAGCCCCCCCGGGAGTTCAACTGGGTCGTCGGCGTGCTCCTGCTGTTCCTGACGCTGGGTCTGTCCTTCACGGGCTACCTGTTGCCCTGGGACCAGCTCGCGGTATGGGCGGTCACGGTGGGCACCTCGCTCGCCGGCTACTCGCCGTTGATCGCGAAGCAGGCGAACTTCCTGCTGCTCGGCGGGGCGATCGTGGGACCGGACACGTTGCTCCGTTGGTACGTCTTACACGTGCTCGCGCTGCCGTTCGTCTTGGTGATCTTCCTCGCGGTCCATTTCTGGCGGATCCGCAAGGACGGCGGCATCTCGGGACCGCTCTAACAGGCGAAGAGGAGGACGATGGCCCGGGACGACACACCGCTCGACCAGGAGACCTTCGACCGGGTCCTGGCAGACGAACTCGCGAAGGGGACGGACCGGCGTGTGGCCGAGGGCCGTGCGCGTGCGGCCGGCGTCCGTGCGCACCGGGCGAAGACCGGCGAGACGCCCGCCCCGGCCGCCGCACCTCCCGCCGCGAGCGATGCCGCGGCAGCACCCGCTTCCGCCCCTGCGGCGGCCGCGGCGGCCGCGCCC
>JBAVEY010000366.1:0-4028 GCA_049587975.1 Actinomycetota bacterium | reverse complement strand
CTCGTGCATCGCTCCAGATCCGACTCGTCGCGGGGGCGATCGTGGCGATCGTCGTGGCGTTGGCGAACCTTGCGGTGCTGACCCTGGACATGGTCGTCAGCGGGGACGACGCCAAACTGCTCGCGATCCTGCTGGTCTACGCGCTCGGCGCGGGCGTGGCGGTCGCGGTCGCGCTCTCGCGCACGATCGGCCCGTCCTTCAGGAGGCTCGGAGAGACCGCGAACGCGCTCGGCGAAGGCGACCTCGACGTGCGCGTCGGCGATCTGGCGAGCGGACCCGAGCTGGAGACACTCGCTCGAACGCTCGACGAGATGGCCGAACGGCTCCAGGAGGCCGATGCGCACCGCGTCGAGATCGAGACGATGCGCCGCGACCTGATCACCGCGGTGTCGCACGACCTGCGGACACCGCTCGCGTCGCTCAGGGCCATGATCGAGGCGATCGACGACGGTGTCGTCGACGATCCGGCGAGCGTGACCCGCTACGCCGCGGAGATGCGGGGATCCGTTCAGCAGCTCTCCACGATGGTGGACGACCTGTTCGAGCTCACGCAACTCGACGCCGGGTCGATCGAACGCGAGACGAGGAAGGCTCGGCTCGGCGAGATCGTCCGTTCCGCGATCGCGACCGTCGAACCCCAGATGCACGCGAAGCGACTCTCCGTTGAAGCGAACCTCGGGGCGGCAGCCGACGTCGATTGCTCACCCAGGATGACGAGGGTGCTCCAGAACCTCTTGATGAACGCAGTGCGCCATACGCCCACTGACGGTGTCGTTCGCCTGTCCGCCCGCCGGAACGGCCAGCAGCTCGAGATGGCCGTTGAGGACACCGGCCAGGGGATCGCTCCGCAGGACCTCGATCGGATCTTCGAACCCTTCTACCGCGCGGACCCGGCACGGAGCGGTCCCGGCGCCGGCCTCGGTCTCGCCCTCGCCAAGAGGATCGTCGAAGCGCTCGGAGGTCACATCAGCGCAGAGAACGCCACCACCCATGGTGCTCGGTTCGCGGTCGTCCTCCCGCTCACGTAGGCGTCCAACGATGTTCACCCGTTCGTCCCGAGCGGCTCCCACACCATCTCGCTGACCTCGATCGCAACGGAGGAGCCACGGGTATCACGAGGGAGGATCTCCCCCACAACCGCACCGATCCGGTCGTTCAGCCAACGGTACCGCGCATCGTCGCTCACGTGCGTGATCGATCCGACGAGCTCCCGCACCCCGCTCGGGCCGGAACGCGCGTAGCCCTGCCAGGCGAACAGGACCGACGCGCCGTCGTCCGTCTCGAGCACGCCCCGGAAGTCGGGCGTGAGCGTGCCGTCGACCCTACGACGAGGGTAGTTGGCGGCACGGAGTCGACCCGCGAGGCGTCCCTCGGCGCGTCCCTCGGCGATGAAGAAGCTCCATCCTTCGGTCCCGGTCTCCCCTTCGAGTTCCACGCTCCAGCTCTCGGGCGTCGTCCAGGTCGCGCGGTACAAGGGCTCCATGCGCATGATCGATCACAGAGCCGCGAGACCGGCGACCGTGACGGGCAAGCCACCCCAGGATCCGATCGGGGCGAGCGAACCGCCCTGCCCGACCTCCCATCCGAAGATGCTGCCCGAGTCGGCGTCGATCGCGTACAGGAATCGACCGTCACGGGTTAGAGCTTCGTCGCGAAGGCCCGGCCTGCCATCCTCGGTGAGAGCAGCGGTCGCATCCTCGAGCGTGAGGACGCCGTCCGTTCCGATCGCGTACCGCGAGACGGCGCCGTCGGCGAAGTTCGTGGTGAAGGCGAACCGGTCGTCGTCGGTCACGACCGCCCAACAGATCTCGCTGCGCCCGTTGCCCACCGACGCCGACACCGGGCTCAGGCTCCGGCCGCGGACGGCGTAGGACGAGACGGCGGCGTCGCCTTTCCCCGCACGGAACGCCTCGGTGACGACCAGCATCCCGCCGCTCGTGAAGGCGAAGCCGTATGGGGTCGGCCCCCTCGATGGTGTCACTTCCATCTCGCCGAGCCGACCCTCCGAGCCGATCGCGAACGTGATGATCGAATCCGTGGCGCGCTCGGTGATGACGATCATCGAGCCGTCCGGTGTGAAACCGACCTGGGCCGCCTCGGCGCTCTCGGCGGGAAGCTGTCGGTCGGCATCCGTGAAGGGTTCGAGTCCCGCATCACTCAGGCGGAACCCGCACACGGACGGGGTCCCCGTATTCAGCACGTAGACGATGCCCTCGCGCTCGGCGAGGCTCTTCGGAGCGACGCCGCCCGAGGCCACGGTCTGGATCAGCTCGGGTTCTGCCCCGTCCACACGCAAGACGCTCACCTCGTCACTCGCCACATTGGTCACGAGCAGGTAACGCCCGTCGCCGGACAACAGGACGGAGCCCTGCGAAGTGAGGTGAGCCTTCCCGTCGCCGGCGCCGCCCGTCGCGTACGAACCTAGCTCCGTCAACGTGCCGTCTCGCGCTCGGGCGAACGCGACGACCCGATTCTCCGGCTCGTTGGTCTGGATGTATACGGTTCCGCCGACCGTTCCTCTGAACACGGTGTCCTCCTCGTCTGGTTGACGCGATCGACGTCAGTCGCGTCAGACGGCCCGACCGTTACACGCACGTTCGATCGGGGAACTTTGGGATCCGCTGCTCCGAGCTGTCCGCGGAAGCGAGGAGCCGCCCTTGGGGGGCGGCTCCTCCGCGCTCACGTCCCGGCCCGGGGGTCGTCACGCGCCCTCTGCAGCCTGCATGTTCTTGGTGACGACCTCCATCGTCTGGTTCAGCCGATCCGTCGGGCTGAACTCGACCAAGGAGGTGCCCGCGAAGATGCTCGGCGTGTGCCCTGGACCGACGGAGTAGGCCTCGCCACCCACGAACTCCTCGTCACCGTCGGCCGTGTGGAACACCAACTTGCCCTCGAAGACGTAGCCCCAGTGCTCGCACTGGCAGCGATCGTCCGGTAGACCGGCGAAGAGCGGCGTCAGGTCGGCGTCGGCCGTGTACGTCTCCCATCCCACCGTCGTCCCCCCGAGCTCCGCGTAGTGGCCCTCGAACCCTTCCATCTCGACGTGGTCGCCGGCGCTGGACTTCGATGCCTTCGACATGCTGCTTCCTCCTTCTCTTCCCGTTCAACCGGTCGTGTTGTCGATCGACAGCACGAAGCCATCCCGGCCCGCCACGGTCCCGGCAGCAAACGCGACCGTCCCCCGCGCACCTGCGAACGCTCCCGTCCCGCCGACGACCGGGATCGTGCCGTCAGCGAAGAGCTCGGAGAACCGAAGCCCGCCGTCCAGCACCAGATCTCCCTGCGGGAGTCGCAACGTGGAGTCCAGGAGGATCTCGAAGTCCTGTCCCTTGGACACCGGCCGGACGATCGTGAGCTGGCTGATCGAGCGGCCCACCGCGGAGCCGTCCGCCGGGTCAAGGAGCGGCTGCGATTCGACCGCGTAGTCGCCGGCCGTCGGGAAGCCCGCCTTGCCGAGGTCGATGTCCTTCTCGAACGGCCCCTCGACGTTGAAGACCTCGATGTGCGCCGGGGCGACCCCAGCCGAGGAGACCGGGGCGTGCGCCGCGAGCAGGATCGCTCCCGCGAGCACCACCCCGGCCATCGTACGGATCCTGCCGACCTTGCTCATCGCTCCTCCTTCCCGCGCGCGCCCGCGCGCTCCTCGGCGAGCTTGACCAGGTTGCGGAGCCCCTTCCGCGCGTACGAGCCGGACACCTTCAGGGCGAGCGAGCGGAGCCCCGGAACCTTGAACATCACCAACGCGCCCGGCAGCTCGCTCAGGCGAACGGTCCGGAGCGTGTAGACGATCCGGCAGCCCTCGCCCTGCGGCGTGAGCTCGTACCGATGGATGTTGGTCCACTCGACGACCTTGCCCTTCTTGGTCGAGAGCCGTGCCTCGGTCACGAACTCGAACACGCTCGGCCTCGTGGCCTCGGTCACCACCGACGAGTCGGCGAACCGTCCCATCGCATCCGCGCCCGTGCTCTTGAACTCCGTGCCTACCAGCGCTGGTCCCTCCGGTGCGTCGATCGACAGCAGCCGGAAGT
>JBAVEY010000365.1:0-1617 GCA_049587975.1 Actinomycetota bacterium | reverse complement strand
CGCCCCGAGCACGATTCCGGCCGCGTCGGCTTTGACAAGAAATGACAAATTCTTCGCGAGCATGTTCCCGGCCTCAAGATCGGGCACCACCAGTATCTGCGCCCGCCCAGCGACCTCGGAGCGAATGCCTTTGATTCTCGCCGCTTCGGGATCCACGGCATTGTCGAACGCCAGCGGTCCGTCGAGGACGCCGCCGGTGATCTGTCCGCGATCGGCCATTTTGCAGAGAGCGGCCGCGTCGATCGTGGAGGGAATCTTGGTGGTCACCGTCTCGACCGCGGAAAGGATCGCAACCCGTGGCGTTCCGGGTCCGACCGCATTGAAGAAATCGATCGCGTTCTGAATGATGTCACGCTTGGCATCGAGATCGGGAAAGATGTTGATGGCGGCATCGGTGATGAGCAGGACCTCCGCGTGGGAGGGAACGTCCATCACGAACACGTGACTGATCCGCCGCGCCGTACGCAAGCCGGTCGACCCGGAGGTTACGGCCCGCATCAACTCGTCGGTATGCAGGCTGCCCTTCATCAACAGCTCGCCCCGGCCCTCGCGGATCAGCTCGACCCCCTTGGCCGCTGCCTCGTCGCTGTGCAGCGCATCCACCAGCGTAAAGCCGCCGATGTCGATCTTGTGCTGACGCGCGGCCGCAGTGATCTTCGCCGCCGGTCCGACGAGTATCGGCGTGATGATTCCGATTTCGGCCGCCTCGGCCGCTCCGCGCAGCGATGTCTCGTCGCAGGGATGAACCACGACGGTCTTGGCGGCGGGGACCTGCTTGGCGCGAGCGATGAGATAATCGTACTTGGCGTGCGGCCGATCGCTGCTGGAACGAATCTGCGTCGGCTCAATGATCGGGCTGATCTCACTCATGGAACCTCTCGTTGCGAGTTTTGCCGGCGAGCAGCCGTGAGCTTCCTGTCTTTTGCGATGTCGATCGAGGACACCGCCGGCGGCGCGATCACCTTCGGGAGCAGGCGACCCGTATCGGCCTCGAACAGCTGGGCGATCCGCGCCAGCCGTGCTGCCGCTTCGCCGGTGACTTCGCCGGCCGCGCTGAGCACCTTCTCGATCGCGGTGAATGCCTTGCGGCGCAGATCCGCGTCGGGCGGAAGCAGCGCCGGAATGGCAGCAATCGCAGCTTCGCGATCGATGAGCAGCATGAAGTACTGGTCGCGCACCATCGCCTTGAAGTCGGCAAGCGTCAGCTCGGAGGCCGTGGGGTAATCCTGGCGCATCCGCCGAATTGCCTCGAATGCCCGCGCGTCCGGGCCGCCGCGTGCCATGCCGACATAGAGCAGCCCGCGGACTGCACATTCGAGCAGGCCGCCGGTCTGGATCTGGGATTTCAAGTCGGCGACGCGGGTCTCGACCAGTTCGCGATGCATCGGATCCCGGCCGGCTTTCCGGAACGGACGGGTGTCCGCAGGATCGATGCCGAGGGCCGCCTGGAGCGCCGGCAAACCGTAGATCGAGAGGAACGTCCACTCGGCGAGATTGTCGCGCAGATCGCGCCAGCCATCGAGCGCCGCGATGATTAGGCGCGACGCGTTCTCCTGAAGGGCGAGGTACGGGTTATCGGCGGCTGCGGGAGTGCGGTTCTGGCGCACCCAGGCGGCC
>JBAVEY010000364.1:0-23786 GCA_049587975.1 Actinomycetota bacterium | reverse complement strand
GCCTCCACCCGCGTCGCGGGCGTCGCCGAGGACGACCTGCGTATCGCGCCGAACGCCACCGCGCCGAGCGCCGCGCCGAGCACGAGTCCGAGCACCGCGTAGCCGAGCTGGGTCATCGCTCCTCCTTGTCGCTCCCACCGTAGGCAGGGGGTGTGACACACCGCCCCACGCGGTCCGAAGGGCCCGAGGGAGCGCGGACGAGCGACCCGGTTCCGGACCCGGCGCCCGCGGCATGGTGGCACCGGAGCGAGCGGATCCGCCGCCGCGCGGGATGGTCGAGGTTCTCGCGTGCGCGCGACGGAGGGAAGGAGCGACGATGCGCTGGGTCATCGGGTTCGGGGCCGCCGTCGCCGCGCTGACGGTCGCCCTCGCTGCCCCGGTCTCCGCGGCGACGCCGACCGACCCGGGTCAGCCCGACGTGGTCGTCGTATCCGGGACGGCGTTCGTGCCCGAGGGCGAGATCGTGCACGACGTGGTCGTGTTCCATGGCTCGGCCCTGATCGAGGGGACGGTCCGGGGCAAGGTGGTCGCGTTCGACGCGCCCGTCACTGTTTCGGGGACGGTGGAGAGCGGGATCGTGGTCTTCCGCGGCCTGCTCCGGATCGAAGCGGGCGCGAACGTTTCCGGCGACGTCTACGCCGATCACTACACCGTCGCACAGGGGGCGACGGTGACCGACATCCGCGACGTGCGCGGGTTCGGCTGGATACTCGCGAAGGGGTTCGGGTTCGTCGCCGACCTCGGCGTGTGGCTGGCCGTCACGCTCTCCGTCCTGCTGCTCGGGATGATCGTCGTCTGGGTCGCCCCCAGGGTCATCGACGCGACGGTCGTGTCAGCTCGGACCCGGACCGGACCCGTCATCGGATGGGGCCTCGGGCTGTTCGTCGGTCTGCCCGTGTTGGCGGTGGTCGCGACCGCGACGCTGGTCGGCATCCCGTTCGGGGTCGGTCTGTTGCTCGGGCTCGCGATGATCTATGCCCTTGGGCACACCGCGAGCGCCTGGATCCTGGGCCGCGCGCTGGTTCCCGAGCCGCACGGCCGCGCCGCAGCGCTCCTCGCCGGCTGGGGCGTCCTCGCCGGCACGTCGCTCGTGCCGTGGTTCGGGGGGGTGGTCTGGCTCACCGCGACGGTGTTCGGGCTCGGCGCGATCGCGGTCGCGCTGTGGCGCGCCCGCGGTGTCGAGCGCGCCGGAACGGAGCAGCGATCGGTCGGAGCGCTCCCGCCGGCGCCGACGCCGGCAGGCGCCTGAGGTCCGGCACACCGACCGGAACGGGACGGAACCCCGCGGCGCTGCCGCGGGGTTCCGTTCGCTCCCGGCCGTAGCTCAGAAGACGCGTGAGTCACGGATCTTCTCGAGTGCCTCGCGCGCTCGAGCCTGCACCTCAGGGTCTTCGTCGTTCAGGACCTCGGCCAGCGGTCCGACCGCCGTCATGTCTCTGGTTTCGCCGAGCGCGACGACCACGCGGGCGCGCTCGCGCTTCGGGCCGTGCTTGAGGGCCTTGGCGAGGCAGTCGACGGCCGGGCGCCCGAGATTGCCGAGCGCCTGGATCGCCGCCCATCGGATCGTCGCATCCTCCGGCTCCTCCGCCTCGGCGGTCGACCGAAGGACCGAGAGGCTCCCGATGAGACCGAGGCCCACCGCCGCGCGGCAGCGCACCTCGTCCGAATGGTCTTCGAGCGCCGAGACCAGAGGACCGACCGCCCGAAGGTCCCCGAGGCGTCCGAGCGCGAACGCCGTGGCACCGCGCACCTGTGCGTATGGGTCGTGCAACGCCCCCAGCAGTGCGGTCACCGCCGCCTCGCTACCCTCCGAGCGACCCAGGCGATCGGCCGCGAAGACCTTGGCCTCGAAATCGCTCTTCGGATCCCTGAGCACCTCGATCGCCTTGTCGATGTCCTCGGGGTGGTCCCCGGGTGCCGGAGTCACGAGGAGGTCCGCGCGCTCACCCTGCTCGATCACCTCGAACACCTCCTTGCCTTCGTCGCGTGATCTTCCGATCACACGTTGGCGTATCCGGTGCCGGACCGATGAAGGGCGTTCGACCCCCTACGTAGGAGTCCGATCGCCCCCGGAGCACCAGGTACGCAGCCCGAGCTGGGCGCGCCCCGAGGGCCGACGACGGATCCGACGCCTACAGGCCAACCGCCGACGATCAGCCGCCCGCGACGAGCTCGCCCGCCTTCCACACCGCGGAGGGCTTGCGCACCGCGTCGATCGACTCGAGCGGGTTCGCGTCGTACAGGACGAGGTCCGCGACCGCGCCGGCCCGCACGATGCCGGCGTCGGGGAGCCGGAGCAGCTCGCCGGCACTCGAGGTCGCCGAGCGCATCGCCTGGAGCGGAGTCATCCCCCACTCGACCATGCGGACGAGCTCCTCGGTCGCGTTGCCATGCGGGTTGAACGGGGTGCCGGCGTCGGTACCGCAGGCGATCTTCACGCCCAGCCGGACGGAGCGCGCGAAGGCCTCGCGCGCGAGTTCCGTCATCGCTCGAGCCTTCTCGACCGCGTAGGCGGGCACCTCGCCGGCATGGTCCACGATCCCGCGGATCGCCGAGATCGTTGGCACGTGGAACGTGCCTCGCTCCTTCAGGAGCCGCGCGCCCGCGGCATCCATCATCGAGCCGTGCTCGATCGAGTCCACGCCCGCGCGCACGGCCTGGACGATGCCCTCCGGTCCGATCGCGTGCGCGCCGACGACCCGGCCCCACGAATGGGCCTCGTCGACCGCGGCGTCGAGCTCCTGCTGCGTGAACGCGGTGAAGTCGGCGGTGATGCCCGGCGTGAGCACCCCGCCGGTCGCGATCAGTTTGATCGCGGTCGCACCGCCCTTGATCTCCTCTCGGACCGCGAGGCGGACGGCGTCCGGGCCGTCCACCTCCCGTGCGAACCCGACACTGCTCCCATGGCCACCGGTGATCGTGAGCGCGCGCCCGGCGGCGAGCACGCTCGGACCCCGGACCTCGCCGCGTCCGATCGCCGCGGCCACGTCGCACGCCGCCGAACCCCTCCCGCCGAGGTCCCGCACGGTCGTCACCCCGGCCCGCAGGTTCGCCTCGGCGTTGCGGAGAGTCTTCAGGGCGGCGACGGCATCGCTCGTGAGCGCTCGAGCCTCGGCAGCGAAGTCGGCGCTCCCGTCGAAACACAGGTGCACGTGACAGTCGATCAGGCCCGGTGCGAGGGTCTTGCCGCGCCCCTGGATCCCGGTCGCGTCGCGGGCCGCTCGCGGTGCGCGAGCGTGTGGGCCGACCCACTCGATGCGACCGTCGGAGACCAGCACGCCGACCTTTCGCCTCACCGCCCGGCCGTCGAAGAGCGTCACGTTCGAGACGTAGGAGGTCATCAGGAGACTCACTCACCCAAGTGGGATGGTCGCGGTACCGCCAGGTCCGAGCGAGGACCCGGGCCGTCGATCGACGCTGCCCACGGGCCCGAGAACAGGCGCGACACCTCCTCGTGATCATCGGCGTCCTGGGACCGCAGGATCGGCATGCGTTCGCTCCTCGCGTCGTCCGGGCCGGCGCATCATAGTCGGAAGGTTTCGCGACCATGAGCCGGCCGCTCCCGATGCCGCGTCGAGGTCGCTCGGGTAGTCTGTCCGCCGGCCCGGCTGGGCCACCGTTCCGGGGAAGGGACCCAACGAGTGCTCGACGTCGCGAACCAGGCCGTCGAGGCGGCCAAAGCCGCCGGAGCCGACTACGCCGATGGACGCGTCGTCGCCGACGACTCCGAGTCCCTCACCGTCCGGAACCAGGAGATGGAAGGCATCGACCGGTCGCGCTCGGTCGGGCTCGGGATCCGCGTGCTCGTGAACGGGTACTGGGGGTTCGCCGCCACGGCCCGTCAGGACCCCGAGGAGATCGAGCGCACGGCCAGGCTCGCCGTCGAGATCGCCAGGGCAGCGGCTCGGCTTCCGATGGATCCGGTGGTCCTGGCCGGGGTCGAGCCCGTGACGGGCACGTGGCACTCGCCGATGCAGGTGGACCCGTTCAACGTCCCGCTGGAGGAGAAGGTCGCGCTGCTCATGGAGGCGACCCGGCGGATGCAGTCGGTGCAGGGGCTGGCGTTCGGCGAGGGCGGGATAGACCTGTTCCGGCGCCGCACGTTCCTCGCGACGAGCGAGGGCACGGCGATCGAGCAGACGACGGTGCAATCGGGCGCGGGGATCGAGGCGACCGCGCTCGGCGACGGCGAGCTCCAGCGTCGCTCCTTCCCGAACTCGTTCCGCGGCCACATCTCGGCGGCCGGGTGGGAACACATCCAGAAGCTCGGTCTGATCGAGGAGGCCGAGCGGACGGCGACCGAGGCCGTCGAGCTCCTGTCGGCCGAGGAGTGCCCGAGCGAGGTCACGACGCTGGTCCTGGACTCCGGGCAGGTCGAGCTCCAGATCCACGAGTCGATCGGCCACCCCGTCGAGCTCGACCGGGTCCTCGGGATGGAGGAGGCCTACGCCGGCTCGTCGTTCGTCCGGCCGGAGGACCGGGGGAAGCTCCGGTACGCGAGCCCGCTCGTGTCGATCACGGCGGACGCGTCCCTCCCCGGCGGCCTCGGGTCGTTCGGATGGGACGACGAAGGGGTGCCCGCGCAGCGGGTGCCGATCCTGGTCGACGGGATCTTCGAGAACTTCATCTCGAGCCGCGAGACCGCGAGCGTCCTCGGGCTCGGATCGTCCGGGGCGATGCGCGCGGACGGGTGGGCGAACTACCCGCTGATCCGGATGACGAACATCTCGATCGAGCCCCGCGAGGGCTCGCTCGCCGACATCATCGGCGACACGAAGGACGGGGTGTTCATGTCGACGAATACGTCCTGGTCGATCGACGATCATCGGGTGAACTTCCAGTTCGGATGCGAGATCGCCTGGCGCATCCGAGACGGGCGACTCACCACGATGTTCCGCAACCCGAACTACACGGGCATCACGACGGAGTTCTGGGGTTCGTGCGACGCGGTGGGCGGCCGGGAGGACTGGACGCTCTGGGGGACGCCGAACTGCGGCAAGGGGCAGCCGGGCCAGGTCGCGCGGGTGGGACACGGGGCGTCGCCGTCCCGGTTCCGGAACGTGCAGCTCGGGGTGCGCGGCTGATGCCGATCGAGGCGATCTGATGCCGGGGCTCATCGGTCCGGACGAGGCACGCCGCGTCGCGGATGCCGCGCTGAACGTCTCACGAGCGGACGGCGTCGAGGTCCTGTTCATGCACGAGTGGGGCGGCCTCACCCGGTTCGCGTCGAGCTCGATCCACCAGAGCACGCATCGCGAGGACACGGGGATCCGCGTTCGTGTGGTGAGCGAGGGTCGGATCGGCGTGAGCGCCTCCAACGACTTCTCGCCCGAAGGTGCCCTCCGCGCTGCCGAGAGCGCGCTCGAGATGGCCAGCGTGGTCGCGCCCGACCCCCTGTTCCCGGGACTCGCCCCACAGGCGCCGACGCCCGAGCATCAGGCGTTCGACGAGCCCACGGCCTCCGCGAGCCCCGACGAGCGCGCCGCAGCGGTGGCCGAACTCGTCGGGCAGTGTCCCGAGGGCTTCGTGGCCGCCGGCGCCTACGAGACCCTGGCGAGCGAGGTCGCCGTCGTCAACACCGAGGGCCAGTTCTGCTGGGCGCCGTCGTCGCAGGCATCCGTGACCACCGTGGTGACCGGTGCCGAGGGCGGGAGCGGCTTCGCCGAGGTGTTCGCCGCCGCGAGGGACGAGGTCGACCCGACCGCGATCGGCAAGCGGGCCGCGGACAAGGCCGTCGCATCCCGGTCACCCCGCGACCTCGATCCGGGCCGCTACACGGTCATCTTGGAACCGTCCGCCGTCTCGACGCTCGTCGGGTTCCTCGCGTGGATCGGGTTCGGCGGGCGCTCGCTGTTCGAGGGGCGGTCGTGCTTGTCGGGGAGGCGGGACGAGCAGGTTGCGGCCCCCATCGTCACGATCTACGACGACGCCCTGTCCGACGGCACCCTCGGCCTCCCGTTCGACTTCGAGGGGGTGCCGCGTTCACGCGTCGATCTCATCGACGGCGGGGTCTTCCGCGGCGGCGTCTATGACCTGCGTACGGCGAAGCAGGCCGGGACCCAGACCACGGGTCACGCCCTACCGCCGCCGAACCCCGAGGGGCCGTTCCCCCTCAACCTGTTCATGGCCCCGGGCCAGAGCGGTCTGGATGACATGATCGCCTCCACCGAACGCGGGCTCCTCGTGACCCGGTTCCACTACACGAACGTCGTCCACCCCGTCGAGTCCACGATCACGGGCATGACACGTGACGGGACGTTCCTGATCCAGGACGGCGAGATCGCACACCCGGTCAAGAACCTCCGATTCACGCAATCGATCCTCGAGGCGCTCGCAGGGACCGAGATGATCGGCAGGGACACCGAGCTCGCGAGCGAATTCTTCTTCTCGGCGAGTCGCGTCCCGGCGCTCAAGGTGGCCTCGTTCAACTTCAGCGGTCGCTCGGACCACTGACCCTGCCGCGTCGCTGACCTGCGGTTCCACGCCCATGGCCGCCTCGGAGGGGCAGGCAATACACTGGGGGTCCCCGAACGGAGGTCACCACGATGCAGGTCCGGGACATCATGCACACCGATGTGAAGACGACCTCGCCCTCGGACACGTTCGAGCAGGTGGCGAAGGTGCTCCGCGAGAACGGGATCTCCTCGGTCGTGGTCATGGACGGCGGACGGCTCGCCGGCATCGTGACCGAACGCGACCTGGTCAACCTCGTGGCTGAAGGCGGCGACCCTCGAGCCACCACGGTGGCCGAACGCATGACGACCGACCTGGACACGGTGGACCCGAAGACGGACATCGCCGAGGCGGCCGACCACATGGCCCGCCTGAAGATCCGCCACCTGCCCGTTTTGCAGGACGGCGAGCTCACTGGGATCATCTCGATCCGCGACCTCACCAACTGGGCCGTGCACGAGCTCACCTCCGGTCACGAGCTCCCCGACCTCGAGCGGAGCCACACGGCGCTCTCGGCCGCCGCCGAGGTCAATCGGGTCGGTCAGTAGGCGGCGACCCTGCCGGCGGCGAGCCGGCGGCCCGTTCGAACGGCTCGCGCGGGTGCTCGAGCGAGCCGAGCTGCGCGAGGTCCCTCGGGAACAGGAGCGCCACCGTCCAGTCCGCGGCGATCTTCACCTTGCGCGTGAGCGTCGGCATCGCGTACAGGTGGTACGAACGGTGCGCGAACCAGGCCGGGAAGCCCCGGAGCCGCACCCCGCGGATCACGGCGACCCCCTTGTAGCGGCCGAGCGACACGACCGCGCCGATCCCTCGGTACTCGAACGGCGCCGGCGTTCCGCCCCGGAGCACGGCGGAGAGGTTCTCGGCCAGCCGCTTGCCCTGCCGCATCCCGTGCTGCGCCGTCGGCGGCATCACGCCGCCTCCGAACCGATCGGGCACGGCGGCCGCGTCACCGGCGGCCCACGCGTCGTCGACACCCTCGACCCGCAGGTACGCGTCGGTTCGGATCCTGCCGGCCGCATCGACCGGGAACCCGGACTCGGCCGCGAGCGGGGACGGCTTCACGCCGGCGGTCCACGCGAGCGTGTCCGCGCGGAACACCTGCCCGTCGGACAGGCGGAGCGTGGCGCCCTCAGCCGACTCGAGCCTGGTCTCGAGCAGGACCTCGATCCCGCGCTCCTCGAGCCGTTCGCGCGCGTAGTCGGCGAGCTCGGAGCCGATCTCGGGCAGGATCGAACCGGTCGCCTCCACCAACACCCATCGCATCTGGTCGGGTCGCAGACCCGGGTAGCTCTCGAGGGCGTCCCGGGCGAGGTCCTCCAGCTCGCCGAGGGCCTCCACGCCGGCGTAGCCGCCGCCGACGAACACGAACGTCAAGGCGGCCCGTCTCCGCTCGGGATCGTCGGTCTCGGCGGCGACGTCCAACCGCGACAGGACGTGGTTCCGCAGCCAGATGGCCTCCTGGACCGTCTTGAAGCCGACGCCGTGCTCGGCCAGGCCGGGGATCGGTAGCACCCGCGCCCACGAACCCGGCGCGAGGGCGATGACGTCGTACGCGATCTCGATCGGTCGGCCATCGGCCAGGCGCACCCGGGCCCGCCGCTGGTCGTGCTCGACGCCTTCGACCTCGCCGATCACGACCTCGCAGTGTCGGAGCACCCGACGCAGGGGGACCACCACCGCCCGGGGGTCGATCGTGCCCGACGCGACCTCGGGGAGGAAGGGCTGGTATTGCATGAAGTTCTCGGGGTTAACCACGGTCACCCGATGACCGAGCTCGACCGCACGTCGCAGGTTCAGCGCCGCGTACAGGCCACCGAAACCGGCGCCGACGACGAGGATCCGTTTGCCGGCCACGCGCCGATGCTACGGCGCGGGCGAGGTGGGCGATCCATGCGCCGCGAAGGCCCGAAGGGCCGCGAACGCGTCCGGATCGCACAGGCAGGTCCCGAGCCGCACGGGGTCGTAGCGCGTCCCGTGGCAGTCCGAGCCGCCCGTCGCGAGCAGGCCGAGCCGATCCGCCAGCGCCCGGTAGCGGTCGCGTAACTCGGGGGTGTGGTCCGGGTGGTCCACCTCCAGGCCGCGCATGCCGGCGGCGGCCATCCGCTCGATCAGCTCGTCGGGCACCGAGCTTTGGTCGCCCCACATCCCCGGGTGCGCGAGCACGCAGACACCCCCCGCTCCGTCGATCAACGCGACGGCGTCCACAGGATCCAGTGCGTGCTTGGCGACGTGGGCCGGTCCCCCGTCGCCGATGTAGCGCTCGAACGCCTCCTTCTCGGTGCCCACGACGCCCGCCTCCACCATCGCCTGGGCGATGTGGGGCCGAACGATGGTCGCCTCGCCCGCGATCGCGCGGACGCGTTCGAACCCGACCGGCAGCCCCAAGGCCTGGAGCTTCTCCACCATGAGCTCGCCGCGGCGGAACCGGTCCTCGCGCAGGCGCCGGAGCTCGAGCTGCAGGTCGGCGTCGTCCGGATCCATCCAGTAGCAGAGGACGTGGACGCTGGTCCCGTCGAACTCGGCGGAGAACTCGACGCCCGGCACGACCTCGACGCCGACGTCGAGCCCGGCCGCGAGCGCGTCCGGCAGACCGTCCGTCGTGTCGTGGTCGGTGAGCGCGACCACCTGCAGATCCCGCTCGGCGGCGAGCCGAACCACCTCGGCGGGGTCGAAGGTCCCGTCCGACCGGTTCGAGTGTGCGTGCAAGTCGATCCTGGACATGGGGAAGGTCATGCTCGCAGATGACGATCGACGCCGTCACGCTCGGGCGACGTGGGCTCCCGTGATGTCGGACACCGTCCTCGTGCCGGCCAGCACCATCGCGTTCTGGAGCTCCGCGCGCAGGATCCGCAGGACGTCGAACACGCCTTCCTCTCCCGCCGCCGCGAGTCCCCAGCACGTCGGCCGCGCGACGAGCGTGCCGGTCGCGCCGAGCGCGAGCGCCTTGAAGATGTCCGTCCCGCGTCGGAATCCGCCGTCGACGAGCACCGGGATCCGGCCCTCCACCGCCTCCACGACCTCCGGCAGCACCGTGATCGGTGCGTGGACCGAGTCGAGCTGTCGCCCACCGTGGTTGGACACGACGATCGCGTCGACGCCGACCCCGACCGCGATCCGCGCATCCTCGGCGGTCATGATCCCCTTCACGAGCAGCGGCACCGGGGCCGCCTCGCGGATCCAGGCGAGGTCGTCCCACGTGAGGTCGGGCGCGAACGTGAGTTCATCCGACGGCAGCCCGATCGGCATCTCGAAGCCGTTCCGGGCATCGCGATGGCGCAGTCCGCTGTCGGGGAAGTCCGCGGTGAGGCATACGGCCGCGAACCCCGCGGCATGGACTCGGTGCAGCATGTCGACGGTCTCGCCGCGATCGGTGAAGACGTACAGCTGCCACCACTTCGGTCGGTCCGATGCGGCCGCGACGTCCTCGAGGTAGTCGACCGTCGTGGTCGAGACCACCATGATCGTTCCGGCCCTGGCGGCCGCGCGCGCCGTGGCGAGCTCCCCGTCTGGATGCGCGCGTCGCTGATAGGCCCAGGGCGCGACCAGCACGGGGAACGCAAGCTTCGCGCCGAGCACCTCGATCGAGGGATCCGCCGGCCAGGCTCCGGTGAGCATCCGCGGCCGGATCACCCAGCGCTCGAAGCCGCGCCGGTTCTCCGCGAGGGTCCACTCGTCTCCGGCCCCGCCCGCGTAGTAATCGTAGATCTCGGCCGGCAGGCGCTCCCTCGCGAGCGGCTCGTAGTCGTCGACCGTGAGGATCTTCGGCGTGCCCACCCACGCAGCCTATGCGGTCAGAGCTGCGAGGGAGGCACCGCCGTCACGACCACCGTCTCCGAGCCCACCACCCGGAAAAACGAGTCCTCGAACGCGATCGTCCGCCGCAAGTACGACGGCGGGCAGCAGACCGGCTCGTCGTTCGGGTACTGGGCCGCGTACTCCTGGATCGTCCCCGCGGACACGATCACCGATCCCTTCGTCGCGGGATCCGGATGCGCGAGCACCTCGGGCACCGCGTTCTCCGAGTACCCGACGATGTCGTACTCGAGCGTCTGGGCCTCGCCGACCGAGCGGAACCCGACCAGTAGTTCCTGCACCCCATCGCTCGTCAGATCGGTGGCCAGGACGTTCACGTCGGACCAGCGTTCCCCCGCGGGATCGGAGGCCTCCAGCCACTGGACCCACCCTCCCTCGTCCGGCACGAACGTCGAGATCCGGACGGCGAACGCAGCCGCGCCGGTCGGCGTCGTCGCCTGCTCGACGACCCAGACGACACGCTGGCCGCCAACGACCACCTCGCCGCACTCTCCGAGCGTCCCGGCGGTGACGAGCGCTGCGCACGCGGCGTTCGAGGGCGCCGCCGTCACCGCGCGGTCGCCTTCCTGCAGCACCTGCCCTTCGCTCGAGATCGCCGGCGCCTCGCCCGGCGACGGTGTGATGAGCGCCGTGGGTTCCGTCGTCGTCGTCTGGGCCGGCGCGGCCGATGGAGCGCCCAGCTCCTCGTCGTTGCCCGATCGCCCGAGCAGGAACCCCGCCAGCAGCCCAACGCCGAACAGGACCACCGCCCCGACGATCACGGCAATCCGCGTCTCGCGACCCACACGCCGACGCTACACCGAGGATCACGGCCACGCGCCTCCTCCACGAGGCCCGCTGCTACGATGCCGCCGGAGCCGTGACGACCGCCGCCGACCTTCGCGCCGCAGCGTTCCTGAAGGTCGTGACGTGGGCGCGGGTGGCCTTGATCCCGGTGATCCTCGCGCTGATCCTCGCCGGACCGGACGACGAGACCGCGTTCACCGCGGCGAGCGTGCTGTTCGCGATCGCCGCGCTGACCGACTTCTTCGACGGGCTGCTCGCGCGCCGCTGGGCGCAGACGAGCGTGTTCGGCAACTTCCTCGACACGACGGCGGACAAGCTGCTGGTCTCGGGCGCCTTGGTCGGTCTCCTGTGGGTGGGACGCGTCTCGCCGTGGATCGCGCTCATCATCATCGGACGCGAGATCTTGATCATCGGCCTCAAGGGAGCGGTGGCGTCGACCGGCGACCTCGTCCGACCATCGGTCTGGGGAAAGGCGAAGGCCAACGTCCAGTTCCTCGCGATCTTCCTGGCCATCTTGCGGCCCGGCGAGCCGATCGGGCCGCTGTACCTGGACCAATGGGCGATGATCGCGGCGGCGGTCATCACGGTGTTCTCCGGTCTCGAGTACGTCGTGCGGTTCCGCCGCGCGATCACGACCGATCCACGCGACCCGGCCGCGTGACCGAGCCGGTCTTCGTCACCGGCGGCAGCGGGATCGTCGGTGGCGCTCTCGTCCGGAGGCTGATCTCGGACGGCCGCCGGGTCCGGGGGCTCGCCCGAACGCGGGCCTCCGCCGACGCGATCCAGGCCGTGGGCGCGGAGCCGGTCGTCGGGGACGTGCTCGATCTCGGATCGCTCACCGAGGCGATGGACGGATGCTCGACCGCCTTCCACGTCGCCGGCGTGAACGCGATGTGTCTGCGGGATCCGCGCGAGATGCTCCGCACGAACGTCGAGGGCTCGGCGAACGCCGTCCGCGCAGCCGCCGCCACCGGGGTGCAACGGCTCGTCTACACCTCGTCCTCGTCGGCGATCGGTGAGGATCGGGGCACGATCGGTCGGGAGGACTCGCCACATCGCGGTTCGTACCTCTCCGCCTACGAGCGATCCAAGCACCTCGCGGAGCGGCGTGTGCTCGAGCTCGCGGGCTCGCTCGGGGTCGACGTCGTGGCCGTCAACCCCTCATCCGTCCAGGGACCGGGACGTGCGACCGGGTCGGCCCGGCTCCTGCTCGAGGTCGTGAACGGCCGCCTCCCGGTCCTCGTCCGCTCAACGATCTCGCTGGTCGACATCGCCGACTGCGCGGCCGGCCACGTCCTGGCGGAGGGGCGGGGGACCCCCGGTGAGCGATACCTGGTCTCCGGCGCGAGCCTCACGACCCCCGAGGCTCTCGAGCTCCTCGAACGGATCTGGGGGCTCTCCCGGCGCATCCGCTTCGTCCCCGGATGGACCGCGATGGCCGCCGGCGAGCTCGCGGGGGCGGGCGCGGCGCTGCTGCGCCGCGATGTGACGCTCTGTCCCGAGGCCGTCAGGTCCCTGCTGCACGGGCACCGGTACGACGGGTCGAAGGCCACTCGGGAGCTCGGCCTGCGGTACACGCCGGTCGAGACGACCCTCCGTCGGACGCTGGAGTGGTGCGCAGAGCGCGGGCTGGTGCCCCCCGCGCACGAGCGGGCGGCTCGACCGTAGGATGACCAGGCCGAGTTCGGGACATCGCCCGGACCAGACGAGCCCGAGGAAGGACAACGCGATGGAGCAACGCCCGGATCGGAACATCGCGATGGAGCTCGTCCGCGTGACCGAGGCCGCCGCGCTCGCGGCCGGCAGATGGGTCGGCCGGGGCGACAAGCTCGCGGCCGACCAGGCCGCGGTGGACGCGATGCGTCTCATGATCGACTCGGTCTCGATGGACGGGGTGGTCGTGATCGGCGAGGGCGAGAAGGACGAGGCCCCCATGCTCTACAACGGGGAGACGGTCGGGACCGGCGACGGACCCGCCTGCGATGTGGCCGTCGACCCGATCGACGGGACCCGGCTGACCTCGGTCGGACAGCCGAACGCCCTCTCGGTGATCGCGCTCGCCGAGCGCGGCTCGATGTTCTTCCCCGGCGCCGCGGTGTACATGGAGAAGGTCGCGACCGGTCCGGAGGCCGCCGAGGCGATCGACATCACGGCGTCTCCCGAGGAGAACGTGCGCCTGGTGGCCAAGGCCAAGGGCATCCGGCCCGAGGAGGTCGGCGTCGTGATCTTGGACCGCGACCGCCACGCCGAGATGATCAGGCGCGTCCGCGAGGTGGGCGCCAGGGTCCATCTCATCACCGACGGCGACGTCGCCGGCGCGATCGCCGCGGCGACGACCCGACGGTCGGGCCTCGACCTGCTGCTCGGCATCGGCGGCACGCCCGAAGGCGTCGTGGCCGCGGCCGCCCTGAAGTGCCTGGGCGGCGCGATCCAGGGTCGGCTCTACCCGCGGGACGAGAGCGAGCGGCAGCAGCTGCTCGACGACGGGTTCGACATCGAGCGCGTCCTCACGACCGACGACCTCGTCGCCGGCCAGGACGTCTTCTTCGCGGCCACCGGCATCACCGACGGGTCACTGCTGCGCGGCGTGAAGTATTGGCCCGACGGCGCGACGACCTTCTCGATGGTGATGCGCTCGCGTTCGGGAACCGTCCGGATCGTCGAGGCCGAGCATCGGTTCGAGAAGCTCGAGCGCTTCTCCAGGATCGCCTACCGCCGCTAGCCCGGTACCGCCGTCAGCGCGTAGACGCCGGTGGACACCTTCGACAGCTTCCCACCGCGGACACCATCGGTGAGCGCCGCGAGCAACGCCTTGCGCACGTCGGGGATCTCGAAGGGGTCGAGGTAGCCTCGTCGCAGCGCCAGGTCCTGGATCTTCGTCCAGTGCAGCGGCCCCCCCTCCTCGCGCAGGACCGAGACGGCGGCCTCGAGCGGCTCCATCAGAGGCGCCGCGCGACGGGCAGCACCCGCTCGGCAAGCAGGTCAAGCATCGAGGGGTCCGGCATGGCGAACCAGATCGGCGCAGGACCCACGACGAGCTCGCTCACACCGAGCGCGGCGAAACGAGCCAGGCGTTCGAGGACCTCGTCGGCCGTGCCGACCAACCCGTCCCGGCGCAGTTCGTCGAGCGGAAGGGCGTCCACGACGCCCGCGGGCAGCCGCTCGCGCATCCGCTCGTACCGCCGAGCGACGTCGGCGTCGTCCTCGCCCACGACCGTGTACAGACCCAACGACAAGCGGAAGGTCTGTGGATCGCGTCCGGCGAGCTCGCAGGCCTCACGCGCGGCGACGGCCCGTTCCCCGTAGGCCTCGGGCGTCCACCGCCAGACGGTGTTCCATCCGTCAGCGTGCCGCACGGCGAGCCGCAGCAGCCGCGGGCCGCCCTTGCCGCCGACGAGCAGCGTCGGGCGTGGCTCCTGCACCGGCCTCGGGTGGTTGTATGCCCCGCGGAGCGTGAACCGCTCGCCCTCGAACGACGCCGGCTCGTCCCCGAACAGGGCGCCGAGGTAGCCCACGGTCTCCTCGAGCAGGGCGAACCGCTCACCGACCGACCCGAAGCCGTAGCCGAACGCCTCGTACTCCTCGGCGAACCATCCGGCGCCGAGGCCGAGGTCGAGACGACCGTTCGACAGCCGATCGATCACCGTCGCCGACTTCCCGACGATCGCCGGGTGACGGAACCCAGCGGAGAGCACCAGCGTGCCCAGCCGGACCTTCTCGGTGAGCGGTGCGAGCGCGGCGAGCGTCGCGAGGGGCTCGAGCGACCCGTAGCGCTCGTCCCCGCCTCCGTAGCGACGGAGCGAGGCGAACCGGTGGTCGGACATCCACACGCTGTCGAACCCCAGATGCTCGGCGCGGACCGCGACTTCCGCGACCGCCGGGAAGCGGATCGGAGACATCCCGGGGATCGAGAAGTCGTAGTGCGGGAGCGCGAGGCCGATCCGCATCCCGTTCAGACCCGCATCCGCTACAGGTGGCGCAGGACGTCCGCCGGACCGGCGAGCTCGGTGTCGGCGGGGACGTCGATGCCGAACGGGAGCTTCAGCCGCGGATAGACGGAGATCTCGTCGGCCAGGTGCACGCCCGGATACACGATGACCTCGTCGCCGAGGGCGACGAACCGCTCGATCGAGGTGGGGTTGAAGGGTTCGGATCGGACCTCGGACATCGACCCAACGACCACCTCGGACAGGCGCGCGGACGGACCGATGATCGCGCCGTCGCGGATCTGCGAACGCTCGATCGAGGCCTCGCGTTGCACCTCGATGTCGTCATCGAGGTTCGACTCTCGGATCCGCACGCGTGGGTGGATCTCGCAGAACCGACCGATCCGCACGGCCGGACCGATCTCGACGAGCCCTTCGGCGATCTTCTCCGCGAGCGTCTTCCCGCTCGTCGAGTCTCGCATCGCGAGTGACTCGGGCGCGATCCAGACGTTGCGGTCGGCGTCGAAGGGCGGCCCCAGCAGCCGGTCGACCGCCTGGAACTCGCCCCGGAGCACATCGCACATCGTCTCGAGGTAGTCCCGCACGTTGCCCAGGTCGCCGATCCGGCGCACGGGGAACGCGTACACGGGGTAGCCGTTGCCAACCAGCCATGGCAACAGGTCCTTGCCGAAGTCGAACCGGGTCCGGCGGAGGCGCTCGACCTGCGCGTTTCCGATCAAACCCCGGATGACCAGCGTATCCAGGAGATAGAAGCCGGCGTTCGTCATGAGCGGTAGTTGCCGGAAGGCCTCGTCGGTCTCGGCGTGGAGATGCTCGCGGAGCTCGCCGAGCGTCGGCTTCTCGACGAACTCGGTCACGCGGCCGTCGTCGTCGGTGAGCATGACGCCGTACTTCTCCGCCACCTCGTCGGGCTCGCGGGTCATCGCCGCGATCGTAGCGACCGCCCCGCGCCGCAGATGCTCCTCCACCATCGGCGCGAGGTCGAAGTCGATCACCGAGTCGGTCGGGAACACGAGCGCGGGTTGCGAGATGTCCCAGTACTCCATCATCCGAAGCGCCGAGTCCGCGCTGCCGGTCGACAGCGCGTCGTACTTGACCGGCGAGTACTTCACATCGACCCCGAACCCCTCGCCGTACCCGATCATGACCTTGATCTGGTAGCGGTTCTCCTTGCCGTGCGCGATCACGTAGTAGTCCTTGATGCCCTCGCTCGACAGGATCTGCAGGACCCACCGGATCAACCGCCGGCCGAGGAATGACATCGCGGCCTTCGAACGCAGGTAGCCCGGCGCCTTCAAGGTGAGCGGGCGAGCGCGCACCCCCTGGCCCCCCGCGAGACCGATGCCGACGACCTCGGAGATCTCGGGCATCATGCGGCCATGATATGGGGGTTCGTTCCCCAGGCACACCCGAGACGAAGGAGCCCAACGTGGAACCGTGGAGCCGCGGATTCATCGGCACGATCGACGAGCACGAGATCGAGAGCGAAGCCCTGCGGGGCAATCCGCTCGGGGATCCGAACGTCCGCCCTCTCTGGGTCTACACGCCGCCCGGCTACGGAACCGAGCCCGATCACCGGTACCCCTGCGTCTACGTGATCCAGGGGCTCACCGGCCAGCTCGACATGTGGCGCAACCGCGAGGCGTTCCGCCCGAGCTATCCGGAAAACGTCGACGAGCTGTTCGCATCGGGGGACGCCCCGCCGACGCTGGTCGCGTTCGTCGACTGCTGGACATCGCTCGGCGGCAGCCAGTTCCTCAACTCGCCCGGCACGGGTCGGTACCAGGACTTCCTGTCCGATGAGGTCGTCGCGTTCGTCGACGAGCGGTACCGCACGATCGCCGACCGGGACCATCGGGGCATCCAGGGCAAGTCGAGCGGTGGCTACGGCGCGCTCGTGACCCCGATGCTGCGTCCGGACGTCTTCTCGGCGCTCGCCTCGCACGCAGGCGATGCCCTGTTCGAGGCGTGCTACCTCCCCGAGTTCGCGAAGAGCGTCCGTGCGCTCCGCAGGCACTACGGGGGTTCCTTCGACCGCTTCTGGGAGGACTTCCGCTCGCGTCCCGCGTTCTCCAAGGAGGAAGACGACGTGCTCCTCAACGACTGGTGCATGGCCGCCTGCTATTCGACGGACGAGGACGGGACGGTTCGTCTCCCGTTCGACGCCACCACCGGCAAGCTGGTCGACGAGGTCTGGCAGCGTTGGCTCCAGAAGGACCCGGTCAGGATGATCCCCGAACACGCGGAGGAGATGCGCTCGATGCGAGCGATCTGGGTGGAGGCCGGGACCAGGGACGAGTGGTTCCTGGACAACGGGGCGGTCGCCGTCTCGAAGGAGCTGGAGGCGATCGGCGTTGAGCACACGCTCGAGCTGTTCGACGCCGGCCACATGGGGATCGGCTATCGGTACCCACGGTCGCTGGCGTTCCTCGCGACGGCCCTGTCCGACTAGGGCTCGGATGCCGATGTGGGAGGATGGAAGCGAGCCCGCGACGGCCGCGTCGGCCGATGAAGCTGGCCGATGAAGCTGGCCGATAAAGCTGGCCGATGAAGCTGGCCGATGAGCTGGAAGGAAGGACCCATCGATGAGCCAGACCTCGTTCCCCAAGGTCTCGATCCCACCTCCCCCGGAGCCGGCCGCGCCGCCCCGGCGACGCCGATGGACCGTCGTCGTGGCGATCGCCGTGGTCCTCGTGGTCGTGGCTGGCTTCGCCGCGATCGCGATCACACGGAGCGATCGCGCGGATGCCCAACCCCTCTCCCTGTCGTTCACGGCGGGGCAGCAGCGGACGTACGCCATCCACCAGACCATGGACGCGCACGTCTCGTCTCCCCTGTTCGGGGACGAGCCGCTGTCGATGGACGTCACCCAGGTGGTCGGCTGGAAGGTGGTGTCGGTCGACGACGCCGGGACGGCCACGATCGAGATCACGGTCTCGGAGATGAGCGGGACGCTGAACGGGTCCGAGGTGCCGTCCACGCCGGTCCCGCCGGTGCGGATCGAGATCGCGGCGGACGGCCGGGTGCTGTCGGCCGGAGGGATCGCGCTCGGGGGGGCCGCGGGGACCCAGGGCATCATGTTCCCGGGCATGGGACAGCTCACGCCGATCCTGCCGGACGCCGGTGACGCGGTCTCGGTGGGGGACACGTGGGAGAAGGAGTTCTCGCAGGACTTCCCGTTCGGCGAAGGGACGATCGAGTTCTCGGCGTCGAGCACCTACGCCCGCAATGAGACCGTCGACGGGCGAGACGCCGCGGTGATCGAGACCCAGATGACGGTGCCACTCGACGTGACGCTGGACCTGTCGCAGTTGCTCGATGCGCTCGGCCCGGAGCTCGCCGGATCGACCGGTCCGGGGAACCTGGACGCGCTCGCCGGCGGGACGATCTCGTACGACGGGCAGGGCGGGCTCACCCAGACGAGCTTCGTCGACCTGGCGGCGAAGGAACTCCTGCGCACGCAGAGCCACGGGACGTTCGACATCTCGATGCAGCTCCAGGGGATCCCCGGTGTCGCCGACACCCCCGTCGAGATGGGCTTCACAGGGACCTTCGCGCAGGACCTCGAGCTCCGGTGACCGCCCCGCGTTAGGCGGTCTGGTCGATCGTCCCGCTGAGGACGACCTGACCCGTGGAGTCGACCACGTTCACCGTGGTGAAGCCGCGGAGGCTCTGCGTCTTGTACTCGTGGTAGACCTCGGCCCCACCGTCCGCGTCGAGCTCGTCGATCTCGCCGCCCCGCAGCTGCCGACCCCGCTCGTTGACCAGCCAGACCTGCAGCGGCAGGTGGCCGGGGTCGGTCAGGCCGTTCACGATCACCATCACGAAGTCCAGGAACCTCGGGGAGACGAGTTGCAGCGAGAACCCTCCGCCCGAACCTCCCGCCACCGGGGTCAGCTGGCCGAGGTGGGTCTCACTCGACGAGACGCCGTCGCTCGGGATCACCTGTGAGAGCACGATCTGGAACCGCTCGATGGCCGCCTCCTGTTCCCGCTCGGCCTGCGCGGCCCGGTCGGCGAACCGATCGGCGCGGCCGGCCATGACCGCACCCCATCCCAGGCTCGCGAACGCGACCGTCGCGGCGATCAGCGCCGCCACCGCCGTCCGGGCGCGACGACGGGTCCCGGGCGCGCCTGCCGCCCGATGCACCCGCGCGACCACGCGCTCACCAAGCTCCTCGGGGACGGGCGCGGGGGCGAGCCCGAACGCGAGCGTCGACGCCGCCTGTTCGAGATCGCCGGCCTCCTTCCGACATCCCGCGCACCACTGGAGGTGACGCCGGATCCGTTCGCGCTCGGGGTCGCTCAACACACCGATCGCGTGTTCCGGGAGGAGCTCACGCACCTCGAGGCAGGTCACGGCCGCTCCTTGTCCTGGTTGGCGCGGCGCACCTTGATGAGCGCGGTTCGCAGCCGGGTCTTCACCGTCCCGAGCGGGATCCCGTCGCTCTCGGCGATCTCGCGAGCGGTGAGACCGCCGAAGTAGGCGCGCGCGAGCAGCCGCTTCTCGGCGTCGGAGAGCGATGCGAGGGCACGGATCGCCGCGTCGCGCTCGATCAGCGGCTCCTCCTCATCCACCCATCCGAGCTCGGGGACCTCGTCGACCAGGACGAGGTGGGGACGGGTCACGCCCGTCTCACGGCGGAGTCGGTCGACGGCGAGGTTGTGGGCGATCGTCATCAGCCAGGTGGAGAGCCGCCCGCGGGCGGGATCGAAACGCGCGGCCTTGCGCCACGCTGCGAGGAAGACGTCCTGGGTCAACTCCTCGGCCGCCTCCGCGCTCCCGAGCAGCCGGAGGCCGAGCGTGAAGATCGGACGTGCGAACCGCGCGTAGAGCGCGCGCACCGCGTCGTCGTTCCCGGCAAGGAGTCCCTCCACGAGTTGCTGCTCCTCGCGCGCGAGGAGCGGACCGTCGGGCCGAGTGCTCACCCGCTCTCCTTCCAGGTATACGCCCGCCGCACCGCCGGAAGCTTGACGGTGGGCCTTCGTCATCATGCCATGCGGTCACACATTCGACGCCCCCGCACGCCCGGCTCGTTCGCAGCGTGTCTGAGCCCTCGGCGCGAGGCTCCTCGAGCCTACCCCACCGCTCGTCAGCGGCCGTTGGCGGAGAAGTGCTGGTAGTCCTTGGCGGACGACCAGGTTCCGCCCCATCCCCAACCGATCCGTCTGAAGGCCCGCACCACGATCTCACCCCTCACGACCATCCCGGGCCGGACGTTCGACCGATCCAGGTATCGGCGCCCCCTCCGCGGGGAGACGTGCGAACCGTCGACGTACGGGTTCTCGACGGGGTTGATGTCGATCGCGCGCCCGTACGCGTGCTGGGACCACCTGGTGGTCCCAGCCACGTATCGGCAGTTGAAGGCCGACGTGTTGTCGTGGCGCATCGAATCGCGATCGTCCCCGTCGTAGCGGTCCACGAGCAGGACGCGGCGGAACGGGAACCCCGCTCGATAGAGCCGGCGGAAGACGCCGAGGATCTCCTCCGCCCAACGCCGGTGCACGACGAGCCGGCCGAGCCGGGCCTCTCCGCCGAACCCCACGTACGTGATCCGAACGAGCCGCAGCGCCCTGATCGGGGTCGGGCACCCCTCGTCCCAGGAGGAACCGATCATCAGTCGCCTGGTGTCGCGGTCGATCCGCGACACCGAGCCCACGAACGGTCCCCGCTCCTCGCCCGCGGCCGCCGAGACGGACGAGCACCCGATCACCAGGAGGCACGCGAGGGCGACGATGGCTCTCACGCGTCGAGGATATCCGCGCATCTCCTGGCGGTGGTGCGATGATGCGAGTGGTGACGTGGTGACCCTGCGACGTCTCGTCTCGCTGAGCATGCTCGCGGCCTCGATCTGCGCGCTCTGGGCGGCGCCCGGGTGGGCACGATCCGACGCACCCGTCGTCGTCGAGCTCCGCATCGACGGGGTCGTCGACCCCTTCGTGGCCGACCACGTCGAAGGTGGCATCGCCTCCGCCGCGGACCAGGGAGCGGCCGCCGTCCTGCTCACGCTCGACACACCCGGCGGCCTCGACTCCTCGATGCGGCAGATCACCCAGGCGATCTTGAACGCGCACGTCCCCGTGATCGGCTACGTCTCGCCCCAGGGCGCGCGGGCGGCCTCGGCCGGCACGTTCATCCTGTTGTCGACGAACATCGCCGCGATGGCACCGGCGACCAACGTCGGCGCGGCCCAGCCGGTCGGGTTGTCGGGCGCCGTCGCGTCGGAGAAGGCGGTGAACGACGCCGCGGAGTACATCGTGAGCATCGCCGAGGCCCGTGATCGGAACGCGGAGTGGGCGGAGTCGGCGGTCCGGGAAGCCGAGAGCGTCTCGGCGGAGGAGGCCCTGCGGCTCGGCGTGATCGACCTCATCGCGCCGGACGTGCCCACGCTGCTCGCGGACGTGAACGGGATGACCGTTCAGGTGGCGGGCGAACCCGTCACGCTCGACCTGGCCGGGGCCACCGTGACCGAGGACACGATGGGGTTCTTCGCTGGGTTCCTCCACTCGCTCCTGGACCCGAACCTCGCCTTCGTCTTCTTCTGGCTGGGCCTCGCGTTCATCGTGGCCGAATTCTTCATCCCGGGTGGGATCGTCGGCACGCTCGGCGCCCTGATGTTCGTCGCCTCGCTCGTCGCCCTCGGGATGCTTCCGGTCCAGCTGATCGGGGTGGTCCTGCTCGCCGCGTCGCTCGTGTTCTTCGTGCTCGAGCTCCTGCACCCCGGCGTCGGCCTGCCGGCGATCGCCGGCATCGTGTGCCTGGTCCTCGGCGGCCTGTTCCTGTTCGACACCTCGGTGCCGGGCGTGTCGGTCTCGCCGCTCGTGATCGTGCCGGTGGCCGCGTTCGCCGCGTTCTTCTTCCTCATCGTGATCCGCGCGGCGATGCGCCTGCGGCATCGGAAGTCGATCACGCGGGACGAGCAGCTCGTCGGGCTCGAAGGCATCGTCCTGCGCGACCTCAACCCCACCGGGGTGGTCCAGATCGCGTCCGAGAGTTGGACCGCCGAATCCACCCGAGGTACGCCCCGCAGGGGCGAGCACGTCCGGGTCGTCCAGATGGAAGGATTGAAGCTCAGGGTCGAACCCACGGAGGCGCCGGCGAGGGCGACCGCCGAAGGGCAACGAGGAGGGAGCCAACCGTGATCCCCTTGGCGATCGGCGTCGGTGTCATCCTGCTGCTGCTCATCCTGATCGTCCCTCAGGCGATCAAGATCGTCCGCGAATACCAACGGCTGATGGTGTTCCGCCTGGGCCGCGCGATCGGCGCCAAGGGCCCGGGGCTCGTCCTGCTGATCCCGTTCGTCGACAAGGGCGTCTGGGTCGACCTGCGTGAGCTGTACCTGGAGATCCCCCACCAGGCCGCGATCACCGAGGACAACGCCACGATCTCGATCGACTTCATCGTGTTCTACCGGGTCGTGGATGCCCGGATGTCGGTGATCGAGGTGGGCAACTTCGCGGGCGCGGCCCAGAACATCGCCGCGACCACCCTCCGTTCGGTGGTCGGCGACATGTCGCTGGACGACGTGCTCGCCAAGCGCGAGGCGATGAACGAGATCCTGCGGGTGAAGCTCGACGAGGTGACCGAGCGTTGGGGCGTGAAGGTCACGAACGTCGAGATCCGCGAGATCATCCCGCCTCCACAGGTCCAGGACGCGATGACTCGTCAGATGTCGGCCGAGCGGACCCGACGCGCCGTCGTGACGGAGGCCGAGGGAGCCAAACAAGCGGCGATCACCGTGGCCGAGGGCAACAAGCAGTCCGCGATCTTGAACGCGGAGGGCGACCGACAGGCGGCGATCCTTCGGGCCGAGGGGTTCGCGCTCGCGCTCACGAGGATCTTCGAATCCGCGCAGGGCGTCGACGCCAAGACCATGAGCCTGCAGTATCTGGAGACGCTCAAGCAGATCGGTCAGTCGCCCTCGACGAAGTTCGTGATCCCGATGGAGTTCACGAACCTGCTCTCGGGGATCACCGATTTCGCCGAGCAGACGTTCGGCAACGGGAAGCGCTCCTAGCGGCCCACGGGGAACCGGCGGCGCCCGCCCGGTGTAGAGCAGGGTGACCGACCGAGTGGAGGGCCGTCCACTGGAGGACGTCGAGCTCGCACGGCTCGCGCGGGCTGGCGACGTCGCGGCCTACGGCGAGCTCGTGGAGCGATACCGGGAGGTGGCGTTCCGCACGGCATGGCTGATCACGCGAAGCTCCGCCGAGGCCGAGGACGCCGCGCAGGAGGCCTTCGTGAAGGCCTTCTACGCGCTCGACCGTTTCCGGCCGGGCGAGGCGTTCCGCCCGTGGATCCTGCGGATCGTCTCGAACGAGGCGAAGAACCGGCGGCGGTCGGTCGGTCGGCGCGAGCGCCTCACGATGCACCTCGCGCGGGACCGCGGCTCGGGGGACGCGGCCCCGTCCCCCGAGACCGCGGCCCTGGGACTCGAGGAACGGGCGATGCTGCTCGAGGCGCTCGAACGCCTCAGCGAGCCGGAACGGCTGGTCGTGGCCTACCGCTACCTCCTCGAGCTCTCGGAGGCCGAGACCGCCCGAACGCTCGCGATCAGACCGGGGACCGTGAAGTCGAGGCTCTCCCGCGCGCTGGGGCGCCTTCGACAGGAGATGGAGCGGCCGAGCGATGCGTGACCGACCGATGACCGACGAACGCCTGGTCGTGGCCCTCGTGTCGCTTCGGGACGAGCTCGCCTTCCCCGTCACGCCGTCGCTCGGCGGCGCCGTCACCGCCCGGCTGGCCTCCGACCGCGCGGCTGGCGCCCGGCCGCCGTTCCCGCGC
>JBAVEY010000363.1:0-6793 GCA_049587975.1 Actinomycetota bacterium | reverse complement strand
CTGGGTGGTCGCCACCACCGCGGGGTAGGGTTGCACCGTGATCGCCCGCGAGGACCTCGAGACCATGACCTCCCGCGACCTGCACGACCGAGCCATCGGAACGGCCAAGGCGGAAGGCGACCTCGATTGGCTATGGCACCTCCTGCGCTCGATCCCTGCGGCCGAGGGCGAGGTCGGCGACCTCGAGGACTCGGGCATGGACATCGTCAGCACGGTCTCCGCCATCAACGGCTACACCCGGGCCGACCGCGACCTCCCCGGCACCCTTCGATCGCAGTACGTCGACTACCTCCTGGAGCACCTGTAGCGACGCCGTGAGGTACAAGAAACTCGATCAGGCAGCCCCGCCCGGCTAGCGTGGTTTCAGTCGTGGCCGAGAAGGTTTCCATGCGGAGGCAGGTTGTCGCCTTCAGTTCACGGCTCCACGGAGCCGTCGCGCGAGCGTAGGGAGGGAGCATGAAGGCGTTCGGACTTGTAGACGAGGGAGCTCCGGCTGCGGTGATCGAGGTCCCGACCCCCGAACCGGGGCCGGGCGAGGTCCGGGTGAAGGTGCGGGCTTCCTCGGTGAACGGGTTCGATGTGTTCGTCGCGAAGGGCATGGCCCGGGCCATGATGGAGCACCGGTACCCCGTCGTGATAGGCAAGGACCACGCAGGCGAGATCGACGCGCTCGGCGAGGGCGTGACGGGGTTCGCCGTGGGCGACGAGGTCACCGGTATCGTCCCCACCGAGCCGCACCTGTGGCGCGGCGCCTACGCCGAGTTCGTGGCCGTGCCCCTCGACGGCTTCATCGTGCACAAGCCGGGGAACCTCGACTTCGAGCGGGCCGCATGCCTCGGGCTCGCGGCCCTCACGGCGTTCCATTGCGTGGAGACGGTCGAGGCATCCGAGGGCGACATCGAGCTCATCGTGGGCGCGACGGGGGGCGTGGGCTCGTACACCGTTCAGCTCGCCGCGGCTCGCGGTGCCAAGGTCGTCGCGTCGGCGCTGCCTCAGGACGAGGCCTGGATCCGTGGGCTCGGCGCGGACGAGATCGTGGATTACTCGGGCGACGTCGTGGCGGCGATGCTGGAACGGTATCCCGAGGGCGTCGACGGCCTGATCGTCGCGGCGCACGTCGGTGACGGGTTCGGCGCCCTGACCGACCTCGTGAAGAACCGCGGGAGGATCGCCTCCACGGTAGGCGGCGCCGACGTGGAAGCGCTCGCCCAACGCGGTGTCGTCGCGACGAACATGATCGGCCACACCGACCCCGAGACCTTCGCGCGAGTCGTCCAGATGGCGGCGGACGGCATGCTCAGCGTCCCGATCACGAGGTCGTACACCTTCGACGAGCTCCCGCAGGCGCTCCGGCTCGTAGGGGAGGAGCGCTCGCGCGGCAAGTTCGCGATCAAGATCTCGCCCTGACCGGCGCGGTGTGACTCCTGACCGGCGCGGTGTAACCCGGTCTCCTCCGACGCGCTCGCTTACCGGATCGTGTCGAAGTAGTCATCGAGTACGGAGACCTTCATCCGCCGAATCGTCTCATCTCTCATCTCCATGCGGTGGAGAGCCAGCCACCGCTCACTCAGGCCAGGCTCGGCGGCGCAAGACTGAAGTTCGGTGAATGGGCTCATCCGGTTTCCTTGCTGTCACCGAGATCCAATGGGTCCGGTGGACCGACTTAGGGGTCGAAGGCTAGACTCGCCCGAGATATGGCTGAAAACCATCGAAAACCCCGTCATCAACACGCCATACGAGGCTCCAAGCCGGCACTTTGTGTTCTCTGATGAAGGGATAACAAGCACGATCGCTCAGGGGCGTCGCGCTTTGGGCTCGGGCGTCAGGGTCGCGTACCGCCCCGGCACGCTGCTATTCGTCGTCGGTAATCGGGACCTCGGCTAGCTTCTCGTCGTTCGGACCGTAGATCACCTTGACGTGGCTCTTCGTCGCGCGGCTGCCGTGCTTACGGAAGAGGAATCGAGCTACTGCTTGACCGGCGAGTAATGCTGCTGGGGCACCGATGTGCTCGGCAAACCAAAGCACAAACGGAGGCACTCCCGCACTTCGATCGTCGACAGGCGGGACATCGTGTGGCTCATAGCCGAGTTCGAAGAGCAGCTCGAAGAGCTCCTCCCGATCGTCGGGCCGCATTGGCGTCCGAATCTCGACCTGCATAGCGGGAGTATCTACGGAACGGCCAAGCCGAACCACCGCTGAGGCCAACCCCGCGTTGTCAGAGGCAGACCCCTAGACTCGGGTCACGAGGAAGCTGACCCTACCACCTGGGCCAGGCGGGGCTGGTCATCCTCTACCCGATCGCTCTCATCGCGGGCTTCCTGGGGATGTGTCTGCTCGCCTACCTCGCGTGGTTGGTGACGGCGGGCTCTTCGGGGCTCTGTTCGCTCTCCTCTCGGGCGGAGTGGACTAGCTAGGCTGGGGGCAGCGCTTGGACCCCATGAAGGTGCCAGACGCGCCCGAGAACGCGTCGAGGTAGTCGATGACGATTCGACCGGACTCACCATTAGGTAGGACCAACACCGCCTCTCCGGTGGCAAGCCTGCCCTGACCTTCCGTGAACCGGCCGTACCAACTGCCCTTGCCGTCACCCGGCGGGCGAACAATCGGACGAACGGCGAAGGGCTCGTCGTACGACTTTCGGCCCAAGCAAGGCCGACCGACGTCACGATCGCTTCGCGCCGTCGGGGAGCGCCGCTCGAAGGCCCGCGGGATGTCGCCTTCGATGCGAACCCACACCCCTCAGGAGTCGAGACGCGTCGGCTCGTTCGGCGCGGACGCCGTACCTTCTGCCACTCGGCGAGCGTCTTCGCCCCCAGGCGTCATCGGCGACGCGACCGAAGCAAGAGCCTCTTCGTCCCTCGAGGCGCCGGGATTCGAACTGCGAGACATCGACGGAAGACACGTCCGCCGATACGCCCGGCGGCGCTTCGACTATGAATGTCCGCAGGTAGATGGACATGTGCTCCGTCTCAGCGGTCGTCCGCGAAACTTCAGCGGGAGGGGGATCCCATCAGGGGACTACTCGCGTGGCCGCTGACCTGGGCCGACAGCATCAACGTAGGTTGAAACGATCCAGTCTTGGATGAGACGTGTTCATACCATCTATGTAGTCGACCATCGGCCGAAGCTTGCGGCTCCCCAAGCCCACGTAGTGCTTCCCAGAGTTACGCGTCGTCTCGGCGATCAACCAGTCGCCATGCGAGCGGCAGGGCGCATGCCGCCCCAAGCAACTTGAGCAGGTCGCCGACCACGAACGGGTACAGGCCAGCCTCAAGAGCTTCTTGGATGGAGGGCCGGTGCCCCAGGAATGCCTCGAACGTCGGCGATGCGTGCAGCCAAGGCAGCCCGAATAGGTAGATCACGACGGTCCCGAGCAGCATCACGCTGATCGACGAACGCAGGCTTCGATCCCAGCCCTGGTTCGCGAGCCAGCCCATCAACAGCGACGCTGCCAGGAATCCCCAAAGGAACCCACCGCTCGGCGTTGAGAGCGTCAGTCGGGCTAGGCCTCCTTGGGTCTCGGCGGCGAACGGCAACCCGATTGCGATCTCCGCAAGGTAGAGCGCCAGCGCCAGTCCGCCCCGAAGCAAGCCAAACGAGGTCCCGACGATCAGCACGCCCAGGGTCTGGCCCGTGATGGGCACCGGCGTGAACGGCAGCTTGATCGAGATCTGGGCTAGCCCGGCGATGAGCAGGCTCCCGGCGACGACCGTGGTCACATCGGTCGCCAATCGGTCGCTGCGGGCTCGGGGGCGCGGTAGCGCTTCGGCCAGGCTACTCATGGATGATCCTCCCTCAGACCACGTCGCGGAAGGACGCGTCGGAGTATCCGGCTCCTGCTAGCGGATTCCCCGCGTGACGCTTTATCACCGCCGCGCGGTGCGCTCCAAAGCGGAAGGCCTTTGTGGCTGGGTCCTGGGTTCCTCGGGACCAAGGTCCCCTTGGGTCGGTCGGCCGAGGATGCAGAGTGATTGGCGCTGCCGGGCTAAGGAGGTGGCATCCGTGAGACCTCGGATCATTAGAGTAAGGGCCGAGTGGCTGGTTGCGACTCGGGGACCGCGTTCTGTGGAAGTCGAGAAATCTCCGGTTAGACGACCTCGATCGTCCCGGTCATCTCCGGGTGGATATTGCAGTGGAAGCCCGTCGTCTCCGAGACGTCCACGCTGACGGTCACCGTCGCGCCTCCCGCGAGTAGCTCGCTGGCGCTGTTGTCGTCCAGCGTGAACGTGTGCGTCACGCTGTCGTTGTTCGTGACCGTGATCTCCGTCGGGCCGGATACGGTGATCGTGTTCGGTTCGAATCCGGAGGCCGTCGATTCGATCGTGATCGTCGTTCCTCCCCCGGTCGGACCCGTCTCGCCAGTGGTGCCGGTTTCGGCTGTGCTGCCGTTTCCCCCGCCGTCGCTGCCACAGGCTGCGAGAAGGATCGAAGCCGCTCCCAGAATCGGGCGTGTAGACGCTTTCTCGCCTTTACGGACTTGCCCACAGTTGGTACGCAGAGAGCCCAGTTAGCGCAACCGACCTGTCGATCGTTCCTAGACCCAGGGTGCCGTTTTCGAGGCGCTCTAATCCTAACCCCTCACGTGATGGACTGATGCTCCCCACCGCAAACAGACCGTTACGGATGTCGGCGCGCCGGCGCGGGCACCCACCCCGCCCATCACAGAACCTACGTACAAGGTCTCTGTCCCTGAGACGGAGCGTGCCGTCCGGCGTGTGGGCACCCCAGATATCGTCAAGGGGATATGAGCAACTCCCCTACCTATCGCTCGCCATCCCGACCTGAGCAATGACGGCTTGTGCGAACGGCTGAAGTCGGCCACGAAGGTCTCCCCAGTGCTCTTCCTCGGCACCGACGTAGATGTCGCGGGCGCGCTGGAGCACCTGGCGATGACCGGCGGCAAGGCGCGGGAGCGCCCAATCAGCCGCAGCAGCCTTCGATTCGACACCACCCGTGACGACGCCGTTCCACACCCGGGCGAGAGTCAACACCACGTTTCGGGTATCCGTCTCGAGGTCGGCGAGCAACCCGGGCAATCCGGCGACGAGCGCTTGCACGAAGTCCGCTCGCGGAACGGGGTCGAAGACCTGCGACGCCGGGGGTCCGGCCAGCGGCACGTCTGCGCGTAGCGCCATCGCGATCATGACCGCGAGATCGGGATCGGTCCTTGACGGCCCGGGGTCCACCTCGCCGCCCTCGAACTCCTCACGCCACCACTCCCCGTACTGGAAGTCGACTGCTGGCGGGTATCGCCATGGTCGGATCTCCGACGCGACCACGATCGTCAACTCAATCGGACGCGGCGGGGCGGTATCCGGATCAGGTCCCGACACGGCGAGCAGGCGAACAATCATCCGCTCCTTCTGCTCGTGCGTAAGCGGCGTCGCCGAGACCGCGAGCACGTCGATGTCGCTTCGTGCCTGGAGTCCCCCGAGGACGGCGGAACCGTGCAGGTAAGCACCGATGAGCTCCGGGCCGAGCAAGTCGTGCAAGGCGACGAGGATGGCCTGTACCTGCAGGAGATCGTTCTGTGTGAGCGCGCGCTGCTCATCACTATTCCTCATCGTGCGGAGTGTAGGAGGTCGCGAACGTGCTGGAGGCGCTGAGATGTACCTGGACTGGCTGGCCCGGATTGAACTGCCGTCCGCCCGACGGGCAGCCCAGCTAGCGTCAAGGGGGCATGAAGGCGGGCGACGTTTGTCAGCTCGGCGTCTCCTCGCGGTTAGAGGCATGAGGAGGGAGTCGAATCTGCGCACGGCCCGGCTATTGAGCAGACCCGCCTCGCTGCCGATACATCATGGTGACGGACGGAGAACACCATGCGAATCCAAGAGCAGCAGAAGAGCCGCCACCCCAGGTCCGAAGAGGCTCAGACCGAGCAGACCGAACACGGGGTGGACGCTGCGGACCTCAAGACCGACCTGGACGAGATTCTCGATGAGATCGACTCCCTGCTCGAAGAGAACGCGGAAGAGTTCGTTCAGAACTACATCCAAAAGGGCGGCGAGTAACTGCGTCAGCCGGCTTCCGAAGGCCCGCCATGTGGGGCACACATCCGAGGCATAGGGCTGCAGAGGGCAGGCGTAGCCCCAATACGCCGGCGGGACGATGCCTCGACTACGACCCGCGCATGGCATCGGGCCGCGATCTTGGGGCACCGGTCTAAGGACCTTGGGAAAGCTGCCCGGGTTCCCGCCTGTTCCCGGGCACGGCCTGCCGCTGCCCCCAGGATCGCCCACGCCTCCACCTGCCGGCGGTTCCAGAGACGGCCGCGACCATCCCGCTCGACCGGATCGGGGAACCTTTCCTCGTCCGCGAGCTGGTGGGTGCGTTGTTTGCTAACGCCGAGGATCTCGGCGATCTCGACGATCCTCAGCAACCGCATCCGCCCCACGTCCAGCCCGTCAGCCCGGCTACGAGGCCGATGCAGAGACCGCCACTTCGGTGCTGCTTCAAACCGGGTCGCTCGGAAACGTGCGCACCACCACGCTTCAGGCGTTCGACCGCGATGCGTTGAATCGGATCGTCGCCAAGGGTTGGAGTCGCAGGCGTCACGGCTGATGGACGCAGGTTCCCAGGAACTTGCGGATCGACGTTGTCCGCGACGTCTTCGAGCCTCTTGCCCCGAGGGGCCTTGAGGGATGTAATCACCGGGCAAGACAGGACTACGTTAGAGGGGCGGTAAACCGTGCCGACGAAGAAGGCTACAAGCAGGAAGACGACCGTGAAGAGGGCCACGGCGAAGAGGGCCACGGCGAAGAGGGCCACGGCGAAGAGGGCCACGGCGAAGAGG